>NZ_AYWU01000042.1:0-109548 GCF_000502375.1 Mesorhizobium sp. L48C026A00 | reverse complement strand
CAGGCGCATGGTCGCTGCCTATGTCGAGAAACTCACAGTGGACGACCTTGAGGCTAAGGGCTTCCTGCCGAAAGGCGCAGCAGAGTAGCTATGCTCGTCACCGTCAGCCGGGAGGAGTGGAGAGCGGCTCTCCGCATCGATGAACCAAGCACTGGCCATCGCGCGTCGGCACAAACCCTACCGCTGGGATTAACGACCCGTCGCACGCATTGCTGTACTTGCGGACGTAGAGGGCATAGGTGTTCGGGCCGGTGGTCAGCACCGCCGAGCCATGGTTCTGGATTAGCGCCTGCGTCTGTTGGCAGGTCATGGCGCGGGTGTCCGGCCTGGCCTGGGCGAGGGTTGTGAAGGCAAGCGTGACCGCTGCCGAGGTCAACGCAATCCGGCAAATGGACATGACGAGACTCCCGATGAGCCATTTGGTTGACAAACTCGCATGTCGCAGGGCAGCTGTGCAATGGCGGCTCCAAATCGGAATTCCCGACTGGGGCAAGACAGGATGGAAATCGATGCCCGCAACGAAACACCAGTGGAAGGCCTTCCGAGAAGAACTAAGCCAGCAGCTTGAAGATGAGCGCCGGTTTATCGCCAACGCCGAAGCAGGGAAAACCGGCATTTGGACCGTTGAGCCGGGCAAGGGAAAAGTCGACACCACCGCCGCTCATGTGGAGATATCGAGGCGGGCCGTCCAGGCCCTTGAGGGGGTAATTGCCAAGATCGATCAGGACCATCTGGCAGAGTAGCCCATGACCTTCTGGATTAACCTGATCGGACTTTTGTCGACCGGCCTCGCCGCGGTTTTTTGGCTTGTTGCGGCATCGATCCGTCTTCCCGACAATATCAACACGTTCATCCGAGAACTGCAGCGCGCTGGTCAGTGGAACGCCGCAGGCGGCATATCGGCCTGTGTTGGCTTCGCCTGTCAGGCGATACTTTTCTGGACAAATCTCAGCTGAGGTCACTTCACCGGCCCTATTGCGAACGCTCGACGGCCGGCGCGTCGTCATCGCGCCGGCCACTTTCAGCCCTCTCGTTCGAACGTTGGCTTCCAATCGCGATGGCGCGCCCGCTGCTGGCCTTCATAGTCTGGAATGCAAGTGAAGAACACCTGCCGGCGGTCTCGACCGGCAGCCTTGCAAGCTGAGCAAACAAAGAGCCCGACCAGGTCGTCATGCATCGAGCCGTGGTCACAGCCGAGCCTGTCAATCAGGGCCTAAATGTCGAGCTTCATCGATTTGCAGCACATCGGGTGTCCGCAATTCACATAGATGGTTTCGCGGGCGGCCAGGGTGTCGGCGAGGGTCTTTTGGGGCATGGCGATCTCCGTTGAAGGGTTCGCCGCAACGGGGAGGAATATAATCCTGATTTCGATGATAAGGGCAAGCGGATTGGTCGCAGCTCTGAGCGAAACAGCCCGCGACAGTCGCGCAGGTTCTCTTGAGGTTGAGCGGCAGGCATTTTAGGCCGCCTAGGAGGGAACAGGGAGACCTGTTTCGGTATCTCGAAAACCGCCATGGGATACGAAACAACGCACGGCGCAACGCTCTGGTCATAAGTGCGGCCGCGCCAATCGCCCCTCACCTAATGGTCATGGCTCTCGTCCAATGGAATGCGGTCGATCGGAATAATTCCGCCGGGTGGCTCGTTAGTCCCATAGAGCATGCCGGATACGGCAAAGTATCCGATGTCACTTCAACGAAGCTGCCAGACAGGCTGCTGCCGCTCTGGCTCAACTCGAAGGAGACCAGAGATGAAAACGGTTGTTTCGACCTCTTTCACAAGACGAAGCGTCGTCGCCGGGCTGGCCGTCGCCCCGATGGCTTTGGCGGCGGCCGATAATACCTCCGCGCAGGCCAACCAAACCACTCCTGAGAACAGTCTGTACGAGCGGCTGGGAGGCGTCTTCGCCATCGCAGCGGTGGTGGATCACTTCAGCGACGCCATCGTGAAGAACCCCATCGTCGGCCAGACGTCCGAGAACCCGCAGCTGCGCGAATGGCACACCAAGAACCTTGGAAGGCTGCCCGGCCTCAAGTTCATGCGCACGCTGTGGGTCTGCGACGTTTCTGGCGGGCCCTTCAAGTTTGTGGCCACCAAGCCCGGCACGACGCACCTTGGCCTTGAGGAAGCCCACCGGGATCTCCGGATCTCACCCGCGGAATTTGATGAGGTCGCAGCGGAACTCGGGCGGACCCTGGACCACTTCAAGGTTCCGAAGCCCGAGAAAACCGAGGTCCTGACAGCTTTCGCCGCCCACAAAGATGAGGTCACCGCCGGCTTCGTCAAGCAGGGCTGAAGCGCCTTAGGGTCGACTCAATCCCGCGGAGCCGGAGATGCGGAGTGTCGTTATCGATGATCGTGTAGCGGTCACCGCGCGGCGCAGCCGGCAGGCCATCGATGAAGAAGGGTGTGAAACCCATTTTCGGAGATTTTCGGCACTATGAACTTAGCCGTCATTTTCCTTGCTTTCCTTTTTGTCGCGGCACCGTTTTGGCACCGGCAGCGGCTGGACTGTAGTCGTCCGGAGAGGTCCGGAGACGTCCACGGTTATACGCTGTCCGATCCAGAAAAGAAGGCAATATCAAGCACTTGGATGGTCGCAGAAGTCCGAACTAGGCTGCATACGTCCGTACTGAATTGAGGCCTGTTAACCGGTTGGTCGCTGGTTCGAATCCGGCCCGGGGAGCCAACGCCCTTTCTACGCCAGGGCGCGCAGGAGCCCTCTGAACGCCCAGTAACGCTATGCGAGGCTGCGAGGATCTAATCTAAGTCGCGGTCGAATACTTTAGCCTTTGGCGGTGGCCAGGTTGGTGCTGAGTTCGAAGGCCAGTGTCGCGCCGGCCGATTAGACGGCATAATCGGCATGAAGTTAGAAATCACATTGATAAATGATCGGCCACCCCTTACCCCCTGTATCGGAGGGCGTCGACCAGAAGCGTGAAGGCGGCAGTATGCTGCCGCCGGCTTGGATAATAGAGGTGGTAGCCCGAATATGGCGGGCACCAGTCTTCCAGCACCCGGACCAGGCGGCCGTCCGCAATATGCTGGGATATCTGGTTTTCGAACGTGTACACCAAACACAAGCCATCGACTGCGGCATGCAAGAGCATCTCGCTGTCGTTGAAAATAACCGGTCCATTGACCCGGACCTCAAGTTCGACACCGTCCTGTTCGAACTCCCAGGCATAAAGGCCGCCCCCGGTGTTCTGGCGATAGCTTGCGCATCGGTGTTCGCTCAAGTCGCGGGGTGTCTGCGGGGCGGGATGATTGGCAAAGTAGGCCGGGGATCCCACGACTGCCATCCTGACGTCTGGGCTGATGCGGACCGCAACCATGTCCTTTTGCACCTGTTCACCCATGCGGATACCGGCGTCGAAGCGCTCTGCCACAATGTCGGTGAGACCTTCATCGACATGGACCTCAACCGTGATGTCGGGATAATTCTGCAGCAGTTTCGACAATACGGGCCACAGGACAGTTTGGGCGGCATGCCGGAACGTGGTGATGCGAATCGTGCCTGCAGGCTTGTCGCGAAGCGCGGTGAGCGCAGCAATTTCACTGTCGATATGGTCGAATGCCGGCCGCAGGCTGATAAGCAGCCTTTCGCCTGCCTCGGTCAGCGACAGGCTGCGCGTCGTTCGCGAGATCAACCGCACACTGATCCGTTGTTCGAGCATGCGCACCGCATAGCTGAGCGCGGATTGGGAGAGGCCGAGCTTCGCGGCCGCGCGTGTAAAACTCCCCTCCTCGGCAACCGCGATAAACACAGCCCATTCGCTGAAGTCGCCTTTTCTCACCTATAAACCTCATTTCTGTATCCATGAGGATTATGGCGGATAATCAGCATGCCTGTCTCGTCATATTTATGCTCCGCGCAGCCCCGACGGCACGAGTCAGCATCAGGACTGCCTGGTACTGCGCGGATTCCGAACGCCCCGATGGCAGCCGAGCGCCGACAAGGCGTTATCTGCCTTGCTCGCTGCCGGAACAGCAAGCAGCGAGCAGAAGCGGTCTGGCGTAAAAACGGCTACGTCAGATTGAACGGCAATTGACGCAGCGGTTTTCCCGTGAGCCGTGCTATTGCGTTGGCAAATGCCGGCGCCAATGGTGGCAAGCCGGGCTCGCCCATGCCCGTGGGCGGTTCGGCGCTAGGGACGATGTGGATGTCGAATTCCGGCACGTCCGTGATGCGCGCCACCGTATAGTCACTGAAGTTGCTCTGCTCGACGACGCCGTCCTTGAGCGTTATTGCAGAGCCTGCCAAGCACATCGACAAGCCCATGATCGCCGCGCCCTGTACCTGCGCCTCCACGGTCAGAGGGTTGACGGCCAGATTGCAGTGAACCCCGGCCGTGACCCGATGCAGTTTAGGCTGTCCATCGGCAACAGAGGCTTCCACTACGTAAGCGACCACTGAGCTGAAGGACTCGTGCACCGCCACACCCCAGGCCCGCCCCTCGGACAATTGCGTCTTGCCGTACCCGCTCTTGTCGACGGCCAGCTGCAATGCGTCACGATGGCGGATGTGCTGATCGCCGAAGAGCTGCATGCGGTAGGCTACAGGGTCTTGGTCGGTTGCACGCGCTATATCGTCGAGCAGGGTCTCCATCACATAAGCCGTATGGGTGGAGCCGACGCTGCGCCACCACAGAACCGGCACGTTGTCCTTGGGATGATGCACCGTCAGCCGCATTGGAAGCGGATAGGGAGCCCGCATGCCCTCCGTCGTGGCGGCGTCGATGCCGTTCTTCACCATGAACTGCTCGAACACGGTTCCGGTAAGTATCGACTGGCCGACGATGCTGTGATCCCAGGCCAGCACCTTGCCTTTATTGTCAAAGCCGATGCGGGCGCGGTGCAGGTGCAGTGGACGGTAGTAGCCGCCCCTCATATCGTCCTCGCGGCTCCAAAGCGTACGGATCGGTGCATTCAGCCCCGCCGACCTGGCGGCCTTGGCTATTTCGCAGGCCTCGACCACGGTGTCGGAGGTGCTGGAAAAGCGCCGACCGAAGCCGCCGCCCGACATCTGCACGTTAAGCACGACCTGTTCCGGCTTGAGGCCGAGCGCGGCTGCGGCAGCGGCGGCATCGGGTCCGGCACTTTGGCTTCCCATCCAGATCTCGGCACGATCATCGGCAAGCCGTACCGTGCAGTTCAGCGGTTCCATCGCCGCGTGGGCGAGATACGGGAACACGAACTCAGCTTCCAGCTTCAGCGGCGCCGTTTCCAATGGCACCATGTCTGAATCGAACTGGCGCGGGCCGGGCCGACTGGCCATCTCGCGATAGTGCGCGAGTTGCCGTTCGCTATCGACCTTTTCGACGGCAGATGTGTCCCACTCCACCTTAAGGGCATCGCGGCCCTGAGACGCCTGCCAATATCCGTCGGCCACGACGGCTACGCCCTCGGCACCGCGATCCAGCGGCACGCGCAGGACGGCCCTCACGCCCTTGACGGCGCGGGCTGCGCTGTCGTCCAGGGTGGCTATCTTGGCTCCGAAGACCGGAGGACGAGCCACCACGGCCGTCAACTGTCCCGGCAGCTTGAAGTCGATGCCAAAACTCTGTTGGCCGCTGCTCTTGGCTTGAGCGTCCAAACGCCGGGTGGGCTGGCCGATGATGCGGAAATCCTTGGGATCCTTCAGCGCAATCTTGTGCGGCACTGGCAAGGCCATGGCCGCTTCGGCAAGTTCTCCATAACCGAGCTTGCGGCCATCGGAGGCCAGAACCGCGCCGGCCTCGGTTCGCAGAGTGGACGCCTCCACGTTCCAGCGGGTCGCCGCGGCCGCCAGCAGCATGGCGCGAACACGAGCACCCAGTTCGCGATACTGCGTAAAGCTGTTCTTGATTGTGTTCGAACCGCCGGTAAGGTGTATGCCGAAGAGCGGATCGACATAGGCGATGTCATTGGTGCCGAGTTGGCTGCGCACCAGGTTCCAGTCCGCATCGAGTTCTTCGGCAAGGATCATGGGCAATGCCGTTTGGACGCCTTGACCGAACTCCAGCCGGTTGATTGTGACCGTAACCTCTCCATTGGGCGCGATGTGGACAAATGCAGAGGGCTGCTCGGTCGGCTTCAGACTGGCTGCCGCCTCATCGGCCTCGGACGACTGCGCGACGGCCAAATCAGGGAAAATGCCGACAGCCAGGCCGAGGATCCCCGTCAGCTTGAGAAAGCTGCGGCGTGGCATCGCCTGGACCGTCGTTGAACGGCCCCGTTCCAGGATGTGTTGCAGCGCACGAGGCAGCTCTTTGTGATCCATGTTGGGGAACATATGCGTCTCCTTCAGACGAGGGTGCTGGCGGCGTCGGCTATAGCGGCGCGGATACGGGCATAGGTTCCACAGCGGCAGATGTTTCCGGCCATGGCGGAGTCGATCTCTTCGGCGGTCGGCTGCGCGCCGGGCGACAGCGACGCGAGCAAAGCCGTCGCGCTCATGATTTGGCCGCTCTGACAGTAGCCGCATTGTGCCACGTCGTGCCTGACCCATGCAGCGTGGACAGCCGCGCCGACACGGTCGGTGCCGTCGGTTGTCTTTTCAATCGTGGTGATCCTGCCGCTTTCAACGGCGGAAACCGGTGTGCTGCACGAGCGGATTGCCTCGCCATCCAGATGCACCGTACAGGCGCCACAGAGCGCTGCGCCGCAGCCGAATTTGGTGCCGCTCATTCCGAGCGTGTCACGCAGGACCCAAAGGATCGGAGTTTCGGGGTCAACGTCAATCTCGTGCTCTCGCCCTTTGATATTCAGTGAGATCATGGCCGGTAGTTCTCCTGGGTTGCTCCACCCGAACAGGCTTGCCAAGCGGCCTGGAGCTTCCCGGCCGACTGAGACATTGGCAATTTGGTGACTAGCGCTAAAGCTAGCTCGCCGGGCGATGCTGGATTAGACGGCGCAATTTGCATGACCTTAGAAACGTGGTTTCTGAATACGTCGCACGGCGTGCGCAGGTCCATCATGTCGTTGGTCATCGGTGGTTCCTTCGAATCAGGTTGTGTCAGCAACCCAACCCTACCGAAGAACATCGNCATCATGTCGTTGGTCATCGGTGGTTCCTTCGAATCAGGTTGTGTCAGCAACCCAACCCTACCGAAGAACATCGATGACCGCCGCTACGCCGCTCGCTCGCTACAGCGCTGTTGAGGGCGCGCTCGCGAGCGGCTTCGCTACCGCCGACCTACACCACGCGGTGGGACACGACCGGTCGGTCGATTGGATCGACATGCCGCCGAGCTTGCGCGGAATGGCTGCCCTCTCCCCGGCGCAGTGGGCATAATTCCAACGGGATTCGCCGACGATAATGCGCAGTGAGAGAGGCGCAAACACGTACCCCGCCCGTGCATCCACAGAATGTGCTATAGTTATAGTCGTTCCACCGTCGATGAGAGGACAGATGAGCGGACCGAGCAATCCCAATCTCTGGCATCGCATTGAAGGCTACAATTTCGATCAACCCGGCATCAATCTACCCTTCTCGGCCAGGCTTGCCCGAGAAAACGGCTGGCCGTCGGAGTTTGCGCAGCGTGTCGTCGAAGAATACAAAAAATTCGTCTACCTGATGTGCGTCTCTGACGAGATGCTGACCCCTTCGCAGGAAGTCGATCAAGCCTGGCACCTGCACCTCGTGTACACCCGTAGCTACTGGGACAATTTCTGCCGTGGTGTGCTGGGCAGGGATATCCATCACGAACCGACCGAAGGCGGTGCTGCTGAAAACTCCAAATTCCACGATTGCTACAAGCGAACGAAGGACCGGTATCAGGAAGAATTCGGCACCATGCCGCCGTCCGACATCTGGCCGGGCGAGCAGCAACGCTTCGGGGACGCCGAGCGACACACGGTCGTCGAGACATCGCGGCTGCCATATGTCACGAAGAGCCAACTCGGCACCGCTGCCTTATGCCTTCTTCGTTTTGTGGGCAGGATGGAGTCTCGATTGGAATTCATCCGCGTGGATGTTGATTGTCGGAATGGCGGCATTCGTCGCCCTTACGCGCCTGCTTCCGGTCGGGCGGCCGCGAAGAAACAGACGGAACGCTAATGGCGGAGGCTGCGGCGGCGGCGGTGGTGGATGCGGTGATGGCTGTGGCGGCGGGTGTGGCGGCGGTGAATGAGCAGTTCCGGGCAGGTATGTCTCCTGCCCCGGCCATTCGCCTGGCTCGGCGCCACCCTAGGCGACCCCACCTCCCCCGCTCCCTGCGGCGCCGGCCATCTTTTCGCTAATGTAATGCATGTCGCGCAAAGCACGCCCTCGGGCAGGAACTGAGGGTGCGCAGCGGTTTGCAATAACGGCATGCGTAAACCCCAAGCGCGCCGCATGCGTCGCACGAGTCCATTCCAACGCAACGCGCCTCAGGCAGCTACATCGGTTAGGCAGTAACGCCACCGCGACCGGTTTTCTGTGCCGTCATCCAGGGCATTGCTGCAGAGACGTCCTCGAGGATCTTGGCCGATCTCGCGAAGCCGGCGAAGGCCTCGCGTGCAACTGAAATGGGAACCTGGCCATCATAGGCGCGCTGGCAGGCGCGGAACGCCGTGTCAAAGATTGGCCCTCTGCGATTGTTCGGCCATTCCTGCAGGAACTCGAAAGCATCAGCCAGGCATTCGATTTCTTCCACCATGAACTCCCCTTTCCTGACGAAAACAGGCCGGTCGAAAGTCCTGTCGTTCATTAGAACCTCCATTCAACTGAACGAGTGTTTGAGCTTCCAAGAGAGCCGTGAGCGACGGCTGCGGAAAATATGTGAAGCGCACTTTTTGCTGTCAAGGAACGGCCAATTCGGGACTGAAGCAAACCTCCTCGCAGGACAGGGACCGCATGCGGAACGTCGCTGTGTAGCGCTGCAACCCGCAGCCGAGGACGGGCGAACGCCATCGCTCCCGATGAAACCGAACTCTCGCAAAGGCCGTCGGCAGCATTCGTCACGCCGGAAGGCCCGGACAACAGCAGAAAGCCCGCGCCCTCGGGGAGAAGACGCGGGTTGACCGGAGCTACCGATCTCGCAGCATTGTATGAGGGGACAATACTACGCTGCTGGCACTAAATTTTCCTCGCAGGACAGTGTTCCAGCCTCACAGGCTGGCACAGGCAAAAAAAGCCCGCCATACCCGCAGGTGCGACGGGGCGATCAAGCGGTCAAGCACGGCTTGGGGGGCTGAGATGTGCCCGGTGCGCGCGGACCGAGAAAAATCATTCGCGTGCCGGCTGCCCGGCGTCTACCAACCGCCAGTTGGAAGGGTGGGCCGAACGGAGAGCCCGCGCCTCTGCTGGAACAAGGACACGGCCTATTCGGCGCGCTCGCTGGCTCAGTCCGGCGCGCGCCTGGACGCGGCTTCCGCGCCCGGTCAATTCGCTTGGAACAAAACATTCCAGAGGTGGTTTTCCCCATGAAGGGACAGACTTTTCGAAGGAGACGTCTCGTGAAAAAAGTTCTGATCACCAGTATGCTGGCCATAGGCGTTGGCTGTGGCGCAGCATTCGCTCAGGAACAGCAGCCGGCCCAAAGCCAGTCCGGCACCGACTGCCCGGCCGGCTCGGCCGGTTGCCCGGAAGGTGCGATGGGCGAACAGGGTAAGGCCGGCGCCACCACCGAGCAGCAGACTCAAGGCGAGGCCGGCGCCACAACCGAGCAACAGGCTCAGGACAAGGCTAAGACCCAGACCGAGCAGCAAACCCAGGGCGAGGCCGGCGCCACAACCGAGCAACAGGCGCAGGACAAGGCCAAGACCCAGACCGAGCAGCAGACCCAGGGCGAGGCTGGCGCCACGACCGAGCAACAGGCGCAGGACAAGGCCAAGACCCAGACCGAGCAGCAGACCCAGGGCGAGGCCGGTACCACCACCGAGCAGCAGACTCAGGGCACTACTCAGTCACAGGATGAGACGGAGACCGGCGCGATCAGCAATGTGACCGTTGAGCAGAAAACGCAAGTCACCCAGATCCTCAAGCAGGAAAAGGTCGAACCGGTTGCCGACGTCGACTTTGACATCTCAGTCGGTGTCGAGGTTCCGCGGCAGAGGGTTGAACTGCGTCCTCTGCCACGGCGAATCATCGAGATCGTCCCGGCTTACGAAGAGTACCAGTATTTCGTGTTGGCCGATGGCCGTATCGTCATCGTCGACCCGGATACATTCAAGATCGTCCTTATTCTGACCTGACGCCCTAGTTCGGGCTAATCGAGGGGTCCGCTGCTCCACGGCGGACCCGTCGTCTGCATCGACCAGTCTCCTGCCACCGAAGGCACGGCTATTACGCCTGTTCAACTGACAGGCTTTCTGCGTGTCGAGGTTCCTTCCAGCCGCTTCCCAACTGGATTACATCTGGACGACGTCCTCCCTGCTCAAAAGGCCTGAGATAGGACTTCGGTCTGGCCGGCTGCCGACCATGGGCTGGCCCAGGCAGTGCTTTGGTCCGGGACCGCTATGGCAAAAGCCTGAAATGGGGGAGTTTCTAGGAACCGAGCTCCTGCAGGCGTCGTTGCGATGTCGACACCGTGACAGGAGGCTGCAACGGACCCCAGCATTCACCAGGCACGATGGCTGCTTTTTCCGGTACTTGGCCTAGTGTTCGGGGTTGCAGCCGTTGGGCTTTTCATCGGCTGATGAGGTCCACCGATGAAGGCAACGCACTCGCGCAGTCATGAGTCCCTTCCTGCGCCAGCGAGACCCACCGGTTTCTCCCCTTGAGACTGGTGGGTCTTGACACAGCCCAATGATGGCGAAAGCGTGATAAATTGGTGCAGAGTACAGAGGATTGAGTTGGGCGAAGGAATGACTTGGGCAAAGGATTCCTGGGCGAATTCGAAATAGGTAGAAATGCAACCTGGAGCGTGACGGTCAAAGGATACTCTGGCGTGCTATTGGCAAATTCATTGGTCCCAGACGCAATACGGCCACAGCGCCCGAAGCATTGTGAGACAAGAGTTCTCGCCAGTGCGCGGCCTGCGCGTCCTCATTCGCAGCGCAGACTCAAATCTCTTCGAGGGCTTCGCGTCGCCATCTGCCTAAGCGCATCGGCCTTGGTTCTCGTAGTGAGCCCCTACCGTGTGGCACAGGACGGCCTGTCCCTGACGCTAAGCCCACAGGCCGCCTGGGCACAAGGGAACTCTGGGAAAGCTGGGAACTCTGACTCCGGCAACTCTGACTCCGGCAACTCTGACTCCGGCAACTCNCCGCAGACCCAGGAAATGCCGCAGACCCACAGGATACGGACCCGATCGGCAACGCGGACGAGGACGAAGCAAAAGCACTGAACGTCACGCCGCCGACAAATCCGGCTACCGCGCTAAATCCTGGCAACAAGCCCAAAACATATATCAACGCGACCACTGGAGACCGGGTGGAGGTGCGCGGGGCAAGCGTGGGTGTGGTGCATTCCAACGGGCTGAGCGAGCGCATCGACGGCGGCCATTATGAGATGCGCGATGCCATGGGCCGCACCATCATTCGGCGGCAGGCAAAGAACTCCGATCGGCCAAGACTGCTCCGGATGATCGAGTGAAGGCGCGTTCCACTGACCGCAAGGCTGTCTTGCTTCATGCAGGATGGCCGACAGGCGGATGCTGATGCTCGGTCGCGTCGCGCAATGTCATCGCGGCTTCGGTCCGGTTGCTCACATTGAGCTTGGCCAGAATCCGCGTCATGTGATGCTTTATGGTTTTCTCGTGCAGGTTCAGCTGAAGACCGATCCGCTTGTTGCTCAATCCCGCGGCAACGAGCGTCAGGATCTCTCTTTCGCGACTGGTGAGTTCGGCCAGCACGTCGGGTTTCTCGATCGCGGTTGATTGGCTCGACAAGTCGACCAACACGCGCGCCGACAATTGCGGGCAAACATACCGCTCGCCCATCGCCACCGTGCGCAGTATGGCGGCCAGGGTTCTCGACCCGACACCCTTCAGGACGTAGCCTCTTGCCCCGCTCTGCAAGGCGGTCATGACGTGCTGGTTTTCCTCCGAAACGGTCAGCATCACGATTTTCAAATCCGGGTGCCGCTCCAGAGCCGGCTCGACCGCGCTGAGGCCCCCTCCAGGCACCGAGATGTCCATCAGCAGAATATCGAGTTGCTGGTCTTCCGATATCCGCAAGGCGTCATCTCTACTGCTGCCTTGGGCAACGATCTCGAACCCGCCGATCTGCTCGAGGGTGCGCACAACGCCTTCCCTGAACAGCGGATGGTCGTCGACAATGGCGAGCTTTATGGCCGCTGCCATCACGCCTGTCCTATTTCGACTGTGTTGAGAACCATTTTCACCACCGTGCCATTCTGTGAAGATGTTACGTCAAATTGGCCGCCGAGGCTTTCTACCCGCTCACGCAGCCCGATGAGCCCCAGCCGTTCAGGGTGGATGATCTTCGGGTCGAAACCTGGGCCGGTGTCGGAAACCTCGATAGAAACGCGCTCCCCGTCGAAATGTTTCGCGACCGATTGACCGGCACCCCCGGCATGGTGGAAGCCGTTGTTCAGCGTCTCCTGAATGAAGCGAAAGATGCAGATCTTGGCCGCTGGCGACAAGGGTGTGTGGTTCCCGGTCATGGACAGCATCACTTTGACGCCGGTCCGCTCTTCGTGCGCTCGCACGGCAAGCTCGAGGATTTCCGTCAACTCGGCGTTCTCGACATGCGGCAGCATAAGACCCTTGCTGACATTCCTGATTTCTCGCATCGCATCGTCCAGATTCGCTTTGACCACCTGCAATTCCCGCGCGCGCGCCGCAGCCGGCGTGGCAGGATCGGCTAGCACGGGGCTGTCAATCCCTAGCGCAGCGAGGGCAACCAGTTGCGCCGGCCCGTCGTGCAGGTCAGCGCCGATCCGCCTGAGGTAACGCTCGTTAAGTGCCGTGGCGCGCTGCGAAGCACGCTGCACCCGCAGCCTCAACATTCTGTTTTGAGCAACCAGGCCGGAAAGTTCGGCAATGCGCTGCTTCAAGGAGCGGCTCTGCGAACGAATCGTGCGGCTGCCACGAAAAACGATCACCGAAAGACCGAGGAAAAAACCCGCGGTGACGGCTGCGACATCGAACCAGGTCCGAACCAGTGCCTGCCGGAGATCCTTCTCAAAATCGGTGGCGATCTCGTCGAATTCCAAAACAGCCACGACTTCGCCCGACCATGGCTGAAGCATCGGGTTATAGATTTCAAGAAGATGCAGGCCGCTGTCCCTCTCAGCCTGGTTGTCATAGTGCCTGTCCAATTCAGCAACCATGTCGCCGGCGAATGCGGCCCGGAGATTGTCGCTGAGTGGAAAGCGCTTCCCGACCAAATTTTTATTGGTCGAATAGAGGATGGTGCCATCGCGGCGCCATAGCTTGACCGATTCGAGCCTTTTGCCGAGCGCGCCTTGTCCCAGCGTTTCATCCAGCGCGTGCGCAACGCTCTCGTCCAGCATCTCGCTCCTGCGCATGTCGGGAAGCAGCGGCGCGATGACGCTGTCGACGTAAAGAGCGGTAGAGGCGGCCGAGTTCCGGGTGACCGCGGCTTCAATCTGGCTTGTCACGGACATTCCCACCACGATCATCGCCGACAGCGAAAACAGCCCGCCGGCGAGCAGAAACTGAGTGGCCAGCGACAGTGCATTCCACCGATCGAGCAATCTTGTCGGTCTGTATGGCGCCATATCTCCACCGGCCCGGTCGGCGGCGCGTCGCGCCAGCGGCACGATTCGAGAGAACCAGCCAATCTGTCGTCGAACGACGCTAAGTGACGCCATCTTTGATCTGCACCGATCAATAACAAGGAAACCTAGGGCTTGCGGGCTGGACGAAAACCGCAACCTTGCGGTTTTTTGCGCAAGCGCCACTGCCATGGTTGAGCGAGGCAGCAAATATGACGGCTCAACCACGTGCTGCCGGCACCGGTCGCCCCTGGCAGCGCGGCGGAAGGTGCGGCGTCTTTCACTTCCGGTCGCGCAATGCTCTCACCGCTTGCGTAAGGGTCATCCGATCGTTGCCGTTCTTTTTGATCAGCCTGCTGACCTGGCTGGGCGAAACGCCATTTTCTCGCGCGAAATGCTCCACCTCGTAATACTGGTCCACCGACAGGCGGTCGCGGTCGAGAAACGATCGATCTTTGTTGTTGTCGTCCATTTCCGTTTTCCCACTAAAGCTCGTTTGAACATTGGACGCAAACGAGGGACCACCCGCCAAATCGAGGAATGGCGGGTGGTCCCTTATCGGCGCAGGAAGGGACTTAGCTGCGCAGATATCTTCGTCCATCAGCCACATCGTTAAGTCGGTCGTTCATCAGCTGACGACTATTCCAATTGCCAGGAAGGCAATGGAGACAGCGAAGACCGGTGCAAGTAGCCAGCGGGCTTGGTGAACACTATTCTCCATCGATTCCTCCCGTGACGCACGGCGAGCAACGAGTGCTGGCAGTCGTGGTTCCGGGCCACACGCCATCATCGCCCTTTGCGCACGACAATTCAGACTTAGGTCCAGCGGCACGGCGTCACTGGTCGGACCGAAGCCCAGCCGCGGAACGTTTGCAGCTGTCTCGTTGTTGAAGGTGAGCTTGGCGCGACGAAGATGCGTCCCAGCGCAAGACAGCTCATCAGGAAGGAAAAACTTATGAGAATGCATCTTTCCACTGCAGCCGCAGGATTTCTGCTGCTGGCAAGTGTCGGCGCCGTGGCTGCCCAGGACGTGATCATCCAGCCCGAACAGGAGACCGTCATCAGGGAGTATGTGAAAAAGCAGCCGCTCGCCTCGGTGAACCTGCTTGGCGTGGAGCTCAATATCGGCTCGGCGCTGCCCGAGACGGTCGAGCTTCATGAAGTTCCCGACGTCCAATATCGCTACGTCGTCGTCGACAATCGGACCGTTCTTGTCGATCCAGGCACACGCAGGATCGTTAAAATCATCGATTGACTGAAATGGCCTGGGGAGGAGACGCCGGCCGCTTGGACGCGGCGGGCGTCTTGCCGTTCCGCTGTCGCCTACGGTTCAAAGCGCCTACGGTTTCATAGCGCCCATGGTTCATAGCAATTGAAGCGTGCAGTCGGTGCGCCCCGAAACCCGCGGCATCGTCCTTTGGGGCGCGACGCGTCAGACTTAGGTCCTACGCAAAGGCCTGCCGAATCGGACCGAAGCCCAGCTAAGGAACGTTTGCGGCTGCCTCAAGTTTGGGTAAGCAAGGCGCTGATGCCGTCCAGCGCAAATGGGCTTACAAGTCACAGACATAAAGGAGGCAGTTATGAGAATGCATCTTTCCACCGCAGCCGCGGGCCTTTTTCTGCTGGCCAGCGTTGGCGCTGTTGCCGCTCAGGACGTGATCATCGCGCCTGAACAGGAGACCGTGATCAGGGAATATGTGAAAAAGCAGCCGCTCGCATCCGTGGAACTCCCTGGGGTGGAACTCAATATCGGTTCAACGATACCCGAGACGGTCGAGCTTCACGAGGTTCCCGACGTCGAGTATCGCTACGTCGTCGTTGACAATCGCACCGTTCTTGTTGATCCCGGCACACGCAAGATCGTCAAGATCATTCAGTGACCTGAACGCGAGGGGAGGAGACGCCCGCCGCTTCGAAACGAGCGGCGGGCGACTATGCGATGGGCAGTGTCAAAATGCGAACAATCAGCAGACTTTTCGATTCCCGCGACCAGGCAGCGTGTGCCGTTGCCGCGCTTCAGGCAGCAGGAGTTTCTCAAGAACAGATCAGCGTCATCGGACCTTACGACGACGAAATCAGGGCTGTCCTGCGCGGTCCGGGCGGTGCCGCGCTTGGTGCGGCCGCTGGTCTGTTAATCGGCCTGGGTGCTTTTGAGGCCACCGGCATTGATCCTGTCGGAGCGGTGGCTGGCCTAACTCTTGTCGGTGGGGCCTGCGGCGGCTTTGCTGGTGGGCTTCTCCAGGCATCTGCCGATGTTGCCAGACAGCCGGGTGAGCCGAATGTTGAACAAGGCGTCATTTTCGTGATGGCGCAGGTCGATGAAAATCAGGCCGATACCGCACAGGCAGTGCTGGAAAATCCTGTTCGCGTAACGCAACTCGTGGCCACAGCCGGCTGAGATGTGTCGGGAGGTTAGCGCCTGACTCCTTCCCGGCTTATCGCCGACGAAACGCATTCACATCGGCACTTCCCGCTGAGCTATCAGTTTTCCCTGTGACGGTTCACGAGGCGGGAAGCGTCTGCTCGACCAGATTGACGTAGTAGCGCAGCACGGTCGGCACGATCTCGTCATTGAAAACGTAGCGGTTGCCGTGCAGGCCCTCGCCGGGCCCGACGTCGCCGACGCCGATCCACGCGTAGCAACCGCCTGCCTCGCGGATCATGAAGGCGAAATCCTCGCAGCCGAGGCTCGGGCTGAACTCGGTCGTGACGTTCTCGCTGCCGACGGTGGCGGCGGCTGCCGCGATGGCGCGGGCCGTGGCGTCAGCCGTGTTGATGAGCGGCGGATAGCCCTTCTTGTAGTCGAGCGTGGCCTTGACCGCATGGGCTGCGGCAATGCCGTGGGCGATCTCGTCGATCAGCTTCTCGCAATGATCGGAATGACCGGGCTCGAAAAACCGGCAGGTGCCTTGCAGCCACACCCTGCCCGGCACGATGTTGCCGACATTGCCGCCGTGGATCTGGGTGAGGCTGACGACCAGCGCGGTTTGCGGATCGACCGAGCGGCTGACGATGCGCTGAACGGCCTGGACAAAGGCGCCCGCGGCCAGGATCGGGTCGTCGCCGAGCTGCGGCATGGCGGCATGCGCGCCAAAACCCTCGAAGGTCAGCTCGAAATTGTCGACGGCCGCCATCTGTGCTCCAGCGCGAGCGGCGATCGTCCCCTGCTCCAAGCCCGGCCAGTTGTGGACGGCATAGATCGCCTCGACCGGGAAACGCTCGAACAGGCCGTCTTCGATCATGCGCAGGCTGCCGCCTTCGTTTTCTTCGGCTGGCTGGAAGACGAAGTAGACGGTGCCGTCGAAGGCGCGGGATTGGCTGAGCAGGCTGGCCACGCCGAGCAGCATGGCGGTGTGGCCGTCATGGCCGCAGGCGTGCATCACACCCTCGTTCCTGGACGCATAGGGCAAGCCGGTCCTCTCCACGATGGGAAGCGCGTCCAGCTCGGCCCGAAGACCGATGGCGCGTGTGCCCGTGCCGCTGCGCAGGACGCCGACGACCCCGGTGCCGCCGATCCCCTCATGCACTTCATCGAAGCCGAAGGCGCGCAGTTTCTCGGCAATGAAACGTGCCGTTTCGTTCTCGTCGAATCCGAGTTCGGGATTGCAATGGATATGGTGGCGCCAGGCGATGACCTCTGGTGTCAGAGCGGCGATCGGGTCATTGTGCAGCATGATGCTCTCCTTCCGCGCCGGCAAAGCGCGGGTTTGATCCGCTGGATCACGATTAGATGGTCGCACAACAGGCGTCTTGAACCAGATTGACCGCTGCAGGGACAAAAGCCGTGGACGCGACAGAGGCCAGGAAATACTGGCGCCATCCCTGCTTCCCTGAGCTTGGCCTGTTCAAGGCGCGCTTCACGCAGCATCGCTATGAGCTGCACACGCACCCAAGCTATGTGATCGCGCTGATCACGGCCGGCTGCGAACGCATCCGCATCGGGCGCCACAAAATAGTCGCTCCGGCAGGCACCATTGCCGTCGTCAATCCCGAGGAGTGGCATGACGGGGAACAGGGTGCGGATGAGGGCTGGGCCTACCGGACGTTTTATCCTCCGGTGCCGCTGATGGCGGGGCTCGCCCGCGAGCTGGGCAGGGCTGACGCTCCGGTCTTCTCACGTCCGAATATCGAAGACAGCGATCTCGCCGCAGCGTTGATGGCAGCACACCAGAGCTCGACGTCCCAGGACGCGGCGCAAGCCGAGACGTTGCTGCTCGTCGCCTTGAGACATCTCATCGTTCGGCATGGCGATTGCAGCGGGCGGGTAGAGGAGATCGAAAGCTCGGGATCGCGACGGCGGTTCTCACTCTACGAGGAGCTTGTCGAAAGCGACCTTGGCTCGCAGTTCGACCTGCAGCGGCTTGCCGACGCCGCGCGCGTCACCCGGTTCCAGGTCATCCGGGATTTCAAGAAAGCGATTGGCCTGACGCCTGCAGCCTATATCCGCGACCGGAGACTGCGTCACGCCAGCTCATTGATCGAACAGGGGCTCGGCCTCGCAGAGGCCGCCATTGCGGCAGGTTTCGCAGACCAGAGCCATCTTTCCCGTGCGTTCCGGACCATGCATGGCATGACGCCAGGCATGTTCAGGAGAGGCAAAGCTCCCGAACTAAAACGAGTTCACATCACATCGACATGAGATGATCGGGCAGTGGCCGGACCACCAATGTCGGCGCCAATCGGTTCCCGGCGCAAGCTTGCGTTGTCATTTCGCCGCCGCCTCCACCCGGTCCGCAGCGGCGGCCAGCACGGCGCGGTCGCCCTCCTCGTACAAGCGATGGATCGAGATGGCGCTGACGCGCCAGCCTTCGGGCGTCCGCACCAGCCGGTGCAGATAGCTGGCGCCGACCGTCCAGAACCGCGTGTCGATCCAGTGGCTAGCGCGAACATGGCTGCGCGCGACCGCGTCGTTGCCCGCGCCTTCGACAACGATGTTGGTGATAAGATGCTGGGTGGCGTCGAAGCCCGGCAGCAGGCCTTGCCACTGAGCAATCAGCGCGTCGCGGTCGCTGGTCGCGGCCTCGCCACCGAAAAGGCTGGTATAGTCGGTCGTGACGCGGGTCGTGAAATAGGATTTTACCCGATCCCATTCGCGCAAATCAGCATAGAGGCCGATCCCCGCCACCGCCTCGGCGATGGCGGTCTTGTCTTCGCTCGTCAGCGCAGCCGTGGACTGCATGGTGCTCAAGGCGGGCAGAGCGGCAAGCGTCGCGGCAAAAACTGCCGAGGCCAAAACAAACCGGCGAGTGACAGGGCTCATTGTCCCGCCTCCCCTGCACTGCCCAGCGTGGCGCGGAAATGCGCGGCAACGGCGTCGCTCGCCGACTTTACCGGCGCAGCGCGGTCGTAGAAGTCGAACTGGGTGACGTTGTCGAGCCACAGCTGCTGCTTCGTCCCGGTCAGCCGCGCATAGAATTTGCGCGCGCCCTGCGGGATGGCAGCCGCCTCGCTGTGCACCATCAGCAAGGGCTGATGTAGGCGCCGGGCAGCCTGGATCGCATCGAATGTCAGCCAGCCGCGCCAAAAGGCCGGGTCGGCCTCGTTGCGCCAGGCCGGGATCATGCCGCGACCAGCCTCTGTATAGTAAGGCATCTTGAACATGATCGCCCGCTTGTCGGTCAGGCTGGCGGCGGGCAGGAATGCCTGTTTGCCGGTGCGGCGATAGGCGGCCTCGGCCGCATCGCCCGCGGCTTCAAGCCTGGCAATGCCGTCCTTGCCGCCATAGGTCTGCTCGACCACCTCGGCATCGTGCAGCCAGGGCGCGACCAAAGCGACCGACTTGATCGCGGCATTTTTGGCGGCGGCAGTGACCATGTAGCCGGAGCTGGCGCAAATGCCGAGCCCGCCGATGCGGTCCTTGCTGATCTCGGGCCGGGCCGCGAGATAGGCGACCGCCGCCTCGATGTCGGCGACCTTGGCGCTGGGGTCCTCATACTGGCGGCGGGCGCCGCCGCTCTCGCCCCAGCCGCGAAAATCGAAGGTCAAGGCGACGAAGCCGCGGTGGGCCAGCTCGCGGGCGTAGCGGGCCGGCATCTGTTCCTTCACCGTCATCCAGGCACCGGTCACCACCAGCGCGGGTCGAGGTCTCGCCGGGTCCAGATCCTCGGGCAGATAGAGGTCGCCGACGATCTGCTCACCGTGCGCGGCGAAAGCAACGCGCTCGACGCGCGATGCGGCGAAGGCGCTTGAGCCGAGGGCGACGGCGGTTGCCGTGGCCAGCGTCAGGATTTTCAACATCGTAAATCTCCTTTGGCCTGGAGCGAAAAGCGCGGAGCGACGGATTAAAGGCCGCCGTCTCAGCGGTCATCCGCCAGTCGGCCGGGCAGTGGCTTCAGCTTGTAGTGCGTCCAGTAGAAGGTGTCCGACTGGTACATGTCGGTCAAGAAATTCTGCGCCTCGGCGATCTTGCCGTCCTTGATGCGAAACATCAGGGCGAAAAGCTGGTCGATCTCGGGACCCGAGCCGACGTTCGACCAGCCGCGATGGATGTCGACGACGAGATCGCCCTGCGCCTGGAAGAAGATCGGCTCAGCCCTGAATTTGCCGTCGGCCAGGCCACGGAAGAAGGCGACCACTTCCTCCGGCCCGCGCTTGTCGCCGGCTAGCGGATGGTGGCCGGGAATGCGCCACACGATGTCGGCCGCCAGGAAGGGCCGAACCGCCTCCGGGTTCCCGGTCGCATAGGCTGCGTAATAGTCCTTGATCAACTGGATGTTGCGGTCTTCCTGCGGGCCGCCGTTGGCGGGGGCGGCGGACACCGCCAGGAGAGCGCCGGCGGCGAGCGAAGCAAGCCTGGTCATTGGTCCTGTCTCCTTGCCTTTCGGGCCGTCGAGACAGCGAAGCCCGTTCGTCGGGCCAACATGACGCTTTTGGTTAACCGGAAAAACCCGTATAGTCCGACAAGGCTATTTGGAATATCCTCACAATGCGACTCGACCAGTTCAGCGGCATCGTCGCCTTCGTGAAGGTCGCGGAGGCAAAAAAGCTTCACCCGCGCCGCCGCCGAACTCGGCGTCGCCCCGGCCTCGCTCAGCGAGGCGGTCAAGGGCCTCGAGGAGCGTCTCGGGTTGCGGCTCCTCAACCGCACGACCCGCAGCGTTGGCCTGACCGAAGCCGGCGCCCATTATTTCGACCACGTGCGCCCAGCGGCTGAGGAGATCCGGGCGGCCGGCGCGGCACTGCGCGAGACCCGCGACCGCCCCGCCGGCACGCTGCGCCTGAGCCTGCCGTGGATCGCCGCGCCGCTGCTGATCGAGCCGCTGATGGGGCCGTTCATGGATGCCTACCCGGAGGTGCGGCTTAGCCTGATCTTCGACGACAATTTCGTCGATATCGCCGCGCAGGGCTTCGATGCCGGCCTGCGGATCGGCGAGCTTCTCGAGAAGGATATGATCGGCGCGCGTCTGGGCGGGCCGTTGCAGACGGTGGTGTTGGGCAGCCCCGACTACCTGGCGCGTAACGGCACGCCAAAACGACCCGCCGACCTCGCTGCCCACCGCTGCATCGCCTTCGCCTTCACCCGCACCCGCGCCATCTCGCCCTGGGAGTTTGTTGTCGATGGACGCCAGGTCGAGTTCACGCCCGACGCACGTCTGGTCGTGAACACACTGCCGCTCTGCATCACCGCCGCCGCGCAAGGGCTTGGCCTGGCCTTTGCCGTCGAAGGCCTCGCTGCGCCGCTTCTCGCCTCAGGCGCGCTGGTCAAGGTGCTGGAGCCTTTCTGTCCCACCTACGAACCGCTCCACCTCTATTATCCCAGCCGTCGCCTCGTCCCGCCAAAGCTGCGGGCGTTCATCGATTTCGTCCGCGCCAACGCCCACAATTTGCGGATCTGATGCGCCGCCGCAAAACCAGCCATGACGCATATCGGCGAGCCGGTCCGGCTCACCCCAGGCGCCGACCATCTGCCGGATGGCGGCGTTGAGGCGGTTGAAGGCGTTGATTGGCCGCATTGCAAACCGCAACAACCCGTCGCGTTGAGCCAATAGTTCCGGCTTTCGCGGCACGGGGCCCGATGCTAAGGGCTGCAAGTCTTGAATCAGCAACGGATCGCCCTGTGACCGACACCGAACGCACTCGCCTGCCGCTGATCGAAATCTGCGTCGAAGGCATCGATGGCCTGCTCGCCGCGCAAGCCGCCGGCGCCGACCGGATCGAGCTCTGCGCCAGCCTCGTCGAGGGCGGCGTCACACCGAGTTTTGGCATGGTGCGCGCAGCTCTCGAACTGGCGACGATCCCATTCCACGTCATCGTGCGGCCGCGCGGCGGCGATTTTCTCTACAGTGACGCCGAGTATCGTTCGATGCTCGCCGATATCAGCGCGCTGCGCGAGCTTGGCGTGGCCGGTGTCGTCGTCGGCTGCCTGAATGCCGACGGTACCATCGACGAAAAGCGGATGAGCGAATTGGTGCAGGCGGCAGGGCATTTGAACGTCACCTGCCACCGTGCCTTCGACATGACACGCGATCCGACTGATGCGCTGGAAGCGCTGATCCGCAGCAAGGTCGGCCGCGTGCTGACCAGCGGCCAGCGCGACACCGCTTTGGAGGGCGTGGCCCTGCTGGCGGACCTCGTCCGACAGGCGGGGAAGCGCATCATCATCCTCGGCTGCGGCGGGCTCGACCCGAACAACATCGCCGAGGTGCGGGAAAGAACCGGACTGACCGAAATGCATTTCGCCGCACTCAAGGACGTGCCGAGCGCCATGCGCTACCGCAATCCGCGGGTTGGCATGGGCGGCACCGACCTCGACCGCGAGTACCGCAACACGGTGACCGACGCGGCGCTGGTGGCGTCGACGATTGGGGCGGCGAAAGCATGATCGCGAAGGAAGAAAACAAACGGGCACGCCTGCCGATCGACCGGGTTTCGTCGCAGGACGAGCCTGCCATCCTCGCCCTCAACAACGAACACGCGGCCGAGTTGTCGTGGCTTGAGCCGGAACGCCTGTCCTTCCTGCTCGGCGAAGCGTTCTATGCGCGCCGCATCGGCGCGCTTGAAGCCTTCATCATGACCTTCGACCAGGACGCCCGCTACGACAGCCCGAACTTCCTGTGGTTCCGCGAGCGCTATCCGCGCTTCGTCTATGTCGACCGCGTCGTCGTTGCGGGAGAAGCGCGTGGCCGCGGCCATGCCCGGCGGCTCTATGAGGATCTGTTCGACCATGTCTCGCGTGCCGGCCAGACCATCGTCACCTGCGAGGTGAATGCCGAACCGCCCAACCCGGCTTCGGATGCCTTTCACGCAGCGCTCGGCTTCGTCGAGGTCGGCGACGCGGTGATCCACGGCGGCAAGAAAGCGGTGCGCTACTATACCAGGCCGACCACCGGCTGAGGCCAAAAGCCAACCGCTCGACCGGCCAATTGTCGATGCTGGCGCTGCCCCTCATCTGCCTGCCGGCACCTTCTCCCCGTATAGTGACGGGGAGAAGGGGCTGGCCGCAACTTCGGCACATTTTCTGCAACGCTGGAGATTGGCGAAATCCTTTGCGAAGGCGTCCTTCTCCCCGTCACTATACGGGGAGAAGTGCCCGGCAGGGCGATGAGGGGCAGCGCAACCCTGAGCGATTGCCCTGGGCAATACCTCGCATTTCCGCCCATCAGACCCGAGAACGACGAAAAAGGGGCGGCGAAGGTCCCTCTCCCCAGGACCGGCACGCTGCAGAAAATCAGGCGTTGGCGGCAGCCACTGCGCGCTTGGCCATCACCACGATCAGATTGGCGCGATAATCGGCCGAGGCGTGGATATCGCTCATCAAATCATTCGCCGGCACTTTCACTCCGTTGAGGGCGGCGGCGTCGAAATTCGTGGCAAGTGCCGCCTCGATTTCCTTCGAACGAAAGACGCCGCTGTCGCCGGCCCCGGTGACGGCAACGCGGACTCCATCCGCGCCGTTGGCCACGAACACACCGACGATCGCATAGCGCGATGCCGGATTGCGGAACTTTTCATAGGCCGCCTTGGCCGGCGCGGTGAAGGTCACCGCGGTGACGATCTCGCCGTCCTCCAGCGCCGTCTCGAACAGCCCTGTGAAGAATGCGTCGGCGGCGATCTCGCGCTTGTTGGTGACGATGGTGGCGTCGAGGGCCAGAAGTGCCGCCGGATAATCGGCGGCGGGGTCGTTGTTGGCGATCGAGCCGCCGATTGTGCCCTTGTAGCGTACCGCCGGATCGCCGATCCGGGACGCCATATGGGCGAGCGCCGGACACGCCTTCTTCAGCTTCTCGTCGCTGGCGACATCGTGATGCGTGGTGGCGGCGCCGATGGTGACGGTCTTGCCCGACACCTTGACGCCTTGCAGTTCCTTGATCCGCGACAGGTCGACAAGATCGGAAGGCGCGGCAAGCCGCGTCTTCATCGCCGGGATCAGCGTCATGCCGCCCGACAACAGCTTTGCATCGCCGCTCTTGAGCAGCTTGGCGGCATCGGCAACCGAGGCGGCGCGGTGATAGTTGACTGAGTACATGGGATTCTCCCGTGCGAGATAGTGAATAGTGAATAGTAAATGGTGAATGGTGAATGGTGAATGGGAAGAGCTTCGATGAATTCTAACTATTCACTATTCACTATTCACTATTCACTACTCACTCCTTTCAGTGTTTCGTCGCCCGGATCGCTGCCCAGACCGTGGACGGCGATGCCGGCATGGCGATATCGGTGATGCCGATGGCGTCGGTGATGGCATTGATCACAGCCGGCGGCGAGCCGATGGCGCCGGCCTCGCCGCAGCCCTTGATGCCGAGCGGATTGCCCGGGCACGGCGTGTTCGAGGTCGAGACCTTGAACGACGGCAGGTCGTCGGCGCGCGGCATGGTGTAGTCCATGTAACTCGCCGTCAAAAGCTGGCCGCTGGCATCGTAGCGGGTGCCTTCCAGCAAGGCCTGGCCGATCCCCTGGGCGACGCCGCCATGCACCTGGCCCTCGACGATCATCGGGTTGATGATGTTGCCGAAATCGTCGGCCGCGACGAACTGGACGACCTCGGTCACGCCGGTCTCGGGATCGATCTCGACCTCGCAGACATAGCAGCCGGCCGGGAAGGTGAAGTTCGACGGATCGTAGAATGAGGTCTCCTTCAGCCCCGGCTCCATGCCGCCAGGCAGGTTGTGGGCGGTGTAGGCAGCAAGCGCCATCTGGAACCACGGCACTTGTTTGTCGGTGCCGGCGACCTTCAAGGCGCCGTTTTCGATGACGATGTCGCCCTCGTCGGCCTCGAGCAGATGGGCGGCGATCTTCTTGGCCTTGGCCTCGACCTTGTCGAGCGCCTTGGCGACAGCCGACATGCCGACGGCCCCCGAGCGCGAGCCGTAGGTGCCCATGCCCATCTGCACCTTGTCGGTATCGCCGTGGACGATCGAGACGCTGTCGATCGGCACGCCGAAGCGCTGGTTGACCAGTTGCGCGAAGGTCGTCTCATGGCCCTGGCCGTGGCTGTGCGAGCCGGTCAGCACCTCGATGGTTCCGGCGGCGTTGACGCGCACCTCGGCACTTTCCCAAAGGCCGACACCCGCTCCAAGACTGCCGACCGCCGCCGACGGCGCCAGCCCGCAGGCCTCGATATAGCAGCTCATGCCGATGCCGCGCAGCTTGCCTCTGTTGACAGCGTTGGCCTTGCGCTGGGCAAAACCGGCATAATCGGCAGCGGCCATCGCCGCGTCCAGCGAAGCGGCATAATCGCCGGCATCATAGTTCATGATGACCGGGGTCTGGTGCGGGAACGAGGTGATGAAGTTCTTCCGGCGAAGTTCCGCCGGCGACACGCCCAGCTCGCGTGCGGCGGTCTCCATGGTGCGTTCGAGCAGATAGGTGGCCTCCGGCCGCCCTGCCCCGCGATAGGCGTCGACCGGCGCGGTGTTGGTGTAGACGGCGCGCACATTGGCGTGGATCGCCGGGATGTCGTACTGGCCCGACAACAGCGTCGCGTAGAGATAGGTCGGCACACAGGACGAGAACAGCGACATGTAGGCGCCGAGATTGGCGATGGTGTCGACCTTCAGCCCGGTGATCCTGTTGTCCTTGTCGAAGGCCATTTCGACCGTCGAGACATGGTCGCGGCCATGGGCGTCGGTGAGAAAGCTCTCGGTGCGGTCGGCCACCCATTTGACCGGCACGCCGGTCTTCTTCGAGGCCCACAGACAGATGATTTCTTCCGGATAGATGTAGATCTTCGAACCGAATCCGCCGCCGACATCCGGCGCGATGACGCGCAGCTTGTTTTCCGGCGCGACATTGTAGAAGGCGCTCATCACCAGGCGTGCCAGATGCGGGTTCTGCGAGGTCGTCCAGCAGGTATAGTGGTCCTCGGCCTTATCGTAGTGACCAAGCGCTGCGCGCGGCTCCATGGCGTTGGGCACCAGCCGGTTGTTGACGATCTTCATGCGGGTGATGTGGGCAGCTGCCTTGATTGCCGCGTTGGTCGCCGCGCTGTCGCCGAGCTCCCAGTCGAAAATCAGATTGCCGTCGGCTTCCGGATGGATCTGTGGCGCACTCCTTTCGAGCGCCTTCGGAGCGTCGACGACTGCCTTCAGTTCTTCGTAGGTGATGTCGACCGCTTCGGCCGCATCGCGCGCCTGGCCTTTGGTCTCGGCAACCACGACCACCACCGCGTCGCCGACATAGCGGACCCTGTCGAAGGCCAGCGGCGACCACGCCCCCATCTTCATCGGCGAGCCGTCCTTGGAATGGATCATCCAGCCGCAGATGAGATTGCCGATGCCGTCGGCTTTGAGCTCCTTGCCGGTCAGCACGCCGATGACGCCCGGCATGGCCTGGGCCTTTTTGACATCGATCTTCTTGATCTCAGCATGCGCATGCGGGCTGCGCACGAAGGCCGCATGCTTCATGCCGGGAACCACCATGTCGTCGACATAGCGCCCGGCGCCGGTAATGAACCGCTTGTCTTCCTTGCGCGCTACACGAGCGCCAACACCTTCAATGCCCATCGCAGAAATTCCTCCCGAAAAAGTAGGGGAATAGGGGAGTAAGGCAGTAGGGCAGTAGGGATTTGAGCCGACTTCCCCTACTGCCTTACTGCCCTACTCCCTTACTGCCCTCATGCAGCTTGCCTGGCCTTGCCCTTCGAAGACATCGTCTCCGATGCGGCGAGGATCGCCTTCACGATGTTGTGGTAGCCGGTGCAGCGGCAGATGTTGCCTTCGAGCTCGGCCCGCACCGTGGCCTCGTCGATGCCTTCGGGATGGCGGTTGACCATGTCGGTCGCCGCCATGATCATGCCCGGCGTGCAGAAGCCGCATTGCAGGCCGTGATGCTCCTTGAACGCCGCCTGCATCGGATGCAGGTCGGCGCCGTCCGCCAGACCTTCGATGGTCACGACGCTTGACCCGGAGGCTTGCACCGCAAGCATCGTGCAGGATTTTACCGCCTTGCCGTCGACATGGATCACACAGGCGCCGCATTGCGAGGTGTCGCAGCCGACATGCGTCCCGGTCAGGCCGAGATTCTCCCTCAAGAAATGAACCAGAAGCGTCCGGTCTTCGGCAGCACCGCTGACCCGCTTTCCGTTCACCGTCAATGATATCTCCGACATGAAACCTCCCTGGGTGCTACCTTGGTCGTTTTGGCGTCGGTGGTGCCCGAGCCCTCCATCTGTCCGCTATTCTTATACCGCATAGAGCACGGGAAATAGTGCCGCGGAATGCCGAGATTGCGAGAATGCAGTTCGGCCGAAAATCCGCCTATTGTACTTTCGGTCACGCAAAGACAGGCAAACGGCGGAGCGTAACGAACCATGGTCGCCTGGCGATGCCGCCTTGCGGCCGAGCCTGGCCAGGCCGATTTCAGGCGATGCCGTGCTTTCTGAGAACCTCCTGCTCGTCGCCTGACACCCAGCCAAAAATTTTAGGCTCTCCGGCCAGCTTCTGCACGAGGTAGTGGACGTCGAAATCGATCGTGACGTCGGTTTGGCCTTTGCGCGCGAAGATCGACGTCCAGGCGACGTGGGCAACGCAATGATGCTCGTCAATCGGCGAAATGCGAACATCGCGTATTCGCATCTCCTTGGTGCCGATCGCTCGATAGCGAGCATAGCCTTGTTCCATAGCCTGCTTGAGCTGGTCGTCGTTCTTCCCGACCATGATGCCGGCAGGCGACGCTGCAATGAAGGCGGAAGCATAGACCGATGTGACTTCGTCCATGTCGGCATCACCGGCGAGGGATTTCCGGAAAAGCCGCTCGTACCGTTCGAATAGCTTCCTGACCTGGGCGTCCATGGATAACTCCCTTCCGCTGTGGTTCTGGATCTGACGTTTCTGAGCGCCGATGCCGTCAAAAACAGCAGAAAATTCAAATCCGTCATGTTGGCTCATTGCCAAAGTAGCACTTGAAGACAACAATGACGTCGACGCCGGCGCGCCAGGAGCACAAAAAAAGAGCCGCGCACAAAAAGAGCGTCGGAGGAAATAGAGGAGGAAGCCGCTGGCCAGTTCACGGACGCGCTATGCATGCGGCCTATCGGTTCTCACCACCGACGAACCCGACGCGGATGCGTTCGCCCGGGCGGTGGCAATGGAAGCCGCGGCCATCGACGCTGGGTTTGGCCTGCTGTTTTTCTCGCAAAGCCTGCTTGATGCAGTCGCCCTTTCGGAAGCGCTGAACAACCACGCGCCGGCGCTCCGCTATGCCGGCTGCTCGACGGCCGGCGAGATAACGCCCAAAGGCCTGGAGGACGGCCAGGTCATGGCCATGCTGCTTCCCTCCGCATCTTTTTCGGCAGCCAGCACCATGGTCGAAAATCTGTCCTCATCGGGCATGGACGGGATCACCGGCGAAGTCGAGGCGCTGAGGCGTTCGTTGCGCGGCCGCGTCGGGCACGAGCGAGCCGACACCACTTTCGCGCTCTGCCTCATCGACGGGCTGTCCTATGCCGAGGAAGCGGTCACCTCCGCCATCCATTGGGGACTCGACGATATTCCACTGATCGGCGGGTCGGCAGGCGATGATTTGAAGTTCGAGACGACGCGGCTGATCTCGAACGGCAAGGTTGCCTGCGACTGCGCCATCATCGTGCTGATCACCACGGAAATTCCCTTCCACGTGTTCAAGACCGACAATTTCGTCCCCACCGACGAGAAGCTGGTGGTGACCGCGTCCGATCCCGATCACCGCACCGTGCGCGAATTCAACGCCACCAATGCCGCCGAGGAATATGCCGCCTCGGTCGGCGTCATCCCGCAGATGCTGACGCCGCTGAGTTTCGCTTCGCATCCGGTGGTGGTGAAAGTCGGCGGCGAGTTTTACTGCCGCTCGATTCAGAAGATGCACGCGGACGGCTCGCTGTCGTTCTTCTGCGCCATCGACGATGGCGTCGTCCTGTCCATCGCCCGACCCAAGAACATGGTTGAATCGACGCGTGCCGCCTTCAGGGATGTCGAGGAAAGGCTTGGCGGCATCGACATGATCCTCGCCTTTGACTGCGTGCTGCGCAGGCTCGATGCGCGCAACCGCCAGGTCTTTCGGGAGATGTCGGAACTCTACAAGGTCAACAACGTCATCGGCTTCGGCACCTATGGCGAGCAGTACCGGTCGATGCATCTGAACCAGACGTTCACCGGCATCGCCTTCGGAGAGCGGCAGGCGGCGGAGTAGGAGGTTTCATGCCGCTCAGGGACATCAACGACCTGGAGAAGCTGAAGAAGATCAACGCAGCCCTTGTCAGCCGCGTCGAGCGCTCGATGGACCAGCAAGGCAACGCGTTCTCGCTGTTCCAGACCGCGATTTCGCTCGAGAATCGAGTGCGTACGCGCACCGAGGAACTGCACTCGACACTGCGCAGATTGGAACAATCCAACATCGATTTGAGCGCGGCCAAGGAAAACGCCGAACTGGCGAACCTGTCCAAGACCAGGTTCCTGGCAGCCGCCAGCCACGACGTGTTGCAACCGCTGAACGCCGCGCATCTCTCCGTCTCGGCGCTGGCCGAAGTGCAGACCAGCGACGAAGGCAAAAAACTGGTCCGGCAGGTCGAGCGGTCGCTGGAGACGATGGAGGATCTGCTCCGCACCCTGCTCGACATCTCCAAGCTCGACGCCGGCGTCGTGCAGCCCGAGATCGGCGACGTCAGCCTGGAGGTGCTGTTTTCGTCGCTGCGCTCGGATTTCCTGCCGGTCGCCGAGTTGAAGGGCCTGACGCTAAAATTCCGGCCGGTCAACGCCGTCGTGCGCTCGGACCGCACCTTGCTGCGCCGCATCCTGCAGAACATCCTTTCCAACGCGCTGCGCTACACCCGCTCCGGCGGCGTGCTGGTTGGCACCAGGCATCGCGGCGACACGATCCGCATCGATGTCGCCGATACCGGCTGCGGTATCCCCGACGACCAGCGCGAGGCCGTGTTCGAAGAATTCCACCGCGGCACGATCCCGACCGATGCCGGGCTAGCCGGCGGCGGGCTGGGACTGGGTCTGGCCATCGTGCGCCGCATCGCCGCCGCACTCGGCCATCCCGTGACGTTCTCGTCGAAAGTCGGACACGGCACGATTTTCCACATCGACGTTCCCGTCGGGATCGGCGCCAGCGTCGATGCCATTGCCAGCAGCGCCGACATGGAGCGGCCGCGCGGCTACGGTCTGTTCGGCACGAAGGTGCTGCTGGTCGAGAACGACGTCGAGGTGCTGCAGGCGATGACATCCCTGCTCGAGCGCTGGCAATGCCTGGTGCGCCCCGCCACCTCGACCGATGCCGCGCTCGAGATGCTCGGCGATACGGACTGGGTGCCGGACATCGTCATCGCCGACCAGCATCTCGATGGCGGCGACCTCGGCACCACGACCATCGCCGAGGTCCGCGATTATCTCAGCCGCGCCGTGCCGGCGCTGATCGTCACCGCCGACGGTTCGGAGACCGTCGCCAAAGCCGCCCGCGCCGCCGGCATCGAGCTGATGCGCAAGCCGCTGAAACCGGCGCAGCTGCGCGCCCTGCTGGCGCATCTCTTGGCTTGATCCCAAAGACACGGGCAGAAGACCGCGAGCGACAGGAAAATGGTGCACTGTCACCGTGATTCCCGTCCTTGGCCGGAAAAGGTAAGTTCTCGGTGACGGTTTATTCACCCTAACGGGTGCGCCTTAAAACCCCGCCTGGCCGCGAAACAGCTCGGCGCTGTCGAGCTTCGAAACCTCGATGACGGCTTGCGTCCGGCTGTAGACGTTGAGCTTGCGCAGGATCTCGGAGACATGCGCCTTGACGGTGGTTTCGCCGACCTGCAGCTCGTAGGCGATCTGCTTGTTGAGCAGGCCCTGGCGCAGCATCTGCAGCACCCGCAATTGCTGCGGCGTCAGTTTGGCAAGCCGCTGCACCATCTCGGCACGGTCGGTGCTGTCGGCGTCCGGCGGCTGGCCCTCATAGGTTTCGGGCACGTAGATCGCGCCTTCCATCACCGAGCGGATGGCGGCGGCCAGGTCGCTCTTGCGCGCCGATTTCGGGATGAAGCCGGCCGCCCCATAGGACAGCGCCTCGGAAATGATCTTGGGCTCCTCATGCCCCGAAACGATGACCACCGGCAGGCGCGGATAGCGGGTCCGAAGCTGCAGCAGTCCGTCGAAGCCGTGCACGTCGGGCATGCTGAGGTCGAGCAGCGCCAGATCGAACGGCTTGGCGTCCGCCAGGAGCTCGAACGCCTCGGTGATCGAGCGCGCCTCGACAGTGTCGACGTCCGGATAGGCCATTTGCACAGCGCTGTGCAGCGCCTCGCGAAACAGCGGGTGGTCGTCGATGATCAGAAACCGGGCGCGATCGTTGACTGCGGTCATGGCGTTCGTTTCAGTTCAGGGCAGGATAGAATAGCCCAGCGACCATGGCCAGATTATTGGCAAATAGTACATCGCCATCCCTGGCTGAAGGGCGGAGATGGCAATTTCAGGACCACCACGCCTTGCCCGGTCGTCCAAATCGGCCGAATGTGCAGGGATGAGCGACCTCATCCTGCATAACTACTACCGCTCCTCCACCTCCTACCGGGTGCGGATCGCGCTGGAGATGAAGGGCCTGACCTACCAATATGTGCCGCATCATCTGCGCCACGGCGAGCATCTCGAGCCAGCCTATCTCTCGGTCAATCCGCAAGGACTGGTGCCGGCGCTGATCCTGGGCGATGGCACGCTGCTGACGCAATCGCTGGCGATCATCGAATTTCTCGACGAGACCAGGCCCGAACCGCCTCTTTTGCCACAGGACGCGCCTGGCCGGGCCCGCGTCAGGATGCTGGCGCAGATGATCGCCTGCGACATCCATCCGGTGAACAACCTGCGCGTGCTGACGTCGCTGCGCACGCTGTTCGGCGCCGGCGACGAGGACGTCGCCAACTGGTTCCGGCACTGGGTGAACGAAGGTTTCCAGCCGCTTGAAAAGATTCTTGTTTCATCGCCTGAAACAAAAACGTTCTGCCATGGTGACACGCCGGGGCTGGCCGACATCTGCCTGGCCGCGCAGGTCACCAGCAACGCCCGTTTCGGCGTCGACATAGCGCCCTACCCGACGGTCACACGCATCCACGCCGCCTGCATGGCGCTGCCGGCCTTCCAAAAGGCCGCGCCGGAGAACCAGATCGATGCCGAGTAGAGCAAGTTGGATTAGGGTGTTTGAGATTCAGGTCAGGCCGAGCCGAGAATGGTGGTTTCCGAGAACCGGAGCGGAGCGTACTTTTGGGTACGTGAGCACCGGAAGCGCAGGAAACCGCCGTTCGCAGGCCGGCATCACCTGAATATCAACACATCCTAATGAGGAATTGCCGATGAAAGCCGTTGTCTTCGAAAAATTCGGCGAGGTGCCGACGATCCAGACTGTTGCCGATCCGGAGCCAGCACCGGGCGGCGTTGTCATCAAGGTCGAGGCGACCGGGCTCTGCCGCAGCGACTGGCATGGCTGGATGGGCCACGACGACGGCATCCGTCTGCCGCATGTGCCGGGCCACGAGCTTGCCGGCGTCGTGGTGGCCGCCGGCAGTCAGGTGACTCGCTGGAAGACCGGCGAGCGCGTCACCGTGCCGTTCGCCGTCGGCTGCGGCCGCTGCTTCGAATGCAGCTCCGGCAACCATCAGGTCTGCGAGCACCAGACCCAGCCCGGCTTCACCGGCTGGGGCTCGTTCGCCGAATATGTCGCCATCGACCATGCCGACACCAATCTGGTCCGCTTGCCGGACGTGATGGAATTCGCCACCGCCGCCAGCCTTGGCTGCCGCTTCGTCACCTCGTTCCGCGCCATTGTCGACCAGGGCCGGGTGACACCAGGCGAATGGGTGGCCGTGCATGGCTGCGGCGGCGTCGGCCTGTCGGCGATCATGATCGCCAGCGCCATGGGCGCCAACGTGATCGCCATCGACCTGACCGACGAGAAGCTGGACTTCGCCAAAAAAATCGGCGCGGTGGCGACGATCAATGCCGCCAGGACGCCGAACGTGGTCAAGGCGGTCAAGCAGATCACCAATGGCGGCGCGCACATGTCGATGGACGCGCTCGGCCATCCGACGACCTCGTTCAACTCGATCGCGAACCTGCGCCGGCGCGGCCGCCATGTGCAGGTCGGGTTGATGCTTGGCGATCACGCCAGGCCGCAGATCCCGATGGACAAGGTGATCGCCTTCGAGCTCGAAATCCTCGGCAGCCACGGCATGCAAGCCTACCGCTACCAGGCGATGATGGAGATGATCCGCACCGGCAAGCTGAAACCCGAATTGCTGGTCGGCAAGCGGATCAGCCTCGATGAGGCGCCCGCGGCCTTGATGGCGATGGGCGGCTTCGAAGGCATCGGCATCGGCGTGGTGACGAAGTTCTAGCCGTGCGGCTCCCCCTTCTCCCCTTGTGGGAGAAGGGGGCCGCGAAGCGGCCGGATGAGGGGTGCTCCAGCTTGGCACCAACAGCACTCCGGCCAGCACCCCTCTTCCGTCTTGGCGCTGCGCGCCAATCCACCTTCTCCCACAAGGGGAGAAGGAAGAAAGGCCGCCGCCTACCGCGCATATTTCTTCGCACCGACCACGCAGAGCACGACGGCGGCGGTGACGGCGATCATGGCGGGGCTGACTTGCTCGTGCAGCAGCATTGCCGCTAGCCCGAGGCCGAAGAAAGACTGCAGAAGCTGCAACTGCCCGACGGCGGCGATGCCGCCTTGAGCCAGCCCGCGATACCAGAACACAAAACCAATCAGCATGCTGAACAGCGAGACATAGGCCAGGCCGATCCAGGCGGCCTTGCCGACGTTTTCGAGCGACGGTGGCATGGTGATGAGCGTCAGCGCCAGCATGACCGGCAGTGACAACACCAGCGCCCATGAGATCACCTGCCAGCCACCAAGTTTGCGCGACAGCGTGGCGCCTTCCGCATAGCCCAGTCCGCACACGATGATTGCCGCCAGCATCAGCATGTCGCCAAGCGGCGAGGCCGAGACACTTTGGGTCACCGCAAATCCGGCAACCAGGGCGCTGCCAAGGCATGAAAACAGCCAGAAGGCCGGTTTGGGGCGATCGCCGCCGCGAATGACGCCGAAGATCGCGGTCGCCAGCGGCAACAGGCCGATGAAGATGATGGAATGGGCCGAGGTGACGTGCTTGAGCGCCAGCGCGGTCAGCAGCGGAAAGCCGACCACGACGCCGAGCGCCACGATGGTCAGCGACAACAGATCCTGCCGTTCCGGACGCTTCTGGCGAAAGACGAGCAGAAGCGCCAGGCCGAGGATGCCTGCCGTGGCAGCGCGGGCGACGGTCAGGAAGGCCGGATCGAAATCCATCACCGCAACCCGCGTTGCCGGAAGCGATCCGCTGAAAATCAGTACTCCTACGAATCCGTTGATCCAGCCGCCCGCCGTCTTGTCCATCGCATGCCCCTGATGTTCTCGCCCTCTATCGGGCCGGACCTATGGCGCCGCCAGAGACAATGAGGTACAGTTCGACAAAACTGTCATGGTAGATTGAGCAGTACGGATGGACGAGCAGACGACGGCAAATGTGGGCAGCGGGACGCTTGTCGAAAGCGTCATGGCGACGATCAGGCACAGGATCGCCGCGCGCAGCCTGACACCGGGAACACGATTGCCTTCGATCCGGGCTTTCGCGAAAACCATGCAGGTTTCGAAATCCACAGTGGTCGAAGCCTATGAGCGTCTTGCCGCAGAAGGCATCATCCGCTCGCGTCCAGGTTCGGGCTTTTATGCCGCCGGACCGTTGGCTCCCTTGTCGCTGGCCGAGATCGGCCCCAGGCTTGACCGTGCCGTCGATCCGCTCTGGGTTTCGCGCCAGTCGCTGGAAGCCGGCGACGGCGTGCTCAAACCCGGTTGCGGCTGGCTGCCGGCCGCGTGGATGCCGGAGGCCGGATTGCGCCGGGCGCTACGGACAATGGCACGCGGCGATGATGTCACGCTGACCGATTACGGCACTCCGCTCGGGCTGCCGCCGCTGCGTCATCTGCTCGCCCGGCGCATGGCAGAGCACGGCATCGAGGCGTCTCCCGACCAGATCATGCTGACGGAATCGGGCACCCAGGCCATCGACCTCCTGTGCCGGTTCCTGCTCGAACCGGGCGACACGGTGCTGGTGGACGACCCCTGCTATTTCAACTTCCATGCCCTGTTGCGCGCTCATCGGGCCAAGGTGGTCGGCGTTCCCTATACGCCGTCGGGACCGGATATCGAGCTGTTCGCGCAGGCGCTGATCGAGCACCGGCCGCGCCTCTACATCACCAATTCCGCGCTTCACAATCCAACGGGTGCAATTCTGTCGCCGGTCGTCGCCCACCGATTGCTCAAGCTCGTCGACCAATCGGATCTGACGATCATCGAAGACGATATCTTTGCCGACTTCGAACACACCCCGGCACCCAGGCTGGCGGCGTTCGACGGTCTTGGCCGCGTCGTCCATATCGGCAGCTTCTCCAAGACGCTTTCGGCGTCGGTGCGCTGCGGCTTCATCGCGGCTCCGCGCGACTGGATGGAAGGGCTGACCGACCTCAAGATCGCCACGTCCTTCGGCAGCGGCAGGCTTGCCTCCGAACTGGTGCTGACGCTGCTGAAGGACGGCAGCTATCGCAAGCACGTCGATTTGCTGCGCACGCGGCTTTCACGCGCCATGGCTGAGACAGGCAGCCGCCTGAAGGCGATCGGCATCATGCCGTGGATCGACCAGCCGACCGGCATGTTCTTGTGGTGCAGACTGCCGGAAGGCGTCGATGCAGCGGAAATAGCCCGCCGCGCCTTGTCGGCCAATGTCGTGCTGGCGCCCGGCAATGCGTTCAGCCTGTCCCAAACCGCCAGCCGTTTCCTGCGCTTCAACGTCGCGCAGTCGGCGGATGAGAGAATTTTCAGGACGCTTGAAGAGGCGATGTCGCGTTGATTTTCCCGCACTGTCCCTTCTCCCCTTGTGGGCCCCCTTGTGGGAGAAGGCAAGATGGCGTTTCGCCCCTCACGGCCCCGCCCGCCTGCGCCGCCGCTCATAGAGCATGACCAGCGTTTCGGCGGTCAGCGCCGGCTTCTTCTCACCTTCGATCTCGACGATGTTGACCGCCTTCATCAGATACTGGCCGGGGCCCTTGTCCTCCATGGACAACAGCGTGATCCGCAGCCTGATGCGCGCGCCGGCCCTGACCGGCGCCAGGAACCGCACCTTGTCAAAACCATAATTGAAGACGGCTTGCGTGTTTTCCGGCACGATGCCCATGTCGAGCGCCAGCGCGCCGATGATCGACAGCGTCAGATAGCCATGCGCGATGGTGGCGCGGAACGGGCTCTGCCGCTTCGCCCGCTCTGGATCGACATGGATCCATTGGCGGTCGCCAGTGCATTCGGCGAACTGGTCGATGCGGCTCTGGTCGACCGTCGTCCAGTCCGACACGCCAAGCTCCTGCCCTGTCATCGTCCTGAGCTGTTCGTAGGTCGGCGGCGGCCTCAGCCGTATTTGCGTCATTCCTGCTTTCCCGATCGCTTGCCCTGCCTCCGGACCACGAACCGGCCGCCTCTGTCAATTCGCTCAGTGTGTTCCGCCGCGATATCCTCGGCCGGATCGCGCCAGTGCCGGTGTAGAGCTGGCAACAGGATTATCGAGCAAGAGGAACTTTGTGCGCCTCGGCGGGACCAACACCAAGGCTTTCGCCAGCCGGGATGACGACAGAAAAGTCCAGCGGCTTGGGAAACAGCCTACTTCTTGTCGTAGCCGCTGCGGATTTCCTCCATCGCCTCCTTGATGCGCTCGCGCAGGATCTCGACCGATTCGGTGCCGGATTTCCTGGCCAGCTCGGCCACCTCGCCGGCATTCTTCAATGCGGTTTCGAAGGATTTCCTGGCGAACGCCGTTTGCTTGGCCATCAGCTCCCGAGGATCGCCCGGCGCCCTGTAGTCCTGTGCCATGTCGGCGATCTCGTGCAGCGTGTCCTGCAGCATCTCGCGTTGTCTGGAGAGCAGCGACGACGCTCCGGCAGCACTTGCCCTGGCCGACTTTTCCAGTGCTTCGAGGTTCTTTCGATGATGGCTGAGGATCGCCTCGACATCGACGTTCGGCAGCTTCAGGTCGCGGCCGAACCTGCCGAACATGTCGATGAAGGTGTCGGATTCCGGTCGCTTTGCCATGGTGGTTTTCCTCTGTTGCTGCGAATTCGGCAGCTGAAGAGAAACAATAGAACAGCGGAGCTTCGCGGTCCATTCGGCCGCGCACACATCGCGCCTCAGCCGACGAGGAACAGCCGTTCCAAAGTGTGCAGCACGACGCCGGCCAGGCCGCCGATGACCATGCCGTTGAAGCGGATATATTGCAGGTCCCTGCCGATGTTCATTTCGATCAGCCTGGTCAGTTGCGCAAGGTCCCAGCGCTTGACCTGATCGGCGATGAATTTCGAGACGCCGCTCTTCTGGCTTTCGACGAACGACGACAGCGCAACGATAAACCCCTGGTTCATGTCGGCCCTGATCTGGGCGTCGCCGGCAAGATGGCGGCCGACCTCGACGAACATGCTGGCGAGATGGGCGCGAATCATCGAATTCGGCGCCTTGGCGTCCTGCTCGATGAACACACTGAGGCTTTCCCACATGTCGTCGGCCAGCGCCTTCAGCTCCGGCCGGGCGAGGAAATCGCGCTTCAGTTTCTCGGCGCGCTTGGCATATTGCTTAGACGTCCTCAGCCGCTCGACGAAGCTCAGGACAAAACGGTCGAATTCGGCGCGCATCGGGTGATCGGGATCGGCCCGCACCTCGTCGAGCAACGAACCGGCGGAGGCGACGATCTTCTTCAGCAGATAGGTGTCGGCGCGAAACAGGTTGAACAGCGACGGCAGTTCCTCGCGGATCTTCTCGCGCATCGTCGCCAGCGCCTGCTCGTCGCTCAGGAAACGGCCGACGACCTTGGTGAATTCGTCGAACAGCCTTTGGTGGCGGCGGTCGTCGGTCAGCGCCGACAGCAACTCGGCGGCGAGCGGCGCCAGCGGCACCTTTTCGATCTGCTCCAGAATGCGGCTGCTGACGAAGCCGCGCAGGCCGGATTGCTCGACGGCCGCCAGTGTCTGCGGCACCAGCCGGCCGACGAAATGCGACAGATCGGCGGCGCGGTTGGGGTCGGCCAGCCAGTCGGCGACGAGCGCGGAAAAATCGACCTCGGCAAGCTTTTCGCGCACCGGCTCGGGCGCCAGGAAATTGGCCTCGATGAAGCGGCCGAGATTGTCGGCGATGCGGTTCTGGTTCTCCGGGATGATCGCGGTGTGCGGGATCGGCAGGCCGAGCGGCCGTCTGAACAGCGCCACCACCGCATACCAGTCGGCCAGCCCGCCGATCGTCGCCGCCTCGGCGAAAGCAGCGATGAAACCCAGCCACGGATAGTGGCCCTCGAACGACTTGGCCACCGCAAAGATGAGCACCCAGAGGGCGAGCGCTGCGGTGGCGACGAATTTTGTGCGCCGAAGCGCCGAAAGTTTGGCCTCCGCGTCGGCATCGAAGCGGGCGGACGCCCAAGCCGGTGATGATTGTGACATGGATGAACTGCTCCTGGTCTATGTCGCGGAGTTAACTTAGTAATCCGCCCACCCGAATGCGCGCCATATCAGGGTCGTGGTTTGCACGACCGCCCACACAAAGCTGATAAAAATATTCAACTATTATGCGGTGCTTGTCTGGAATTATTCCAAGGTATAGGCCATATTAGGGTTGAGCTACTGCTTCGTGAGGACACAATGCGGCTGACACGCCAGACCAACTACGCCATGCGCATCCTGATGTATTGCGCCGCGAATACCGACCGGCTGAGCCGCATCCCGGAGATTGCGGCCGCCTACTCGGTGTCTGAACTTTTTCTCTTCAAGATCCTGCAGCCTTTGGTCGAGCATGGTCTGGTCGAGACGGTGCGCGGCAGGAACGGCGGCGTCAGGCTCGGCCGCGCGGCCGAATCGATCACATTGTTCGACGTCGTGCGCGTGACCGAAGAGAGCTTCGCCATGGCTGAATGCTTCGAGAACGACGCTGCCGAATGTCCGCTGGTCGACAGTTGCGCACTGAATTCGTCGCTGCGCGAGGCGCTCAATGCCTTCTTCGCCGTGCTCGAGCGCTATACGATCGCCGACATGGTGGCAGCGCGCCCGAACGTGCGCCACCTGCTCGGCATCGACATGCTGGTGCAAAGGGCGCCGGCCGCCTGATCCGGGTCGAGCCATAGCCGAACAGCGCTTGCGCTGCCCCTCACCTGCCTGCCGGCATCCTCTCCCCGTATAGTGACGGGGAGAGGGAGGCTCCCGTCAATGATTTCGCCAATCGCCAGCGTTGCAAAAGGGCGCCGGCTTTGCGGCCAGCCCCTTCTCCCCGTCACTATACGGGGAGAAGTGCCCGGCAGGGCGATGAGGGGCAGCGCCGACCCCTGCAAGTTGGAACGCGTTGGTTGCAGCCCGGCTGACTATCAGACCGACCTAAGCCGCTGACTGCGGCAGCACGAACGGCATATCTCCGGCCGGCAGCACGCCGACCCTCAGCCGGCAATCGAACACTTTTTCGATCAGATCGTCACTCAGCACGTCCTGCGGTGAGCCGGTGGCGGCAAGCCTGCCGCGGTGCATGACGAAGATCCGGTCGGCATACATCGCCGTCAAATTGAGGTCATGCAGGATCGCGACAACGCCGCCGCCCCGCCTGGCGAAATCGCGGGCGATGTTCATGATGATCAATTGGTGCTTGATGTCGAGGCTGGAAACCGGCTCGTCGAGGAAGAGATAGCGCGGTTTGCCGTCGAGGACCGGCGCCCAGACCTGGCAGAGCACACGGGCCAACTGCACGCGCTGCTGCTCGCCGCCCGAAAGCTCCCGGTAGAAACGGCCGGCAAAGCCGTCGAGATCGACGCGCGCCAGCGCCCGATCGGGCAGGCGCTCGTCCTCGCCGGGCAGCGCGCCCGAGCGCCCGCCGAGCAGGCCGAGCCTGACGATCTCGCGCACCGTGAACGGAAACGACAGGGTCGTCGCCTGCGGCAGCACGGCGCGCAGCATGCGGCCTCGACCGGCTTCATCACCGACAGGTCGCGACCGTTGATGGTGACCTCTCCCGAATAGGCAAGATCGCCGGACAGCGCCCTCAGGAAGGTCGTCTTGCCCGAACCGTTGGGACCGACGATGGCCGCGATCTCACCGGGCCGCATGTCGAAATCGACATTGGCGACGATGCCCTTGCCGCCGATCGCTACCGAGACATCCCGCGCTTCGATCATGCAAACCCCTCTCACAGGTCGCCTCTCATAGGTCAATAACCCCACGCTTGCGCAGCAGGATCCAGAAGAAGAACGGGGCGCCGGCGATCGCGGTGACGATTCCGATCGGCAGTTCCGCCGGCGCCACGATGGTGCGGGCGACGGCATCGGCTAGCAGCAGCAGGCAAGCGCCAAGCAGGGCCGAGGCCGGCAGCAGATAACGATTGTCCGGGCCGATGGCCAGGCGCAGCAGATGCGGCACGACGATGCCGACAAAGCCGATGCCGCCGCTGACGGCGACAGACGCCCCGACCGCCGCCGAGACGCCGATGATGGCCGTGTATTTCAGCCGCTGAACCGGAATGCCGAGATGGCCGGCGGTGGCTTCGCCCAGCGCCAGCGCGTTGAGGCCGCGCGCCACGAACGGCATCGCCGCCAGCGCCAGCACGATCACAGGCCCAACGGAGCCGATTTTTTGCCAGGTCGCGCCGGCGAGCGAGCCGAGCTGCCAAAAAGTCAGGTCGCGCAACTGCCGGTCGTCGGCCATGAAGATCAGGATACCAGTCAGCGCCATGGCAAGGGCCGCCAGCGCGATGCCGGCGAGCAGCATGGTGGCGACCGAGGTTTGGCCGCGCCGGGTGGCCACCTGATAAAGCACCAATGTCGTCGCCAGCCCGCCGCAGAACGCCGCCAGCGGCAGAGCGAGTGTGCCCAGCATCGAAGTTATCGGCGCCAGCACTGTGGCGCCAAGCACGATGACGGACACCGCGCCGAGGCTCGCTCCGGCCGAAACGCCGATGAGACCGGGGTCTGCCAGCGGGTTGCGGAACAGCCCTTGCATCACCGCGCCGGAGACGGCCAGTGCTGCGCCGATCAGCACACCGAGCGTGACGCGCGGCAGGCGGATATCGTAGACGATCAGGCGGTCGCGCGCGCTCAGCGCCTCGTTGCCGGGTGCTGCACCCAACAGCCAGTCGCCGACGACGCTGACGGCCGAGGCATCGGATGCGCCTGAGGTCAGCGACAACAGGACGGCAACGGCAAGTCCGAGGAACAAAGCCAGGATGACGATGCGCGCGCGCCCAGAGCGGTCGCCGTCGGATGCTGTCGCCATAGTGCTCGAACCAGCGATCGATTGATCCACCATCGGGCGCCCGCTCAGTCCGCGGCCTGCCCGCCATAAAGCGAGGCGGCAAGGTCGTGGATGACGTCGGCGGTGCGCGGCCCGAAGCCGAGCAGATAACCGCCATCCATGCGGACCACCTTGCGCGCCGCGCCCGCCGGTGTCGACCGGATGGACGGGTGCGCGAACAATTCATCGTCCGATACGCCGGGGCCGGCATTGTTCATCATCAGGATCACGTCGGGCCTGGCGGTGATGACAGCCTCGTCGGACAGTTGCTTGTAGCCGGAATAGCCGTCGATCGCATTGACGCCGCCCGAAAGTCTGATGATGCCGTCGGCCGCGGTGTCGCCGCCGGAAGCGAGGATCTTGCCGCCCCGCATTGACAGAACGAACAGGACGCGCTTGCGGTCCTTGATCGCGGACGTCTGCTTTTCGGCGGCCTTCAGCTTGGCATCGATCTCGGCTGCCAGCGCATCGGCCTTGGCGTCTGCGCCAATCGCCTTGCCGACGATGCGGATCTTTTCGAGAATGCCTTCGTGGTCGTAGCGCTCGGGCACCTCGATGAACGGGATGCTCGTCTTCTTCAGCACGTCGACGGTTTCCTTCGGCCCGCTGCCGTGCAGCGCCAGGATGCCCGACGGATTGACCGACAGGACGCCTTCCGGCGACAGCTGGCGCATGTAGCCGACGTCAGGCAGCTTGAGCGCCGCTTCGGGATAACGGCTGGTCGAATCGCGAGCGACCAGCCGGTCCTGCTCGCCGAGCGCAAAGACGATCTCGGTGATCGAACCGCCAATGGCCGCTATCTTCGACGGGTCCGCAAAAACCTCCGTGCCTTCGGCGGCGCGGGCCGGCAGTGCAAAGGCCACGCAAAAGGCACATCGTGGCCCCAAGCGCCATTCTAAAAACACGCGCCCGTTTAAGCAAAGCAGCCATTGTCGTTGTCCTTAGGCTGCGGTCGGGCTTGGAATGCGCGGCAGGTTCTCTGCCAGAAACCGCCATTCCTCGCGCTCGCTTTCGCCTTCGTGGCGCTTGCCGAAGAACTGGATGATCATCTTGCCGTCGGCGCCATAGGCTTCGAGAGACGTGACATGGCCATCCTTGGTCGGCTTGCGCACGGCCCAGACCTCTTGGATGCGGTCGGTCCGCAGATGCAGGTGGAAGGTCTCGTCCAAGACGTTGATCCACGGCCCCATCGGCTTGATCGACTTGATCGGGCCCGAATGGATCTGGATGCAGCCGCGATTGCCGACAAAGCACATGATCGGCATCTCGCCCTCGGCCGCATGATGGAACATGGCGCTGACGGCATCGAGGTCGAGCAGCCAGGCGTAATCCTGGCCAACCATGCGCAGCGCCTGGCGGCGGTCGAGCTTCAGCGTCTTCAGCATGCCGAAGAACTGATGCACGTCGGTCAGACGGCTCCAGCGGTCGCGCAGATCGTCGACGTCAGCGGAAGCGGCGGAAGCCTCGGCCTCGCTTTCAGGCCCGCCTTCTGAAATCGACCCTTCCTCTGAAATCGCGACGCTCGACTCCTGGTTCGGCGATTCCAGCTCGGCCACCAGCTTCTGATAGGCATAGAGGTTCGACGCCGGCCGCAGATGCACCTTGTGCACCGCCTCGCCTGCCGCATCGAAGAACTGCAGGCTGCGCCTGATATCGCCGCCGTCGCGCTTTTCGACGGCAAAGCCGTGCGCCCAGGCTTTCGGGAAGATGCGCAGGTCGATGTTCTCGCCGAGCACCATGGCATTGTGGTTGCCGGTCACGACCTTGTCGTAGACGCCGATCTTCTCGTGCACGGCGCTTTCATTGCGCGTCAGCGCCATGACCTCGCCGACGGCCTCGAGGCCGGTCAAAAGATCATTGACGCGCGGCTCGACGCGGAGGACGCCGTCGCCGCAATGCGCGGCGACCAGCTCGGCCTCCGAAATGCCAAGCTGGGCGGCGAGATCGCGCTCGCGCGTCTTCGGATTGTCTGCCCGCGCCCGCCGGATCTCGTGCGGCGCGGGCCTTACGCGCTGGTCCATATTTTTATTACCTACTTGTTGAGGATGAGCTTGCCCTGGCGGGTGATTTTTAGCCGGTAGAGCGCTCCGTGATGCTCGATGCCGATCTCGTGCTCGCCCTGGAACAAGGCGTTGCTGGACAGGGTCCTCACCGTCAACGCAACCCGATCGAAACGAGCCGAATTGTCGTCGGAACGGCGGACGCGATCGCGAAAGTCATTGGGCCGAAAGTCTTTGGGATTGTGCGTGTTCATCTGGTTCGATCCCTTTCCTGGGCCGGGCCTGGTCGGCTGGCGCGGCGGTGCGTGAAATGCCGATTCATTTCTTGACTTGAATACTCATGTTTACTAGTCAGTGCAATACCGGACTACATGAGTCAAGATTAAGAAGCCGGACACGACGAAAAATGCCGGCGCGTCAAGCCGGCCAGCATCGAACCAGGATTTTTGGAGTTGGGCATGGGGTTGGGGAATTGGGGACGGCTGGGTCTGGCGAATAGCAGCCCAGACCCGGGGCATAGAGGTCCGGCGCATCGATCGATGGCAACGGGCATGGCGGCATTGCTGGCGGGCGCTGCGGCGATCGCTTTGCTTACCCCGTCGGCCAATGCTCAACAGGCCGCCCAAACTGCAACAGATCGGCAGCAGGCCGAACAGGCGCAGGCGCCTGAACAGCCGGCCGCGGCAGGCGCAACGCTGCTCGACCAGATCCTGGTCGTCAGCCGCACCGGCGAGACGGCGATCGATTCCCTGGGTTCGGTCAGCCATGTCGATCAGGAGCAATTGCAACGCCGCATGGCGACGACGCCCAACGACATGCTGTTGGGTGTGCCGGGTGTAGCGGTCCAGGCCGACGCAAGGCGCGTCTCCTCCAGCATCAACATCCGTGGCTTGCAGGATTTCGGCCGCGTCGCGGTCATCGTCGACGGTGCGCGGCAGAATTTCCAGCGCTCCGACCACGGCCCGCAATCGACCTTCTATATCGACCCGGAACTCATCAAATCCGTCGACGTCATTCGCGGCCCGGTCGCCAACACCTACGGCTCGGGGCCATTGGCGGCGTCGTCCTGTTCGAGACCAAGGACGCGGACGACTATCTTCGCGACGGCGAGACATGGGCGGCGGCCGCGGCCGGGCGCTATGAGAGCAATGGCGAAGGCTGGACGACCAGCGCTGCCGGCGCCTACCGTTTAAACGAAAACTGGGATGTCCTCGGCAACATCGTCTATCGCGACTACGACGACTACAAGGATGGCGGCGGCGATACGGTCGACGGCACCGGCTTCGACGTTTTGAGCGGTCTGCTGAAGACAACCATCCGCCCCAACGAAAACAGCGAACTGAAGCTGGGCTGGAATGGCACGAGCGACGGCTGGAACGAGGTGGGCGGAGGCACGCTGGTGAATGACGTCGACCTGGAGGCGAATACCTTCACGGCGCGCTACAACATCACCGATGAAGACAAGAGCTGGCTCGATCTCCACGTCAACGCGTCCTACAACAAGACCAACATGGAGATGACGAGCCTGGTTCCGCAAAACCGCTTTGATCCAGTCACCGGTCTTCCCATCGTCCTGCCGGCGGGCTCGATGTCGACCTTCGATGTCGGCACTTCGGGCATCGACATCTGGAACACCTCGCGGTTCGAGACCGCCGGCATTGCGCACGAACTGACCTATGGCGGCGACTGGGTTGGCGACGATGTCGAGACGGGTGGCGCCGCAGGCGGCGCCAGTTTCTATACCCCTTCGGGCAAGAGAAGCGTTTCCGGCGCCTACATCCAGGACAAGCTCACCTGGGACTGGCTCGAAATCATCGCCGGGCTGCGTTACGACAGCTACAAGCTCGAAAGCGATGTCGGCGAAACCTCCGGCGACCGGCTGTCGCCGCGCATCACCGTCGGCGTCTCGCCGTTCGAAACCGCCAGCCTTGCGGGACTGCAATTCTACGGCACCTATGCCGAGGGATATCGCTCTCCGTCGCTGTCGGAAACCCTCATCAGCGGCAACCATCCGGCAGGCGTCAGCTTTCCCTTCCTCCCCAATCCCGATCTGAAGCCTGAAACCGGCAAGACCGTCGAATTCGGTATCAACTACAAGCGCGATGACATCCTCGAAGCCGGCGACGCGTTTCGTTTCAAGGCCGCCTACTTCAACAACGACGTCGAAGACTACATAGCAGATGTAACGCTATCGGCATTCGACCCGACCAGCGGCTGCCCGTTCGGCCCCGGCATCCCGATCTGCGTCCAATACCAGAATTTCGCCAAGGCCAAGATCAACGGCTTCGAGATGGAAGGTGTCTATGATGCCGGATGGGGCTATGCCGGGCTCTCAGCTTCGATCATCGATGGTCACACGATTTCCTACGATGGCGAGCGGGCTGAACTGCTTACCATCCCGTCCTCACAGGTCACAGCACAGCTTGGGTTGCGATTCCTGGAGGACAAGCTCACCGTTGGTGGCGAAGTGCAGTACAATGGCAAACCGAAAGGCAATCCGATCGCCGACGATTATACGCTGGTCAATGTCTTTGCCAGTTACCAGGCGAGCGACAATTTCAAGATTGATTTCCGTGCCGACAACCTGTTCGATGTCAAATATGCCAACCCGCTCAATATCACCACGTCTGGCCAGCCTCCGGAGCCTGTCTTCGCGGCCTACGAGCCCGGCGTCACGCTGAAGCTGGCGGCGACAATGCGATTTGGAGGCTGACGACAATGATAAGCTTGACGGCATCGCTTCGCCTGCTGACCTCGGTGCTGGCCATGCCGCTTGCGATGGGTCCGGCGTGGGCGCAACAGTCTGCGCCGGCCCCAGCTCTCACGCTTGAGCTCAATGGCGCGCAGGCCTCCGAAAAAGGCTGCCGTCTGACGTTCGTGGTCAACAACACGCTCGGCGCCGACCTCTCGAAAGCAGCGTTCGAGATCGCGCTGTTCAACGAGGCCGGCGTCGTCGACCGGCTGACGGTGCTCGACTTCAAGGACCTGCCGGCGGGCAAGACCAAGGTGACGCGTTTCGACCTTGCCGGCGCCGACTGCGCCAAGGTCAGCCGCGTGCTGATTAACAGCTCGACTGAATGCGCCGGCACCGGCATCCAGCCGGACGCTTGCATGCGTGGACTGAAGACCGAGACCAAGACCGGCATCGCCTTCGGGGTCTGAGAAGGCAGCCCGCGCTGGCCGACCTGTTGCCGCTGGGCGCAAATGATGTTGATTTGACAAGTCCGCGCCGGTCGCGGCAGGTCTCGCCGCGAGCCATGCAGAACATCAGTCCCCTCCCCGACGCCGATGGCGAACTGGCGATTGCGCCGACCGGACCGCTTGCGCCGGCCCGACCGTCAGCCATGAGCCGCAAATGGACGGCGGCGATCGTCGCCTCCTGCCTGTTTCATGCGGCGGTGGCGGCCGCTTTTCTCGTCGCACCTGCCGGCACGTTTGATGCCGGGGACGCAATCGAGGTGGAAGGCGCCGATCAAACCGGCGCCAACGTGGTCGGCAGCGCCTTGGATAGTCAGGGTGCGTTGAACGTCACCCTGGTGCCCGACCCGCGGCCGGCCAAGCCCGAGGTCAAGCCCCAGATCAAGCCAGAGTCGCCTGCCGACCGGCCCACCGGGGACCGGCCCATTAGGGAAATGGCCGCGCAACCACCCCCGCCCTTGCCGCAGATTGTCGAGCAACCCACTGCCACGCCAGACATGCTGATGGCCGAAACCCCACGGCTGGACGAGCAGAGCGTGGTTCCGAAGATCGAAACGCCGGCAGAGCCGGCTGCTCCGGCCGAAAGCACCGAGGCCCCTCCTGCCGATATCGGACCGCCGCCGATCCCGACCGCAAGGCCAAGCGCGACACCAGGTCTTGGCGGAGCCGGCGAGACGAACAATCCCCGCGGCGGGGCGGATGGCGAGGAAAGCAACGCGGTGACTTCCAGCAAGGGCAAGGAGCAGGCAGCGGCAGGCAACGCGATCGAATCCGGCTACAGCGGTGAAGTCCAGAAGAAGCTTGCCCGCGCCAACCGTCATGTTTCGAAAGCGATACAGGCGAGCGCTCGCAACAATGCCAGGGTCGTTTTCGTTGTCATGGCCGACGGCAGCATCAGCGATATACAGCTTGCCGAAAGCTCAGGTTCTGCGGAGCTTGATCAATTCGCTTTGACACTGGTGCGCAAGCAAGCGCCTTTCCCTCCCATTCCAACCGAAACCGGCAAGTCAAGCTGGGTGTTTAAAGCGCGGATTGGTCCATTTTAACAGCCTGCGCCTCATCGTTTCAGGCATTCCAACACGCATCATGATCTGCAGTCACGAAAGGACGGCCAATGTACATCGCCATGAATCGCTTCAAGGTCCAGAATGGCTCCGAGGAGGCCTTCGAGGACGTCTGGAAGAACCGTGATTCAAGTCTTTCGGAGATGAAAGGCTTTAAAGAATTTCATCTGCTGCGCGGTCCGGTCAACGAGGCCGAAGGCTACACGCTGTTTGCCTCGCACACCGTGTGGGCGAGCCATGAGGATTTCGTCGCCTGGACCAAATCCGAGAACTTCCGCGCCGCGCACCGCAACGCCGGCTCCACCAAGGTGCACTATCTCGGCCATCCGCAGTTCGAGGGCTTTTCGGTCGTCGAGGGCGCGTGAGTAGTCTCAGGCGACCCATGGTTCCCTTGGGCTTTTGCCGAACGATCGGCGCCTGACGAAATAGGGCGCCGTCGGCGAAGCTGCCAATCTCCCCCCTTGTGGGGGAGATCGGCCGTCATCTCGGCCTTCGCCAATCGTGGGAATGCAGGAAAGCCCCGGCCGTCCCTTACGCCGCGGCCAGCAGGCTGGCATTGCCGCCGGCAGCCGTGGTGTCGACGCAGACGGCGCGCTCATGCGCATAGGCGGCCGGGTTGAGCACTTCGCTGACCAGCGGCACGATCGGGCCGGCGCGGTCGGCGATCACCTTGCGCACGATGCGAGCGGCCTCGGGCGTGCCGGAAAAGGCAACGACGTCGACACGCAGCGCGCGTGCCTCGACCGGGTCGGGCCGGCCGTCGATGGCCGCCAGCGGCAGGCCTTTGCCGGTCAGTGATGAAAGTGCTGCCGGCGCACCCGGCGCGACGGCCAGCACCGCATTGCCGGCGGCGAGCGCCTGGATGGTCTGGGCAAGCAGCGTGTCGGCGTCCGGTCCCAGGCACAGCACGCGGCCGCGCGGCGACAGCGACAGCGTGTTGGCCTCGCCGGTCGGCCCGGGCAAATCGACCTGGCCGAAATCGATGCTTGCGGCAGCACCGATGGCCGCGGCACCCTTGCCGCGCAAATGCTTCCTCAGCACGGCAACGCGGTCCGCCCGCGTCGACCAGCCGCCGAGCGCCGGGTCTGGCAGATTGTCGGCGAGTTCGGTCGCCGTCACCTTGTGGCCGTCAAGAACAGGCGTGCCTGCCTGCGGCCCCTTGCGGAACCGCCTGAGATAGTGCGGCCCGCCGGCCTTCGGCCCGGTGCCGGAAAGTCCTTCGCCGCCGAACGGCTGAGAGCCGACCACGGCGCCGATCTGGTTGCGGTTGACATAGATGTTGCCGGCATGGATGCCGTCGACGAAATGCTGGGCGCGGCCTTCGATGCGGGTGTGCAGGCCGAAGGTCAGGCCATAACCCTTGCGGTTGATCGCGGCGATGACCCCGTCGATATCGTCGGCGTCGAAGCTGGCGACATGCAGCACCGGCCCGAACACCTCGCGCTCGATGTCCTCGATGCCCTTGACCCGAAAGACATGCGGCGCCACGAAGCGGCCATCCTTCGGCGCTTCGAGCTTGGCGATCAGCCGGCCTTGCAGGCCCATCTCAGTGCAATAGTCGCGGATCGATTTTTGTGCCTCCTCGTCGATGACTGGCCCGACATCGGTCGAGATCCGCCAGGGATCGCCGAGGCTGAGCGCTTCCATCGCGCCTTTCAGCATGTCCAGCATCTTCTTCTCGACGTCCTTCTGCACGTAGAGCACGCGCAGCGCCGAGCAGCGCTGGCCGGCGCTCTGGAAGGCCGAGGCCAGGATGTCGCGCACCGCCTGCTCGGGCAGCGCAGTGGAATCGACGATCATCGCATTCAACCCGCCGGTCTCGGCGATCAGCATGGCGTCGGGCGCGGCAGTCTCGGCCAGCTGCTTTTCGATCAGCTTGGCGACGTCGGTCGAGCCGGTGAAGCAGACGCCGGCAATGCGCGGATCGGCGGTCAGCGGGCCGCCGACCGAGGGGCCGTCGCCGGGCAGAAGCTGGATGACGTCTTCCGGCACGCCGGCTTCGCGCAGCAATTCGACCGCGCGGAAGGCAATCAGCGGCGTTTGCTCGGCCGGCTTGGCGATGACCGAATTGCCGGTGACGAGTGCTGCCGCAATCTGGCCGGTGAAGATGGCGAGCGGAAAATTCCATGGCGAGATGCACGCGATCACGCCGCGCGCCTCGGTTCCCGTTTCGGCATTGGCCGCCTCGATCGCGTAATAGCGCAGGAAATCGACCGCCTCGCGCACCTCAGCGACGCCGTCGGCCAGGGATTTGCCGGCCTCGCGTGTGGCGAGCGCGAAGAATTCGATGGCGTTGGCCTCATAGAGGTCGGCCGCGCGGTTGAGGATGGCGGCGCGCTCGGCGACGGCGCGCTTCGCCCAGGCCGGTTGCGCCTCCATGGCGATGCGCATGGCGGTCGCAACCTGTTTGGCGGTAGCCTCGCTGACCGTGCCGACCACTTCCTCGGGCTTTGCCGGATTGACCACCGGACGCTGATTGCCGTAGCCGGCGGCACGGGTGATCGGCCTGGCGTGCCAGCGGTCCGGCCCGGCGAATTCAGCCCTGGCCTTGTCGATCGCGGCCAGCGTCACCGGATCGGTGATGTCGAACCCCTTCGAATTGCGGCGGGCAGCACCGAAGATCGCCGACGGGCTGGGAATCGCCGGATTGGCGGCCGGCCTCTGTTTCTCGACGGTTTCGAGCGGGTCGCGAGCAATATCCTCCGGCTCGACCTCCTCGTCGGTGAGTTGGTGGACGAAGGAGGAGTTGGCGCCGTTTTCGAGCAGCCGGCGGACCAGATAGGCAAGTAGGTCGGAATGCGCGCCGACCGGGGCATAGATGCGGCAGCGCGTGCCCTCGGCCCGCCGCACCGTCTCGTGCAGTGCCTCGCCCATGCCGTGCAGGCGCTGGAACTCGAAGGAGTCGCGATCGCCGGCCATCGACAGGACGGCGGCGACGGTGTGGGCGTTGTGGGTGGCGAATTGCGGATAGATGCGGTCGGTCATCGACAGCAGCTTTTTCGCGCAGGCCAGGTAGGACACATCGGTGTTGGACTTGCGTGTGAAGACCGGATAGCCGTCGAGCCCAAGCGCCTGCGCCCGCTTGATCTCGGTGTCCCAATAAGCGCCCTTGACCAGCCGCACCATGATGGTGCGGTCGTGCTTCTTCGCCAGTGCATAGAGCCAGTCGATGACGAAGGCGGCGCGCGGACCGTAGGCCTGGACGACGACGCCAAAGCCGTTCCAGCCGGCAAGCTCCGGCTCGGCCAGCACCCGCTCGGTGATTTCGAGCGACAGGTCGAGGCGGTCGGCCTCCTCGGCGTCGATGTTGAGGCCCATGCGCGAATGGCGCGCCGCCAGCGCCAGCGACAAAAGCCGCTCGGCCATCACAGGCAGCATCTTTTCCTTCTGCGTCGCCTCGTAGCGCGGATGCAGCGCCGACAGCTTGACCGAGATGCCGTGATTCTGGCGGATGTCGGGGCCGTTGGCGCCGGCATCGAGCGACGAGATGGCGTCGGCATAGGCCTTGAGATAGCGCAGTGCGTCGGCCTCGGTGCGAGCCGCTTCGCCCAGCATGTCGAAGGAATAGAGATAGCCTTTCTGGGTCATCGGCCGGCCGCGCTTGACGGCCTCGGCAATCGTGCGGCCGAGCACGAACTGCTCGCCCATTTCGCGCATGGCGGCGGCGACCGCCCTGCGGATGACCGGCTCGCCCAGCCGGCGCACCATGGCGCGCAGTGTGCCTTCGATGCCGTCCTCGCCTTCATCGAGCACCCGGCCGGTCAGCATCAGCGCCCAGGTCGACGCATTGACGAAGATCGAGCTCGAGCCGCCCGAATGCGCCGACCAGTCGTGCGGCGCGATCTTGTCGGCGATGAGGTCGTCCATCGTCTCGGTGTCCGGCACCCGCAGCAGCGCTTCGGCCAGGCACATCAGCGCGACGCCCTCCTTGGTGGACAGGCCGTAAGCGGACAAAAAGACTTCCATCAGCCGCGGATCGGACGAGCCGCGCACCGCCCGCACCAGATCGGCGGCGCGGGCCGAGATTGCCTTGCGCTCTTTCGTCGAAAGGCCCGTCGCCTCGGCCAACCGCTTCACGGCCTCGTCTTCGTCAGGCAAGTAATTGGCACGGATCTGCTGGCGGATGGCTTCGAGCGCTGGCATGACGGTCCTGTGGAGCGAGCATCAGTGAGCGGTCCGGCGGTCACCGGACCGAATGACGCAAGCTAGCACAAAGCGTGGTTTCGATCGGTCCAAAGAAATCGACAGGAGAGGTCGATTGATCTATCATTTGGGCGGATTTCCTCCAATTTGACCAGATATTTGATGACAGAAGACCAATTGGACCGCATCGACAGGAACATCCTTTCGGCGCTGGGCAGCGACGGCCGGCTTTCGATGTCGGAACTCGCGGCAAAGGTCGGCCTGTCGAAGACGCCGGTGCAGGCGCGGGTCAAGCGGCTGGAAAAGGACGGCATCATCCGAGGCTACCAGGCGATCGTCGACCGTGAGCGGATGGGCGAAGGCCATGTCGCCTTCGTCCAGGTGAAACTGTCGGACACCCGCTCGGCCGCGCTCGACGCCTTCAACCGCGCCGTGCAAGCGGTGCCGGAGATCGAGCAATGCCACATGATGGCGTCGAGCTTCGACTATCTGCTGAAGGTCCGCACCACCGACATCGCCGCCTACCGCCGCGTGCTTGGCGAGCGCATCTCCGCTCTGCCCCACGTCGCCCAGACCTCGACCTTCGTGGCGATGGAGACGGTCAAGGACCGGTAGTAAAGCGCTGATGCATTGACGTCGGCGGGACAGCGCCCCCTCTGTCCTGCCGGACATCTCCCCACTTGGGGGAGATCGGCGGCTTCGGCGACAGTGCCCCTTTTCTTGAATGTTGAAAATTGGCGAAAGCCGAGGGGCAGCCAATCTCCCCACTCGTGGGGGAGATGTCCGGCAGGACAGAGGGGGGCGCGAAGGATCGCTACCGAGCAGCTGGTCCCTCACTCCGCCAGCGTCTTCAAGAACGCCACCAGTGCCGCGCGCTCGCGGTCCGAAAGCTGCAGCGGGTGGATCTCGGATACACCCTCGACACTAGCAGGCGCCTTCGAATAATGCGCCACAACCTCCTCGAGCGAGGAAAACTGCCCGGCATGCATGTAGGGCGCACGGGTGGCGGCGCCGCGCAGCGACGGCGTCTTGTAGGCGCGGACGAGTTCCGGCCCGGCCTTGACCATGAAGCGCAGCTCGCCGCAGGCGCTGGCGCCACCATCGCGAAACGCGCCGAAACAGTTGAACGGATCGGCCTCGACTTGGCGTACCGCGTCTATGCGGCCGCGATCCGGCGGCAGGTTCGGCACCGACGGCACGCCGGTGTTGTGAAAACCGCCGTCCGTAAAACGCGGCCCGTTATGGCAGGTCACGCAATTGGCCCTGCCGATGAACAGCTTTAGCCCGAGGATTTCTTCGGGCGACAAGGCATCGCCGCCTTGCGGCGCCTGTATACGGGTATCCAAAGCGGCGGCGAACCGGTCGAAGCGCGTCTGCGGTGGCGCGATCGATCGCTCGAAGGCGGCGATCGCCTTGCCGATATTGGCGAAGACGCGGTTGACGTCCTCGGCTTGCGCATCGGACATGGCATTCCAGGCAGCCTTCTCGGCATCGCCGCCGAGCGGACTGGCATTGGCCGGCACATTTGAAAGGTCTGGCAGCGGCCCGAAGATGCGCTCGTAGCGCTCGCCGAATCGCGCCTTGATATAATGCGCGTAGGCGGCGCGGTTGCCGGCCTGCTCCAGCGGATTTTCCAGCGGCGCCAGCGCCTGCGCCCAGAGACTGTCGCGCCGCCCGTCCCAGAAGAACCATGCGTCATGTACAACGCCGGCCAGCGGCATGGTGCGCCGGTTGGTGCGGCCGACACCGACCGCTCGCGGCAGATCGTCCTGGAACTGCCGGTCGATCTTGTGGCAGGTCGAGCAGGAAACCTTGCCGTCGCCGCTCATCCCGGGGTCGAAAAACAGCGTCGCGCCGAGCGCGGCGGCAGCCGGCACGTCGGCGAAGCGGTTGGTGGTGTCGGTTTTCAGCGGCGGCAGGGCTGACAGCGCCAGCGAGGCGATGGTCTTCTTTTCGGCATCGGAAAACTCAGGCTTGCCGCAGCCGGCAAGCACAGCCATCGCCAGCAGCGCGAAAAGTCGCGGAAAGCGGTTCATCTTGCTCCAGCGCTCAGAGCAACACATTGAAGACCACCGTGTCGGATCCGGCCGCCGCGGAAATGGCGAAATGCAGTTGCCACAATCCGCTCATTGTGAATTTCACCCCGCCGATGCGATAGCGGCCATCGCCCAGATAATCGGTCGCATGCGGGCTGGTTGGCAGACCGTGCCTGTGCTGCGGCATGCCGCCGGATATCGAGATCGCAGCGCCCTCCACCGGGGTGCCCGCATTTGTCTTCAGGGTCAGCAGCCAGGATTGCAGCTCGCCTTGACGGACAACGCCCCGCTCCGGCTCGAAACTGGCTACGAACAGGCCGTTCGCCGTCTCTTTCGAACGGGCAATCTCGGAGCCGGCGAGCCGAGGCGCTTGCGGCGCGGTCACATAGACGGCGGCGAGAATGCCGGCCAGCAAGGCAGCCAGACCAACACCTGCCAGAACGTTGCGCCATAACGATGCCAAACCGTTTCCTCTTCCGGATATAACGCCCGCTGGGTAGATTTGCGTCCCGCCGCTTAGTTGAGAAAACGCCGCTGGCGCAAAAATCCTCTGCCGCCAAGCATGGCGCTGCCGCTCGCAAAAAGCTACAGCACCGGGTCTTTGGTTTGTGCATGTCGTGATCCCAAAACCGCCGCGCAGGCTGTGGGCGACATGCACCAGGAGAGAGAGTACATGGCAGGAAACGGCGTCGCTTCGATCGGTGAATGCATGCTCGAGCTTTCAGGCCAAGCCGGGCCGAACTGGCGCATGGGCTTTGCCGGCGACACGTTCAATACGCTGTGGGCGCTGCATGCGCTGAGCGGTGACCGGCCAGCGACCTATGTGTCGGCGTTCGGCGACGACCCGTTCTCGCGCGACCAGAGCGATTTCTTCGCGCAAAACGGCATCGGCATCGGCGCCAGCCCGACTATACCAGGCGCCCGGCCTGGCCTCTATGCAATCACGCTGACCGGCGCCNATCGGCATCGGCGCCAGCCCGACTATACCAGGCGCCCGGCCTGGCCTCTATGCAATCACGCTGACCGGCGCCGAACGCTCCTTCACCTACTGGCGCGGCGACGCAGCCGCGAGACAGCTTGCATCCGACGCGGCCGCTTTGGCGAAAAATCTTGAAAATCAGGCGCTTGTTTACTTTTCCGGAATCACTTTGGCAATTCTGGACGACGCCGCGCGCAAGACACTTTTGGCGGCGGTGGCCAAGGCGCGCGCCGCCGGAACGGTTGTCGCCTTCGATCCCAATTATCGGCCGCGGCTGTGGCGCCGGCGCGAGGAAGCACAGACCGCGATCCTCGATGCGCTGGCAGTCTCTGACATCGCGCTGCCGACCTTTCCCGACGAGCAGATGCTGTTCGGCGACGCAGCGCCGCAGAAAACCGCGGAAAGGCTGCGAAAGCTGGTCGGCGAAGTCGTTGTCAAGAACGGCGAGGAGCCGGCGCTGATCGCCGCAGACGGCACCCTGCAACCGGTTCCGGCCGTGCATGTCGCCGCCCCCGTCGATACGACCGGCGCCGGCGATTCCTTCAATGGCGCCTATCTCGCCGCCCGGCTTGCCGGCGATGCCCCAACCGAGGCCGTGTTGCGCGCGCATCGCGTCGCCGCCGCCGTCGTCCAGGTGCGTGGCGCGCTGGCGCCATTCGAGACGTTAAGGGCAGCGTTCGGGGATTAGAACCGACAACCGCCGACAAGCTCGCAGCCCAGGCGCTCGCTATCCGCGCTTTTCGATGACGCCGTACAGGACGTTGCGGTTCTCGCCAAAGAACACCTGCGCCTCGACGGTGTTTCGATCGACGCTGGCATTGATGATGTTCCACATATCGGCCTCCGACCGCAGCAGCAACACCCAGTTCATGAACGTCTCCCAATACCCGGCGTCAGGGTTGCCTTCTGCGTAGTTCGCAAACAGGAAGGTCCCGTTCGGCTTCAACATCTGCAGGCAGGTTTTCGTGAGCTTCACGGCGACGTTGTGCGCAAGGTAGTCGTAAAGGCCGGAGGCGTAGATGAAGTCGAACTTGCCAAGCTTGTGGCCCCGCGTGAGCATGGTTCGCACCGAGCCGTCGATGGCCTCTACCGCAGTGCCCTGGAAGTCGCGCGTGATCAATCCAACGCTCTGAGGGTCCTGATCGAGTGCAACCCAGCGCTTGAGACGGCCCTCCTGTAATGCGGCCGAGCGATTGGCCTCCCTTAAATGGCCGGCCGCAATCGCCAGGACCTCGGTTTGCGGTCCATTCCTGGTCGCAATCTTATCGACATAGCGGGTCAGAAGATCACGCCGTTCCCGTGCCGCGATGGACGACGGCACATCCTTGGTATGCATGTAGAGCGCCTTGCCGATCTCCGAGGCGTTTGCCACGCTCTCCGCCACGTGCGGATCGCAATAGATGTAGTCGAGCAACTGCGCGTCGCCGGAATAACCTCTGGGCTTGTCATGGGACCACCGCGTGAGCGGATCCTCAAGAAAGTACTCCAGGACCGGGTGGTTCTGCACCACCGGTATCAATCCCTGCCAGACGTCGGGATGAACCTTGGAACGCGTCGCGCTGAGGTACGACGTCACACGACGAATGATCTCGGCGGGGTCCTTTCGTTGCTCGATTTGCTGGTGTGTGGTGTGGAGAATGAGCGCAAGCTCGACGCGAGCGGTTTCGAACGCTTCGCTATGAGGCTCGAGCTTTTTTTGAGGGAGACTGGCGGCGATCATCTCGGCAGTAATCAAACTTTTGCCATCGAGGATGGTTGCCACCGCAGAACTCCATAATCACATTTAACTAGATATCGTTACATATTGCGTAAAATTTTATCTTTGCCAAGACACATGTCAGGCATTTTAGCGGTGTCGTTAAATTCCCGCCAACCATGCTGGTTTTTTGGACGCCTTGCGGGTCGGATTCCAGATACGAGTTAACCCAAACCTATATGCGCGACTGCATATTGCTTGCGAGGCGCCGCAATTCGCTGTCGCGCCTGAGGAGTCGGCCGGCGTGGGGGTAGAAGCTAGAAATGAGTTCGGCATACAAAGCCCCGTTCAAATGGGGCTTAGGGTGACGAACGAATACGCGTCATCCGCATTGGCCGATATGGCCCATGCGGAACCGCTTGAGCGGCGCTACGAGCGACGGTCCGACGAACTCCGCAGCCTCTACTGGGAGGAAGGCCAGGCGAAGCGAAGGATGGACGCCAGGCCGGGGCTTTGGATCGCCGTCGCCATCTATCTCATGTTTTCGGCAACGGATCTGCTGCTGATTCCGGATGTGGCACTCTATACGATCACGGCGCGCTTCGCGGTCGGAGTGACTGCGCTGTTGACCCTGGAAGCACAACTTCGCCGGGGGGTCGGAACGGAATGGATTGACGTGACTTGCGCCGCAGCCATCATCTTTGGCTATGTTGGTTGGTTGTCCCCAGCGGTTATGGCCGCGGACAAGGAAAGCGTCTCTTATTATATGGTCTTCGGTACTATCTTCATGATGGGCGCCAATCTTTTCTTCACATTCAGGTTTAATCTATCCATCGTAACTTCTGCTATAATTTTGTGTGTACTATACACCGTGAACTATTTCGTACCTTCTACGCTAACATACAAAATAGTACTAGGAATTTTTTACATTTCGTGCTTCATATTCACGTCGTATGTAAACTGGAGGTTAAACGAGGAACGTTACAACGTCTTCCTGAACGCCTTGGAAGCTAAAATCCAGCACAAGGAGGCCACCGAGCGCGGACAGGCGCTCTTGAATCTGTCGAGAACCGATCCGCTTACCGGTCTGGAGAATCGGCGTGCGATCGACGAGAAGCTGCGCGACTACTGGAGCGACTGGCAAAGGCATGGCAGCGGTTTTGTGGCGATCCTCATCGACGTGGACTTCTTCAAAAGGTTCAACGACTACTACGGACATCAGGAAGGCGATCGCTGCCTGATACTTGTCGCCAATGCCCTTGCCGAAATGATCAAGCAGCACAATGGCTCAATCGGCCGCTACGGCGGGGAAGAATTCATTGTCCTGGCTCGCATGGAGAAAAGGGAACAGGTCGCAGGTCTTGCCGAAGCCATTCGAAGCACGGTGGAGAACCTCGCGCTTCCCCACCAGCAGCGCAGAGACGGCACCTCGGTGGTGACGGTGAGCGTCGGCGCTGCCTTCACCAGGGCGCAGACTGGCGCCAAGCTGGAGAAGATCGTCCACGAGGCCGATCGTGCGCTCTATCTGGCGAAAGCAGGCGGTCGCAATTGTACCTGGCTGTTCGATCCAAACGATCCCCAGAGCAGCGACGAGAGCGAGAACATTGCGGCTTTGCTGAAGATCGCGATCGGCCAGGATCTCGTTTCACTCGTCTACCAGCCGATCCAGAACGTGGCGTCTGGCCGGGTTGAAGCCGTCGAGGCTCTGATGCGCCTCAAAATGCTGGACGGTACATCGGTTCCGCCGAGCCTGTTCATTCCTGTTGCGGAACGAACCGGCGCGGTCCTGGAGCTCGGGCGCTGGGCCATAAGGACAGTGTGCACCGAGCTCTTGGCGGACGATCACGTCCGTGTCGTCAGCGTCAACGTCTCTCCAATTCAGCTCAAGACGCCCGGCTTCGCAGCTTCGGTTGCGACGATTTTGAGCGAGACCGGCGTCGCCGGCAGCAGGCTGGCCCTCGAAATCACCGAAGGGCTGGAGATGGAGATGCACTCCGACGTTCTGCGCTGCATCAGCGACCTGAAGCTGCTGGGGGTCAGGGTATGGCTTGACGACTTCGGGACGGGCTTCGCGGGCCTCTCATGGCTTCGTCTCATCGATTTCGATATGGTGAAGATCGACCGCTCGTTCCTGCATGACTGCGGCACCCCAAGGGGCAAGGCGATGCTGCAAGACATCATTGCCCTGGTGCGAAATCGCGGCCATAAAATCCTGGTCGAGGGGGTGGAAACCGACGAGCAACTGGCCCTTATCCGCGAATTCGACATCGATAAGATCCAGGGCTTTCACGTCGGCCGACCTGCTCCCGCCGCGAATTTCCGCACGAAACCGGCCACCTACAAACGCACATTGTCGATCGTCAAGTCGGCATGAATGGCGGCGAGCGGCTACCGCCAGCCGTCGTCGCCGCGCTTCCCTCAGCAATGGTCCAGCGGCAATGTCTCGGGCCCGGATATCCGGATAGCCGATCGACCGTCGCCGCCGTCTATCTCAGCGGATCAGGTCTGGCTCATTGCTTCGTGCTCGCCTCCCGGAACGCCGCCTCTCCGGCCTCCGACACCNGACACCTCGGCCCACTTCTTGTCGGCTGCCGGATCCGCGGCGTAGCTGTCGTGCCAGTTCCACCATTTGTAGGCCGGGGTCTGGGGATAGCCCTCGGGCGAGTCCTCCCAGGAGGCGATGGAGCCTGGCTTTCAGGCGGTCGTCGACTGCATGCTCGGGGCCGGCTTGACGCGGGGAGATCTGCTGTTCGCCGGCTGCGCCGCCGCCGCGAACTGGCCGAACAACTGGCGATCATCGCCATCGGTTCGCGCGGCGATACCAAGGAAATCAGAAAACAGATCAAGCAGCTGTCGAGGGACTAGGGTCAAAACTCAATCAGCCGGTGATCGACAATAACCGGGATGGAAGGCGGCCCGTCGTTGGACGTTCCCCACCACGACAGATACGCGCTCCGGCATCTCTTTAGGGCAGCCATAGCCGCACTTCCACCCATCGCTTACCTCATGCGGGCATCAAATCGATGACCCGCATGATCGCGACCGCAGTGCTCGTGTTCTGGGTGCCTTCTGTAGTAGCGCCTTTAGCGCAGGCCCAAACATCGCCCTTCTTGACTGTGAACTTTTCTTTGTTGTGAACGACCGAAAGTTCTCCCTCAGTCATGTGGCAGAGCATGTCGTTCGTCATCATGTTGTCCGGCGGCATTAAGCGGTTCCGAGTAGCCTAAGACGCGAAGTCCGCTAGTTATGATTCTAGAGTGGCCGGCCGGCGCGGATCATGGAGCGTGCAATTGCGAGCTGCGCCTCGACCTCGGCGTTTCCTTTTGCGGGAGCCGCGCCGCCTTCACTGAGTTGGAAGCGGCTGTGGAAGGGCCTCCAGCATGCCGGCGAGGCGCCCAACGAGATGAAGAAGCGGCCGACGATGCAGTGGGTTAAGCCGGGTTCACTAGCGCCGCGGTCCAGAAGCCAGCGCAATGGCACCAAAGGCGGTTATAATCTCACGCCAGACCATTTCCGGAACCTATTCAGACATTCCAAGCAGCCTGCAACAAATCGCCTCCCGTCGGCATCCGTTTGCGGCGGTCATGGTTCACCTGCGACCGAATCTGGACACGGCGCAGAGCCAGGACTACTGTCTACCCAATGAGCAGGTTCGTCCGCATCCTCGCAGTCGTCTTCCTCGCGGCCTTCGCCCTCGGCACGGCGGCGCATGCCGCGGCTTTGACGGACATGTCCCTGAAGATGTCGATGGCTGAGATGGACGGCGACATGCCCGACTGCCAGGACTGTCCCGGCGATGACGGTGAGACGTCGGCATGCGACCAGTTCTGCGTTACCTCGCTTGTCGCGATCTGCACGCCTGCCGCGGCCGAGCTGCCGCATTTCGCCGGTATCGTATCCTTGCCTCCCGGAGAACCGTCCGACGGCCGCACCGGTCCGCCTGAGCCCTATCCTCCCCGAACCACCTTCCTGAGCTGACACGGCCGCGGCATCCGCTCGCGACCGACCCGTCGACGCGCCCGGCTACGTCCGCGCGTCAAAAAAGCCTATTCCGGAATGGTTGATCCAATGCCCTATCCACGTGTGCCGGCGCTGACGCGTCGAACCTTCCTCGCATCGGCCGCCGCCGTTTCGGCGGGCGTGGTGCTTCCACCGCGATCCGACGCCGCAGGCCTTCGCGAGTTCCGGATCCGCGCCGGACCGGGACGCGCCCAGATCGCGCCAGAGCCGCATGGCGATACCCCCATCTGGTGCTATGACGGCAGCCTGCCCGGTCCGGAAATTCGCATCCGCCAGGGAGAACGCCTGCGGGTGGCGGTCGAGAACAAACTCAACGAAGAGACGACGGTGCACTGGCACGGTTTGCGAGTCCCGAACGCGATGGACGGCGTGCCGCACCTCACGCAGGCGCCGATCTGGCCCGGCGAGACCTTTGCCTACGAGTTCGATGCCGTCGACGCAGGCACCTTCTGGTACCATCCGCACCATCGCAGTTTCGAGCAGGTCGGCAGAGGCCTCTACGGCCCGCTGATCGTGGAGGAAGCCGATCCCATCCGGGTCGACCGCGAAGTCACATGGGTGCTGTCCGACTGGCGGCTGACCAAAACCGCCGAGATGCGGGAAGACTTCGGCAACCGCCATGACATGATGCACAACGGCCGGGTCGGAAACACGGTCACGATCAATGGCCGCGTGCCGGATGTCTTTCAGGTGCGAAAGGGAGAACGCATCCGGCTGCGGCTGATCAACGCCGCCAACGCCCGCATTTTCGGCCTCGACTTCGGGAACCATCAGCCTGCCGTCATTGCGCTGGACGGGCAGCCAGTGGAGCCGCATGCGCCGGAAGGCGGGCTGGTCGTGCTCGGGCCCGCGATGCGCGCCGACCTCATCCTCGACATGACGGCTGACGCCGGAAGCCGGGTTTCCGTGATCGACCGCTTCTACGAGGGCCTCGAATACCGCCTGGTCGACCTAGCCTATGCCGGTAATCCGCTCAGGCAGGCGGCTCCCGACTGGCCTGTCGCCCTCCCGCCCAACCCGCTGCCGGAGCCGGACCTTGCATCGGCCGTCCGGCACGAGGTCACCTTCAACGGCGGCATGATGGGAGCCATGGTCATGCAGGAGATGGGCGGCAGCATGGGCGACACGCGCAAGCATTCCCCCGGCGCCGTTGGCGGCATGATGGGCAGCATGGGCGGCATGATGAACATGATGCACTCCGGCGGCATCTGGTTCATCAACGGCATCGCGGCGGAAGGGCACGTCATGGACCCGATGCTGACGCTTGCGCGGGACAAGAGCCATGCCATCGCGATGACCAACGCGACGGCCTGGCATCATCCGATCCACCTGCACGGCCATTCCTTCCGGGTGATCTCCCGGAACGGCAAGCCTAGCAAGCACCGCGAGTGGCAGGACACGGTGCTCATGTCTCCGCGCGAGCGGGTGGAGATCGCCCTCGTTGCCGACAATCCGGGCGACTGGATGCTCCATTGCCACATACTCGAACACCAGGCCGCCGGGATGATGGGCGTCTTCCGCGTCGCCTGACCAATCCCTCAAAAGGAGAACCGAAAATGCGTACTATCCTGAATGCCGTCGCCCTCGCTTCCTTCGTCTGGGCTGCCGTCCCGGCGCTCGCGGGCGAGAAGGACGTCACCCTCTACAAGAACCCGCAGTGCGGCTGCTGCGAAGGCTATGCCGAGTACCTGCGGGAGAACGGCTTCACCGTCACCAGCAAGGCCACCCACGACCTCGCCGAGATGAGCCGCGAGGCAGGCATCGCGGACGAATTCCAGGGCTGCCACCTGTCATTCGTGGACGGCTACGTCGTCAGCGGCCACGTCCCCGTCGGCACGGTCAAGAAGCTGCTCACGGAGCGGCCCGACATCAAGGGCGTGACGCTGCCCGGCATGCCAATGGGCTCGCCGGGAATGAGCGGCACCAAGGAAGCGCCGTTCGAGATGCTGGAGATCACCAAGTCTGGCAGCGTGGGCGGCGTATACGCGCGGGAATAGGCCTGCAACGAGACGCGGAAAAGGAGCCGACAACGATGGACGGCGGAATGATGGAAGGCATGGGCGGCATGATGCTGGGCATGGGTGTGGGCTGGCTCCTGCTCGCAGTTGCGCTCGTTCTCGCGGTCGCGACCTTGGTGAAGTACCTGTTCTTCAGCGGCCGCAAATGAGCAGGCAGGCTGTTATCCTCGGCTTCGCGGCGCTTTTGGGAGTTGCCGCCCTCGCCTTGATCTGGTCGTTCGGAGCAAGCGAGGCCGCGGCAATTGCGCGGGGACGGCAGCTCTATTCCGCGAACTGCGCCTCCTGCCACGGGGCCAGCCTCGAAGGCCAGCCTGACTGGAAGAGGCAGCTTCCCTCGGGACGCATGCCCGCCCCGCCGCACGATGCGTCCGGGCACACCTGGCACCACCCGGACGGGGTGCTGTTCCGGATCACCAAAGAGGGTCCAGCCGCCGTGGTGGGCAACGGGTACGCTAGCGACATGCCGGGATTCGAGGACATTTTGAGCGACGAGGAGATCCGCGCCGTTCTCGCCTTCATCAAGAGCACATGGCCGGAGCGGGAGCGCGCCTACCAGTCGGAGATGAGCCGCCGCGAGCAGGAGAAGACGCAGTGAAGACGATCCTGTCGGCGCTGATACTTGCCGTCCTTGTGGCCGTGGGCAACGCGCACGCGCAGGAACCGACAGTGATGCCGCTGCACGAGGAGCCGCAGCCCTTGCCCGAGCTCATCCTCGCCGACGAGGCGGCAGAGCCGCAATCTCTCGAAGATTGGCGCGGCAAGATGGTGCTGCTCAACGTCTGGGCGACCTGGTGTGCGCCCTGCCGGGCCGAAATGCCCACGCTCAACCGCCTTCAGGGGCGGCTCGGCGGCGAGGGATTCGATGTCGTCGCCCTTTCGGTGGACCGAGCGGGAGCCGGCGCAGTCCGGAAGTTCTTCGACGAGATCGGGGTCAAACTCCCCGTCTTCATCGACCAGGACGGGACTGCGATCCGCGCGTTGGGACTGTTCGGCCTGCCAGCCACGCTTCTGATCGGCCCGGACGGAAACGAGCTCGCGCGACTCGCCGGACCCGCCGAATGGGACACCCCCGAGATGGTTTCCTTCTTCGAAGGGATCATCGTACGAGAACTCGACCAAACCGGAGAACGGAGATGAACAGAAGAACACTTCTCGCCGCGATGGCCGTCACGTCTGTCCTCGCGCTTCCCGCATTTGCCCATCATCCGGGCGCCGATCTCGACAGGCTTATGGGCAGCGAGGAGAAATATTTCCAGGCGATCGACGCTCCCGCAGCGCCGGGATTCGATCTGGCCGACGACGAAGGCAATCCGGTCCGCCTCTCGGATTTCGCCGACAAGGTCGTTGTACTCAATTTCGTGTTCGCGAGTTGCACCGACGTCTGCCCGCTGCACTCCGACCTGATCGCCCGCGTCCAGGCGATGGTCAACGAAACGCCCATGAAGGACGTGGTGCAGTTCCTGACGGTGACGACAGACCCGAAGTCAGACACGCCCGAGGTCATGAAGGGATACGGCGAAGCGCACGGGCTGGACCCGCGCAACTGGACCTTCCTGACCACCCGCGAAGGGCAGGCGGAGGACGCGACGCGCAAGCTGTCCGAGGAATACAACGTCCGTTTCGATCCACTCGAAGGCGGCCAGCAGATGCATGGCTTGGTGACGCACGTGATCGACCGCGGCGGGCGCTTCGCGGCCAAGTTCCACGGCCTCAGGTTCGATCCGCTGAACCTGGTCATGTACGTCAATGGGCTGACGAACAGCGTGAATCGGCCGTGATCAATTGACTTGATCCAGCACTACCGCCGGACGCCCTCCGAGGTTGTCCGGTTGGGGGAACAACACGGCAACAGCGCAGAGATCGCTCATGAGCCGCCGCGCCAGCGCCGCTGGGAACAGGATTCCTGCATTTCGACGCCGCCGCCGTCGATCTCAGCGGATCAGGTCTGGCTCATTGCTTCGTGCTCGCCTCCCGGAACGCCGCCTCTCCGGCCTCCGACACCTCGGCCCACTTCTTNATCTCAGCGGATCAGGTCTGGCTCATTGCTTCGTGCTCGCCTCCCGGAACGCCGCCTCTCCGGCCTCCGACACCTCGGCCCACTTCTTGTCGGCTGCCGGATCCGCGGCGTAGCTGTCGTGCCAGTTCCACCATTTGTAGGCTGGGGTCTGGGGATAGCCTTCGGGCGAGTCCTCCCAGACCTCCTGCCGGCCCAGCGGCGTGATGTCGAGATAGTTCCAGGTGCCGCCCATCTGCTCGTCGCCGCGGTTGTTGATGAAGTAGGTGCGGAACACGCGGTCGCCGTCGCGGATGAACACGTTGTGGCCGTGCCACTCGTCGACGCCGAAATCGGCGTCGAAGCTGTCGGTGAGGGTGAACCATGGTATCTCCCAGCCCATCCGCGCCTTCAACCGCGCGATATCCGCCTGCGGCGCACGCGAGACGAAGACGAGGGTGGTGTCACGGGCGTTCAGATGGGCGAGGTGGGCAACCTGGTCGGCCACCATGGAGCAGCCGCGGCAGGCATGGTCGGGCCAGCCGAACACTCCCGGCTCGAAGAAGGCGCGGTAGACGATCAGCTGACGCCGGCCGTCGAACAGGTCGAGCAGGCTCACCTTGCCGTCGGGCCCCTCGAACGCATAATTCTTCTCCACCGCCATCCACGGCATCCGCCGCCGCTCGGCGGCCAGCGCGTCACGGGCGCGGGTCTGGGCCTTTTCCTTCACGAGCAGCTGCTCGTGGGCCGCTTCCCACTCCTGCGGCGACACCACCGGTGGCGTGCGCATGGCAGTCTGTCCGCTTTTCCGTTCGCTCTCGGCTACTGAAGTCATGGCTTCCTCCTGATCTGGGCGCGCGCCTCGTCGCTGAAGCGCGGCTCATTCGCTGCTCATCGCTGGTTGTTGGGCCTAAAATAGTTTGGCACCGGAAAACGACCAGTGGGAGTAACAAGTGTGACGCTATTCCGGGCGCCGCCGTTTGCGACTCTCGCCGACAAGGCGCGCCGTTCCCATGCTTCGGTGACTGCTGCCATCTTTCCGCTCATGCCTTCATCGGCCGGCCTTTCGGCAAGATGAAGCGGTTGGTCGTGTTGGAGGGGAACGGAACTGCCGCAACTTGCCTGATCGGTTTCCCCCTTCGCCACGCGTAGGATCCGCTGTTCCAGCCGCCGCCGACTCGATTTGCAAATCGGCGCAAAAGCTCCCAATCTGGTCGCCGCCGCAGCAATGCTTGATACTTGTTAGACGGCGAAACAATGGGAGGAAATTCGCACATGAAAAAGACCTGTGTCCGCCTGGCGGCAACGGCAGTAATGCTGGTCTCTGCTGCCAGTTCGGCTTACGCCGACAGCCTCACCCTCTATTGCTCCGCCGACGAGGCCTGGTGCCAGCAAATCAAGACTAGCTTCGAGGAAAAGACCGGCATCACTGTCGATATGACCCGCAAGAGTTCAGGCGAGACATACGCCCAGGTGCGCGCCGAGGCCGGAAACCCAAAGGGCGACGTTTGGTGGGGCGGCACCGGCGATCCTCATCTCCAGGCCGCAGAGGAAGGACTGACCGAGGAATATATGCCCCCGATGCGCGGCGAACTGCACGACTGGGCGATCAAGCAGGCGGAAGCCGCCAACAACAAGACGATCGGCGTCTACTCCGGTGCGCTCGGCTTCGGCTACAACAAGGATCTGTTGGCCAAGGGCAACCTGCCGGAGCCGAAATGCTGGGCCGATCTGACCAAGCCGGAATACAAGGGCCACATCCAGATGGCCAACCCGAACTCATCGGGCACCGCCTATACAATGCTCGCGACGATGGTTCAGCTGATGGGCGAGGACAAGGGTTTTGAGTACCTGAAGGCGCTCCACGCTAACATCAACCAGTACACCAAGTCCGGCTCCGCTCCGATTAAGGCCGCGGGTCTCGGCGAAACCACCATCGGCATCGTTTTCATGCATGATGCGGTGGCGCAGACGGCAGCCGGCTTCCCGATCGTCACGGTGGCGCCTTGCGAAGGCACCGGCTATGAGATCGGCTCGATGTCGCTGATCAAGGGCGCCCGCAACCCGGAAGCGGCGAAGCAGTTCTACGACTGGGCGCTGACCGCCGAGATGCAGTCGAAGGCCAAGGACGTGAAGTCGTTCCAGTTGCCGTCGAACAAGAACGCCACCGCGTCCGAATTGTCGCCCGACCTGTCGACCATCAAGCTCATCGACTATGATTTCAAGAAGTATGGATCGAGCGCCGAGCGCAAGCGCCTGCTGCAGAAGTGGGATACGGAGGTCTCGACCCTGCCGCAGTGATCATGCGCGTCCGCACTGCCACGAGCGCGCTTCACCCGACCGTCGTCCTGTGGACGGCGGTCGGCTTGCTCGGCTATGCGCTGCTGCCTTGGTACGGGTTGGACAGCAATCTCTTCACCCTGTCCTGGCTGCTGGACGGCTATCCGCTTGACGATGACGTAGCGCCGGCGCTTTTCCTTGTGCTGCAAGGCGACAAACTCTGGCTCGCCCCTATCGGCCCGCTGCTTCTCGCGCCGCTCCTGCTATGGCGGCGGCGCAAGTCCGATCCCTTCTTTGGCTATTTGCTGATCGCCGTCGGCGCGACCGGCGTCGCCTACTTCCTGCTTCAAGGATTCGGCATTGGTCTGCGCGGCTTCCAGTGGCAATGGCTGACCTTGCTCTTTGGCGAGCTTGACGACCGCCAGTTTGGCATGGGCTGGGGAGCACTGCTGGTAAGCGGCGCGTTCCTGTTCCTGTTCACCCTGGGGCTTGCGGCGCGCGGCGCGGTGGCCGGCGACGAATTCGTCGTCGGCTCGATCGGCTTCGTCGTCTCCATGGTCGCCATCTTTATCTTCATGCCGATCGGTCAAATGCTGGGGAGCGCGCTGCTCACACAGGAGGGCGACTATTCGCTTCCCGTCTTTCTCGCGAAACTCTCCAGCGACCGGCTCTGGAGCCTCGGCTGCCTCACCGGTGGCCCGCGCTGCGGCGTCGCCTGGAATTCGCTCCTTCTCGCCGTGCTCGTCGGCGTAACGACCACCGCGCTCGGCCTTGTCTTTGCCCTGGTGGTGACCCGTACCGGCTTTCGTTACGGTGCGCTGTTGCGCGCGCTGACCGTGCTGCCGATCATCACACCACCCTTCGTCATCGGCCTCGCCATCATCCTTCTGTTCGGCCTCTCGGGCGCCATCAATCTGGGTTTCGCCGAGCTGATCGGCGTCCAACCGACGCGATGGGTCTACGGCCTGCCTGGCCTGCTGATCGCCCAGGTGCTCGCTTTCACGCCGATCGCTTTTCTGGTGATGATCGGTGTGGTCGAGGGTGTCAGCCCATCCATGGAGGAGGCCGCGCAGACCCTGCGCGCCAATCGCTGGCAGACATTCATCACCGTCTCCCTGCCGTTGATGCGACCGGGTCTGGCCAATGCCTTTCTGCTCGGCTTTATCGAGAGCATGGCTGATTTCGGCAATCCGCTGGTGCTCGGCGGCAATTTCGATGTGCTGTCCACCGAGATCTTCTTCGCCATCGTCGGCGCGCAATACGACCAGGCGCAGGCGGCGATCCTCGCCCTCGTGCTCCTGTTCTTCACGCTCGGGGCATTCTACGCCCAGCGATTCTGGCTTGGGAAGAAGTCTTACACGACCGTCTCCGGCAAAGGCGACGCCGGCGTTCACTCGCATCTGCCGGCAAAATTGCGCAACGTCGTCTTCGCGGTCGCCGCCGTCTGGACGCTGTTTACCTTACTGATTTACGTGACGATCTTCTACGGCAGCTTCGTCAAGCTGTGGGGGGTGGATTTCTCTCTGACTTTTGAACACTACGTGACGGCGTTCTCCATCGGCTGGAACAAGTTCGGCATCCACTGGCGCGGCTCGGCCTGGAGTTCTTTTTGGACGACCATGGAAATAGCGATGATCTCCGCGCCGCTGACTGCGGCCATCGGACTCTTGACCGCCTATTTGCTGGTCCGCCAGAATTTTGCCGGCAAGGACACCTTCGAATTCGCGACGATGCTGTCCTTCGCCATTCCCGGCACCGTGATCGGCGTCTCCTACGTGATTGCGTTCAATGTGCCGCCGATCGAGCTCACCGGCACGGGCATTATCCTGGTGCTCTCCTTCATCTTCCGCAACATGCCGGTTGGGGTCCGCGCCGGTGTCGCGTCGATGTCGCAGATCGACCGCAGCCTCGACGAGTCGTCCCTCACTCTGGGAGCCAACTCCTGGCAGACCTTCCGCAAAGTGGTCCTGCCGCTGCTGCGGCCGGCCATCCTTGCCGCGCTGGTCTATTCCTTCGTTCGCGCCATGACCGCCATCAGCGCCATCATCTTCTTGGTCAGCGCCCAGTATGACATGTCGACCAGCTATATCGTCGGCCGCGTCGAGAATAACGAATATGGCGTCGCCATCGCTTATTCCGCCGTCCTTATCGGCGTCATGCTGGCGGTGATCGGTCTGATGCAGCTTGCCGTTGGCAGCCGCATGATCGGCCGGCGCGGTCTCGACGGCGATCTGGCGCAGTCGCGCACCAATGTCAGCCAGGCGGTCGTGGCGCGTCCACAGCCGGCGATCTCGGGAGGCGGATGATGGCCGAAATTCGCGGCAATGCCGCCTCAGTCGAATTCAGGAATGTCACCAAGATCTACGGCAAGAGCAAGGCGCCCGCCGTCAACGACATCTCGCTGTTCATCGAGGCCGGGAAGCTGGTCACCCTGCTTGGACCGTCGGGCTGCGGCAAGACGACCACCTTGCGCATGATAGCCGGACTGGAAATGGTAACGAGCGGCCAGATCCTGATCGGGGGCGCCGACGTCACCCGGCTGCCGGCCACTGATCGTGATGTCTCCATGGTGTTTCAATCCTACGCGCTTTTCCCGCACATGACCGTGACCCAGAACGTCGAATACGGCCTGGGCTTTTCCGGATTCGGCAGGAAGGAGACGGCCGAGAGGGCCAGAGCCGGGCTTGAACTGGTCGGCCTCTCCAATTTCGGCGACCGCCTGCCGAGCCAGCTTTCGGGCGGACAGCAACAGCGTGTCGCGGTGGCGCGGGCGCTGGTCCTGGAGCCGCAGGTGCTGCTCTTCGACGAGCCTTTGTCGAACCTGGATGCGAAGCTCCGCCGGCGCGTGCGCGAGGAAATCCGCGAGATTCAGCAGAAACTCGGCCTGACGGTCGTCTATGTCACCCACGACCAGGAGGAAGCGCTCGCCGTCTCCGATCGCATCATTGTCATGAACAATGCGGTGATTGCCCAAGACGGCACGCCACGCGACCTCTACGAGCAGCCCGCGAATGCTTTCGTGGCCGACTTCATCGGCGAAGCCAACATGTTCCAATGCGAGGTCGTGTCGGTCGAGGGCGACAGCGCCACCGTGCATCTGGGACCTGCCGTCCTGAAGCTGCCGGCTCGCGGCCGCAAACTGGGGCCGGCCATGCTGGCGGCGCGACCGAGCCGCCTCGAGATTGGCGAGCCGAATGCGCCTGGCGCCTTGCCCGGGACGCTTGAAAAAGTGACCTATGTCGGCAGCCACCTCGAGTTCGTAATTGCCACGCAATTCGGCGAAGTCTTCGTGGTCTCGCCGGATGTCGATACCGCGTTTCGAGCGGGGCAGCCGGTGAGCATCGGCTTCCCCGAACGCGGACCCGTGCTGATCACAGACTGAACGCCTCTTTGCAGAGCGCGTGGACCTTGTCGAACACGCCCTTGCCGCCCGCGATGACCAGTGTTCCTTCCTCGAGAACCGTTTTCGGGTCGGGCGTGACGACCGACCCGCCGGCCTCTTCGACCAGAAGCATGCCGGCGAGGCAGTCCCAAGCATTCATATGCTCCTCGACATAGGCGAGCAGCCTGCCCGAGGCGACGTAGGCAAGCATAAGCGCACCGGATGCATTGCGGAAAAACACGCCGCCCTCCTGAAGCAGGAGATCGATCAGCTTGGCGACGGTGCGCGCTTCACGACGATTGGAGAAGCCGGTTCCGACCGAGCCTTGCGTCAGGCTCGTCGTCGGGCTTGTCTTGATGGGCCGGCCGTTGAGGAAAGCGCCACCGCCGCGGCGTCCATAAAATGTCTCGCCGGTAGAGGGTTCATGGATAACGCCCACGACCGCCACACCCTCCTTGACGCAGGCGATGACGACGGTCCAGGCCGGGATGCCGCGCAGAAAGTTGGCAGTGCCGTCGATTGGATCTATCACCCATGTGTAACCCGATCCGCCGGCGAGTGCGGCGTGTTCCTCTCCGATAACACCGTCTTCAGGATATTGCGCCGCAAGCTCCCGGCGGATGAACGTCTCGACATTCCGGTCGGCCTCGGAGACCAGGTCCTGATGACCCTTGCTCTCGATTGTGAGTGTCTCCAGTTGTCGGAAATATTGCAGGCCGAGTTCGCCGCCGCGCCGCGCCAGCGCAGTCGCAAACAGCATCCGATCGTTATCGTCACCATTCACGCAGTCAATTCCGTCATTGTTTCTGCTTCCATTCGTTCCCCGGCTCTTTGTACTCAAGGCCCAATTCTGCAGGGAAAAGTTGAGGTTAACGCTCGGCGATAGGCTGCCATTCGTGGATGATCTTGCAACCTGGCAAGCAGAAAGCGAAGAAATGACCTTGGAACGGTTGATCCCGACTGCGCGAAACCGGCGCATTCAGCAGCTTGCAAAGCAGCAGCGTGCCAACGCCGCCATGCGAGACGAAAGCAATGTCGCCGTCGTGATGGGTCGCAAGAATGCGAAACACGGCCCGCGCGACGCGATCCTGGGCATCGAGCGCGCGCTCCCATCCGCAAACGCTCTCATGTGGATTGGCGAAGAAGGCGTCAGCAACTCGTTCGAAATCGACGGGTGGAAGGAAACCGGTCGCGGAGCGGTCGTTCTCGCCAAGTTGCTCATCCACTTGGACGGGCAAACCAAATCCCGCCGCCAGCAGGCCAGCCGCTTCAATAGCCTTGGCCTCGGAGCTCGACCAGATGGACGTCAGGCCGGACAGCACCGCACAGCCCGCGAAAGCCCTCATCCGGGTGACGCCGCGGTCCGAAAGCCGCCAAGCTGGAACTGGCGTGGCGGGATCAACGGAAACTTCCGGATGAGTGATAAAGAAGGCCGTCGGCATGCCGTTGCGCTCCGATAAAATCCTTCCGACGCCTAACAGAGCTGATCAAGCGCAGGAAGTATCAACACACACCAACCACGTCATTGCACGGGCACTTTTCACAGCCTCAATGGATATCAGAAACAGGAACGTCTGTATCGCGCTGCCATGAGCGGACCTCCGGCCATCAAAACCGCTACATTGTCTCCAAACTCGTCGCAGTTCATTCCGCGCACCGGTCTGCGATTGGCGTAGCGCCCGATCAAGGCGCCGAAATAGGGGGCAAGGATTCGTAGTCGGCGAGTTCCTTGAAGCCGAGCACGACGTTGTCGAGCTTGCCCCAGCGGTCGGGCACATTGATCGCCGTGATTATACCGCCATAGGCGATGAACTTGATGGACGCGCCTCTGTCGTTGATGAGCGTGTAGAGATCGACGGCTTTGCCGTCCTGCGTGTTTCAGAATGGGGACTTGTCCACAGAGCCGATGCCGACGATCCCTACTACCCGGGCTTGTGACAAAGTCGATCGAGCACGTCTCGAAGCGCAGTTGCGGCTTGGTCACGCTCGTCAGCAGACATCAGCTCAGGCTCAGCTTCCAGTCTGAGATGCGGCAGTTCGGTTCGAACGGCGCGACGGGCAGCGACAAGATTGGCCTTCAAATCGATGACGCGATAAGTGGCGACCGGATAGGCGATCCCTTTGACGTGGATGCGCCCCAGTTCGTCGCAGTCAATCGTGTCCTTCACTTGCGCAAACGTCTCATAAGAAATGAGCACGGTCCCTGGCTGCGCCTCCTGCTCAAGACGTGAGGCGAGATTCACGGCGCCGCCGATTATCGTGTAGTCCATCCGGTCCTCGCTGCCGAAGTTGCCGACAGTGCAGTAGTCGGTGTGGATGCCGATGCGGCAGCGCAGTGGTGTTTCAATTCCAATGTCGCGCCAGACTTCGGCAAGTTCGCTCATCCGCTTCTGCATGGCGAGAGCCATCTGCACGCCGGCGAGCGCGTCCTCCTTGACGCCGCGAGTTTCCGGATCGCCGAAAAACATCAGAATCGCGTCGCCGACATACTTGTCGATCGTCGCGCCATGATCCGAAGCAATTTTCGACATTTCCGTCAGATAGTGATTGAGGATCTGGGTGAGGTCCTCCGACTCCATCTTGTCGGTGGTCTCGGTAAAGCCGGCGATATCCGAGAAGCATATTGTCAGCTTCTTCCGCTGGCTGGCGATCCTGACCTCTTGACGGCCGGTGAATATCGAGTTGTACACCTGGGGCGCCAGGTATTTCGCCAGCTTGCTGGAAAGCGCCTCGAGAGCCGCGGATTTCTCGGCGAGGTTCTCCTCCCGTAGCTTCAGCTCGGTGATGTCCGAGTAGACCGCGACTGTGCCGCCGCCGGTGATCCGCCGCTCGCTTATCATGATCCATCTTCCGTCGCCTCGCCGCTGCTCCCACGGTTCGCCAGGGTTGCGGTGCCGGGCGAGCCGCTCGGCGACCCATTCCTCGAATCGTCCCTCGGCATCCCTGATGTAGCCGCGCTCAGCGGATCGGCGGATGATGTGCTCGAATGTCGTACCGGGCGTCAGTTCGATCGCAAGGTCGCTGTAGAGCAGTTCGCGGTAGCGGCTATTGCTAAGCATGAGCCGGTCCTCGCCGTCGTAGAGAGCGAATCCCTCAGAGATGCTCTCAATGGCATCGATGAGCCGCTGGCGCGCTTCGGCGACCTCGCGCAGGTTCTTTTCCTCGACCTCGACTGCAGTGTCCCGGAAGAGCCTGAGCGCCTCGGCCATGCGGCCGATTTCGTCGTGGCCCGCGGCAGGCAATGGCGCACGAAGATTGCCGCCGGCGATTGCGAGCATGCTTTGGCTCACCCCTCCCAGGCGGGCGAGGAGGCTGCGGTCGACATAGAGCCAAACAACCAGAACGGAACTCAAGAGGCTGAGAAAGGCGGAGCCAAGGACAACTCCGGTCCCGTAGCGCTGGACGACCGCGGCTTCGAGACCAGATGCGGTGATCTCGCGGTCTGCCGCAGCGACCAGGCGATCGACGGCAGCGGTAAGACTGCGCGACAGCTGATTGTTTTCGGCCAGAAGCTCTTCGCCCTGCGCCAGGACGGCGAACTCGTCCTGCCGCGCCTTCGGGATGCTGTTTCCGCCGTCGATCAGTGCCTTGAACTCGTTGACCCGCTGCTGGAAACGGGTTCGCAGCCTATCGTCGATCTCGTTGGAAATCGTGTCCAGAACGGCGAGTGACCGGCGCAGCGGAAACAGGATCAACGCCAGATCGCCTGGCGTCGGCGCGTCCGCCGTGTTGACCAGCGCGTCATTGACCGCCGAGATCTCCTGCTGCGCCTTCTGCTGCGGGATGTAGGCCGCTATCGACTGGACCAGGTCGGCCGTCGCCTCCGCGCCTCGATCGGACGCGAGCGCCGTGTCGGCCGTGACCGCCCGCCATTGCTGGAGTTTGGAATTCATCACGAGCATGCCGGGCGCCACAAGGCGCTGGCTTGCATTTGTCGTAGCCGACAGGCGACGTAACAGTTCCTCTTTGCGCGCCACCACGGTGAGGCGGGCGGCGACAAGGTCGTCGAGGGCGTTGAGATTGCGCCGCAGACCAAGCACCGCAGCCTCGATCTCAGCCACTACCGCCGTGCTAGGCTTGGCGCCTTTGAGAGCGGCAAGCAGTTCCTCGAGGCGCGTCATCTCTGCCGCGATCGCAGTCGAGACCTCGTTATGCTGAGCCTTGCTGGTCGAAGCAAGTGCGGCGGGCGCAGTGGCGGCGACCCGCTCGGCCTAGCGCGACAGCTGGAGGGACGCGAGCGCCGACGGCACACGCTCCTTGGTGATGTGGTCGACGACCTCCCCCACCTCGAGGAAGGCATAAAGAGCGGCTGTTGTCGCGAGTACCGCGAAGGTGCTGATACCGAAAAAAGCGAGCAACAGACGGCCGCGTATGCCGAGACGCTTAAGCATCGCGGCGACGCATTGATTCAGCTGGCGCGGCCGATAGGGTCTGCACAGATTGGCTCAAGGCGATTCGCCGGATCGGTGGTCCATTACTCCAACGGCACGTATTCGCCACCCTTCCAGACATACCATACCCAACTCTGAACAGTGAGGTCGCCCTTATTATCAAAGTCCATACGGCCCAACACAGTGTCAAATTGATTGCCGCGCAGTGATGCAATCACGGCTTGGAGTTCTAGTGAGCCTGCCTTCTCGACCGCCTGCGCCCAGGTCTGGGCGGCGCCGTAACTGTGCAGCGTCCAGGAATCGGGTTCGAAGTTCTCGGCCCGGAATCGTTCGACGACTTTGGCCGCTTCGGCATTTCGACGCGGGTCGGGGACAAAGGTGAAGAGCGTGCCCTCGGCGGCAGGGCCGGCAATTAGCCCGAATGCCTCGGTCGCCGTATCATCGCCCGAGATCAGCTGAACCGGGTAGCCCCGGTCGCGCGCCGCACGGACCATAAGCGCAGCCTCGGTATGATACCCGCCCATGTACAGCACGGCGATATCCGCCCCCTGTAACGTGCTGATCTCGGCCGAGTAGTCGTCTTTCCCGGGAGTGTAGCCTTCATAGATTGATTCGGTCACGCCCCGCTTGTTCAACTGCTTTCTTGTCTCATCGGCGAGACCCTTCCCATAGGTCGTATTGTCGTGAAGGATCGCGATCTTCTTGTCGCTCCAATGATCGGCCAAGTAGTTGCCGGCCTCGAAGCCCTGCGCATCGTCGCGACTGCAGACGCGGAAAACGTTGGCGCGGCCTTGCTCGGTCAACATCGGATTGGTCGAGGACGGCGAAATCTGCAGAATTCCCGCCGCCTCGTACACCTCCGATGCCGGAATCGAGGCTCCAGAGCAGTAGTGCCCGACGACGAACACTACACCGTCAGCCACCAGCTTTTGGGCAGCAGCCACCGCTTGCTTGGGATCGCAGAAGTCGTCGACCGTGATGAGCCGCACCGGCTCGCCGAGGACGCCGCCCGCCGTATTGATGTCGGCCACAGCCACCTCTGCGCCGCGCTTCAATTGCGTGCCAGTCCATTCGAGCTTTCCGGTCATCGGGCCTGCGACCCCGATCAGCACCTCCGCCCGCGCAGGACAGCTAAGCGCCGCGGCCGCGAGCGCGACAATAGCTACGGTGGTGATACGGTGCATGGATGCACCCCAAAGGCCGTAGCTTACGCCAATCCCGTCAGCGCCGACAGTCCTTTTCCGCGAGCGTGGATTGGGTTCCGATCCGAGAGCGTCGCGCGTCCAATGGAAGCGCAAAGGACGCTCTTTGAACTTTGCGCATGATCCTTTCCGGACCGAAGGCCAGCGCAGCAAAGGCCGGTACCTCCGGGCGTCAGGCGCCAGGCAGCCTGAACCGGTATTCCGTCACATGATGGTAGATCTGGCCCGGCCATAGCGTGGCCTGCGGGAAATACGGCCGGTTCGGCGCATCCGGCCAGACCTGCGGCTCCAGGCAGAAGCCCGAATAAGCCTTGTAATGAACTCCCCCGAGCCCCGGCGAAGCTGGCGCCAGATACTGGCCGGTATAGAGCTGGACGCCCGGTTCCGTGGTCCACAGCTCCATCTCGACGCCGGAATTCGCGCCTTGCGCCCATGATGCCAGCTTGAGCGACCCGCGCGTCGAGGCAAGGCAGAAATTCTGGTCGTAGGGGAGCTGCTTGCCCTCGCTCTCCATGCGCAGCGGCCGCGCCTGACGGAAGTCGAACGGCGTGCCGTCGACCGGCTTCACGACGCCGGTCGGGATCAGGTCGCCATCGACCGGAAGATAGGCGCCGGCGTTCAGCATCAGCCGGTGATCGAGGACATCGCCGGCGCCGCCGTCATCCAGGTTGAAATAGGAATGCTGGGTAAGGTTGCACAGCGTCGGCTCCTCGCAGGTGGCGGTCAGCTCGACGCTGAGCGTGCCGGGGATCTTCAGCCTGTAGGTGCAGGTCACGTCGAGCGCGCCGGGAAAGCCCATCGTGCCGTCGGGATCATGCAGCGTCAGGGTGACAAAATCCCTGCCATGCAGCGAAACCTCCCATGGCCGGTGCGAAAAACCTTGCGAGCCGCCATGCAGCGTGTGCTTGTCGAGGAAGTTGCGCTCGGTCTGGTAGCGCTGGCCGGCGATGGTGAAGCGGCCATCGCGGATACGGTTGGCATAGCGTCCGGCGACGGCGCCGAAGAAGGCCGTATCCGTTTCATAGGGCTTGAAACTGCTATAGCCGAGCACAAGCGGCGCATCGTGGCCGGCCAGGCGCAGATCCTGGATGATGGCGCCAAGCCCAATGATGTTGGCGGTGAGGCCGCCGCCGCGGATGCTGAAGCGGCGGATGGCCTCGCCCGCCTGCGTCGTGCCGAAAACCTCGCCGTCCTTCATCGCCATGCCCGAAACGCCAGTTGGTTGATCGATCCCGGCTCGCCGCGTGGGCCGGCTTGGTCTGTTGACGTTCGACAGGCCCTGCCCGATCAGAGGCCGAGGCCGCCGATGCAGACATATTTGGTGTCGAGATAATCCTCGATGCCCTGATGTCCGCCTTCCTTGCCGAGGCCCGATTCCTTGACGCCGCCGAACGGCGCCTCGGGCGTGGTGATCAGCCCTTCATTGACGCCGACCATGCCGTATTTCAGCCCTTCCATGACCCGGAAGGCGCGGCCGAGATCGCCGGTGTAGAAATAGCAGGCGAGGCCGAACTCGGTGTCGTTGGCGAGTGCGATCGCCTCCTCTTCGGTTTCGAACTTGAACACGGGNATAGCAGGCGAGGCCGAACTCGGTGTCGTTGGCGAGTGCGATCGCCTCCTCTTCGGTTTCGAACTTGAACACGGGTGCTACCGGGCCAAAGATCTCTTCCTTCATGAAGCGCATCTTCGGCGTGGCGTCGGCGATCACCGTCGGCTGGAAGAACGAACCGCCGAGCGCATGGCGCTTGCCGCCAGCGACGACCTTGCCGCCCTTGGCGGTGGCGTCGGCGATCAGTTCCTCGACCTTCTCGACTGCCTTCTCGTCGATCAGCGGCCCCTGCTGCACGCCGTCATCGCGGCCGGAACCCACNATAGCAGGCGAGGCCGAACTCGGTGTCGTTGGCGAGTGCGATCGCCTCCTCTTCGGTTTCGAACTTGAACACGGGCGCTACCGGGCCAAAGATCTCTTCCTTCATGAAGCGCATCTTCGGTGTCGCGTCGGCGATCACCGTCGGCTGGAAGAACGAGCCGCCGAGCGCATGGCGCTTGCCGCCGGCGACGATCTTGCCGCCCTTGGCGGTGGCGTCGGCGATCAGTTCCTCGACCTTCTCGACTGCCTTCTCGTCGATCAGCGGCCCCTGCTGCACGCCGTCATCGAGGCCGGAACCGACCTTCAGCCCGTCGCTGGCGGCGGCGAGCTTTTCGACGAACTTGTCGTAGACACCAGCCTGGACCAGGAAGCGATTGGTGCAGACGCAGGTCTGGCCGGAATTGCGGTATTTGGCGGTGATCGCGCCGGCGACGGCGCGCTCGATATCGGCGTCGTCGAAGACCAGGAATGGCGCGTTGCCACCAAGTTCCATCGACACCTTCTTGACGGTGACGGACGACTTCTGGATCAGGATCTTGCCGACTTCGGTCGAGCCGGTGAAGGTGATCTTCTTGACCAGAGGGTTGGCGCAGATCTCGTCGCCGATCTCGCCGGCAGCGCCGGTCAGGATGTTGATGACGCCTTTGGGGAAGCCGACCTCCTCGGCGAGCGCGCCCCAGGCGAGGCCGGAATAAGGCGTCTGCGACGCCGGTTTGACCACCGCCGTGCAGCCGGCGGCAAGTGCTGGACCGAGCTTGCGGGCCAGCATCGAGGACGGGAAATTCCACGGCGTGATGGCGGCGATGACGCCGACCGGCTCCTTGGTCACCAGGATGCGGCGGTCCGCCCAGGGCGACGGCACGACATCGCCATAGGTGCGGCGGCCCTCTTCGGCGAACCACAGGATGTAGGACGCGGCCGAACCGATCTCGCCCTTCGATTCGAACAGCGACTTGCCCTGCTCGATGGTCAGCAGTTCGGCCAGCACATCCTGGTTGTCCATCATCGCGTCATGCAGCTTGCGCAACAGCTTCGAACGCTCGAGCGCGGTGGTTTTGCGCCATGTCTTGAAGGCGGCGTCGGCGGCTTCGATGGCGCGGCGCGTCTCGACCTTGCCGGACTTCGGCACGGTGCCGATCTTGAGGCCGGTGGCCGGATTGTTGACGTCGACCGTCTGGCCGCTGTCGGCCTGCACCCACTCGCCATTGATGAGATTGGCCTGGCGCATGAAATGGCTGGTTTTCTGAAGCATGGTCTAGCCTCCGTTCGGCTTGTAGTGATCAGGATCGGCTCGAGCTTTGCCGAAGCGCCCTTGTCGCGCGGCAGGACGACACCGTCGGCCGGACTCCAGCCGATCTGCAACCTCTAGCGAGCCGGGTATTCCGCGTCCTGACGGTTTGAACCCTTGGCCACGAGTAACATCCCGCACGGCAAGGATAGGTGCAGGCGGACGTGGTCGCCGAGATAGACAACTCGGACACTCATGCGGAGATAACATTGTCGCCGTCTGCCCGCGGACCCAGACAGACATGTTCGGGGCGTATCGAGATCGTGACCTCTTCCCGTCCCGCCATTCACGCTCATGGCCGCAGCGGGCGACAATCGTGGCACCGCCATCGATCTCCAACTGACACTCGTCGTTGTGCCGGCGCAACATGACGCCAAACAAGCGGTTGTTCTCGCCTATGAACCCCGCGACGAAACCGGTTCGCAGCTGCTCGATGCGCCCCGCACTAAAGACGCCGATGCGATCCGACATGGTCAGCGCTTCGGTCTGGTCGTGTGTTACATAGACAACGGTCATGCAGGCGCTTGATCTCGAACTGCAGGTGCTTGCGCAGGTTCTTGTCGAGAGCGCCGAGTGGCTCGTCTATCAGCACCAGATCCGGCTTGAACCGCCTTGAGGCGGAGATTGACGGCCCTTATGCGGGCGATCGCGGCTTCGACCAACTCGGTTGAGCTGACCTGGCCCGCCCGCATCAGATTGGTTTGCTCCATCATATCCATTGAAGTGGAGCAATCGGTCCTAAAGCTGGAACTCATGCCACCCGACCGACCCTGGAATTCTCAGCAGCGGCGCCGTCGAGTGCAGAACGAATGCCGTCGACCAAGGCATCGATCTCGTTGGGGGTAATAATGTAGGGAGGGCAAATCGCCAGCACGTCCCCCATGTTGCGGATCATGACGCCGTGATCGCGGCACCGCCGCTCAACATCGGTGCCAATTCGCAGCTCCGGCGCAAAGGCGCGACGGGTGGCACGATCCTCGACGATCTGAATCCCCGCGATGAAGCCGCGGCCGCGGACCTCACCGACGAGCGGATGGTCGCCAAGTGCTTCGGCGAGCGCTCTGTGCAGGTAATCGCCGAGACGACGCGCCTGGTTCACGAGATCGACCTCGCGATAAATCCTGATCGCCTCGGCGGCGACGGCGGCTGTCACTGGATGACCGGAATAGGTGAAACCGTGGCCGAACACGCCGACCTTGTGGGCCTCGTCAGCGACGCACTGGTAGATCTTGTCGGAAATAATGACGCCGCCAATGGGCAGGTGACCGGATGAAAGCCCCTTGGCGATCGAGAGCATGTCCGGTTCCATGCCAAATGTCTGGCTACCAAACCAGTTCCCGGTGCGTCCGAAGCCGCAGACCACTTCGTCGGATAGCATAAGGATGTCGTATTTGCGCAGCACCGCCTGGATCTTTGGAAAATAATCCTCCGGTGGCACCAGCACGCCGCCAGCGCCCATTACCGGCTCGGCGATCATCGCGGCGACGGTCTCGGGCCCCTCCGCTAGAATCAGGGCTTCGAGTTCTTGGGCCAAGCGCGTGGCGTAGTCACGCTCCGCCTCGGCCGGCAGACCATCAAGATATTGGAACGGCCGCGCCGCGAATATGACGGGAAGCGGCGGCAGATTGAAGGACCTATGCATGTGCGGCAGCCCACTCAGCGCCGCGCCCATAATCGTACTGCCATGGAAGGCCCCAAACCTGCTGATAATCTTGCGTTTGTCGGGACGCCCCCGCGCGGCTTGGTAATACCAGGCGAGCTTGACCATCGTGTCATTGGCTTCCGAACCGGAGCCGACCAGAAAAACGCGCGCGTCGTCGAATGGCGCCAACGCGGCGAGCTGTTCGACGAGTTCGACGGTAGGCTCGTTCGAACGGTGGTTGAAGGTGTGGTAGACGGCCAGTTTGCGCATCTGGCGGTCAGCCGCGTCAGCCAGCCGGCTGTCGCTGAAGCCGAGCGAGGCACACCAGAGTCCGCCCATCCCCTCGATATAGCGGTTACCGGCGTCATCGATGATGGTCGCGCCCTCGCCGGCCATGATCGTCAACGGACCATGATCCTCATGCAGGCGCGGATCCGTTTGGGAATGAAAGTGCCTGGCCATGTCCAGCACGCGCGATTCGTTCTTCATCAAAATTCTCCTTCGCGACCAGATGGGCGATTGCGAAAGCGATAAATATCTTATAACTTATAAGTTGTCGAGTAAAAAGGATCCTGGGAGTCACGCTCTATGCCCAACCCCCCCACCCCGTCAGATATCGCCTTACGACCCGACGACGAGCAGATCGCCCTCTTGCGGGACAAGGCCGAGTTCGTACGGCTCGAGACGCTGCGCCTCATCCAGATCGCCAAGGTTGGCCACTATTCGTCGGTGTTTTCCTGCGCGGAGATATTCGCCACGCTCTACTACGATGCGATGCGGCTCAAGCGCGGCGAGCCGCAATGGCCGGATCGCGACCGCTTCCTTATGGGCAAGGGACACGCCGCGGTAGGCCTCTATCCACTGCTGGTCGACTGGGGTTTCTTCTCCAAGGACGTTCTCGATGGCTATACCCGGCTGGGTAACCCGCTTGGTGATCATCCCGATATGCGTAAGGTGCCCGGCGTCGATTTCAGCTCCGGGTCGATCGGCCATGCCTTGTCCGGCGGTCTCGGTATGGTGCTTGGCGGCCGTGCGGTCGACCGGCGCTTCGATGTCTATGTCCTGCTTGGCGACGGCGAGATGCAGGAGGGCCAAGTCTGGGAAGCGGCGCTGTCTGCCGCCCATCACAAGGCCGGCAATCTGATCGCCATCGTCGACCGCAACGGATACCAGCTGGACGGTCAGGTCGACGACATCATCGGCATTGAGCCGTTGGCCGACAAATGGACGGCATTCGGTTGGCGGGTGCACGAGGTCGACGGGCACGACGTCGTCGCGCTCGCGACGCTGCTGCGACGGTTGAAGGCCGAGACATCACGCGCCCAGCCCGTCTGCGTCATAGCCAAGACCTCCAAAGGCAAGGGCGTTGGTTACATGGAAACCGAACCCGGCTGGCATCTGGGCTATCTGGCGCCGTCGGACGAGGCCTTGGCTGCCGAAGAAATCAAGCGTGGAGGCAAAGCGCAATGAACGGCCCGATCGATCCCAACTCCTGGCAATACCGCCAGATCAACGCACGCGCACCTGGCCTAAGCTACCTGGCTAACGCACTCATTAATCTGGTTGAAGAGGGTCATCCCATCTTGGTGGGCACGGCCGACCTGCAATATTCGAACGGGCTGGTTCGGTTCGCGCAACGCTTTCCGGAACGCTTTACGCAATTCGGCATTTCCGAGCAGAACATGGTTTCGGCTGCTGCCGGCATGGCCACCACCGGCGCGATGCCGTTCGTCGCTACATTCGCTTCTTTCCTCGCGTTGCTGTGCTGCGAACAGATCCGGACCGACGTCGCCTATTCGGCCCTGCCGGTGCGGCTGATCGGTCATCATGCCGGCATTTCACTCGGCTTCTACGGCACCTCCCACCATGCGACGGAAGATCTTGCCATCATGCGAAGCATTGCCGACCTGACGGTCGTCGCGCCGGCCGACGGTCCACAACTGGCGGCTGCCGTCAAGGCTTCGGTCAACCATGCCCAGCCTATTTACTTCCGCATTGGCCGCGGCCAGGAACCGGTGGTCTATGAAGACGGCGTCGACTTCCAGTTCGGCAAGGCAATCGTCCACGGCGAAGGGTCGGACCTGACCATCATCGCCTGCGGCTCGATGGTCCATCCCTCACGGGAGGCCTACCGCGCGTTGCGCGCGGCGGGCAAATCCGTGGGACTGATCGACATGCATACGATCAAGCCGCTGGATACCAAGGCTGTGCTGGCAGCAGCGGCCCACTCCCGCTTCATTCTGACGATCGAGGAACACAACATCCTAGGCGGTCTGGGCGGTGCGGTGGCGGAGATCCTGGCGGATGCAGGCAGCCCGGCGCGGCTGATACGCCATGGCATCCGTGACGAATACAGCCTGATCGCGCCGCCGACGCATCTGTACAAGCACTACCGGTTGGACCCGGCGGGAATCGAGGCCACCGCCCTCGAAGCACTCGGCTGAGCTGACGGACTATCACAGCCAAGCACGGACATTCAGATGATCGATCAGAATAACACCACCTCACTCATCGAGCGCGCCAGTGCGGTGATGCCGGGCGGACTGCTCAGCCCGAGCCGCAGGCTGGGCGCGCCGCATGTCTTCGCCCGGGCGCAGGGTGCGTTTCTCTACGACGTCGATGGACACCAGTATACCGACTACCATTGCGGCTTCGGCGCCAACGTGCTTGGCCACTGTCATCCGGCGGTGCGCGAACGCATCGCGGCGGTCTCCCAGGACATCGATCTCGTCGGAGCGGGAACGATGCGGCTGGAGATCGAGGTGGCGGAGGTGCTGGTCGACTGCATTCCTTGCGCGGATCTCGTCGCCTTCTGCAATTCGGGATCGGAGGCGACCTATCACGCCCTGCGCCTTGCCCGTGCCGCCACCGGTCGCAAGCGGATCATCAAGTTCCAAGGCGGCTATCATGGCTGGCACGACTATGTCGCCATGAACGTACAGTCGCACGCGCAGGCGATCGGTAAGTACGACCCCATCAGCGCAGGCATCCTCGATGACGCCGCTCGTCACACCATCGTGCTGCCTTACAACAATGCCCAAGCCGTCGAGGATTATCTCAACGCCAATCCAGGCGAGATCGCGGCGATCATCATCGAGCCAATCGCTCACAACATGGGGTCGGTGATCGCGACGGATGTTTTCCTGCGCGACCTGCGTCGCCTGACCAGCGATCATGGCGTCGTGCTGATCTTCGATGAGGTCATCACCGGCTTTCGCCACGCGCTTGGCGGCTATCAGTCGATTGCCGACGTCACACCTGATCTCGCGACCTTCGGCAAGGCGGCCTCGTCGGGCTATCCCGTCGGCCTGGTGGCCGGTCGTCGCGATCTCATGGAGCTCGTCGGCCGGACCGGGGAGGGATCCGTATTCATGGGCGGTACTTTCAACGGCACGCCGTCGACGCTCGCCGCTATGCAGGCGACGATCGAGGAGCTGTCGAAACCAGGCTTCTACGACCGCCTCTTTGCCCTCGGCGCGTTCATGCGGGCGGAGCTGGAGGGAATTATCGATCGCCTCGGCCTGCCCGCGCAGAGCGCCGGGTTTGGCTCGGTCTGGCTGATCTATTTCCTCAGCGGTCCTTACCGCGACTACCAGGACTTGCTGCGCAACGACGATGTCTTCGATCTCGCATTCCGCAAGGAGATGGTGGCGAACCGGCTGATCGGTCAGCCGCTTCCGCTCAAGCGTCTCTACCTGTCAGGGAGCCATGACCGGGCGACGGTTGAGAAGTCACTGGATGTCATCGAGACAATCCTGCGCAAGCTCTCCGCTGGGAAACCCGCCAGCTCTTAGCTATGTTTCGCAACCTGACTTATAGGATATAAGAGATTCTCATACCCCTATCCGTTGCCGATTCGGTGCGGCCAACATTGCAGCGGTGATCCATGAGCACGATGCAGCCAATCGAGCAAGGCAGTCTGTCGGCGAGAACCTATATCTCGCTGCGGGAAGCCCTGATCGCGGGCAATTTCCGGCCGGGCGAAAGGCTCTTGATGCAGGATCTGGCGCAACGGCTGGGCACCAGCGTCACGCCTGTACGCGAGGCCTGTTTCAGGCTCGTCAGCGAGCAGGCGCTGGAACTGCGTTCGGGGCGGTTCGTCACCGTTCCAGAGCTGACCCGGTCGCGTTACTGGCAGGTCAGGCTCATTCGTATCGCGCTCGAGGGACTAGCGGCCGAGCTCGCCGTCGAGCATGTTTCGGACGCGGACATCGAAAGGCTTGTGGAGATCCATCGTGATTTCGTGGCCGGCGAAACGTCCGGCGATGCCGAACGCGCCCGTCGCGCCAATCGTGAATTCCACTTCGGCGTCTACCGCCTGTCAAAGATGGATATGCTGATCGCCCAGATCGAAAGCCTGTGGGTATCGATGGGGCCGATCCTGAACGTGTATTATCAGCAGGCCGAGAACGATTACATCGGCGCGGAGGAGCACGAGACGCTGATCGAAGCGTTCCGGACCCGCAACAAGAAGGTGGCGCGTAAGGCAATCGAACGCGACATCGTGCGCGGTGGCATGAACCTGTTGCGGTATTTCGACGAGCAGGATGCGGCCGCCAAGCGGGCGTGATCGAAGCCGCCGGTCATTCGCCGGCGACCCCTTCGCACTGGCTTAGGCAGCCCGGAGGCGGGCGGTGGCATCCTGGTCGACGACCCAGACGCCCTGCTCGGCGTCCAACACCAAGGCCACTTTGTAGGATTCGCGAGCCGCTTTGCTTGTTAGCCAGCCGCGGCCAACGCTGGCCGCGACACGACGGACGTCACGTTTGGTCGGGTCGCCATAGCCGCCGCCACCGCAGGCGACGAACTCGATGCGCTCGCCGGCGCGACACGCCTCCTCATGGAACGCAGGCAGTTCCACCAGCTTGCCGTCCGCCCCGCGCTTGGCACTGCGACTGGCCTTGGCGTCACCGCCGCCGAGCACGCCGCGCGGCGGAAAGGTTGTGCCGTCGGCCGAGTAGACCAATGTCATCTCGTGGTCGACGGGATAGAAGACACCCCCTACGGCAGGAGCGCCTTCGAACTCGCCAATGCCTTGCGTGTCCGCCACCACGCCGCGCGATTCAATGATGATGGGATACATGGATTCGTCCACCTCCACGGAATCCAGCGCGATCAGGCCGCCATTCGCCGGCCCGCAATATGTCAACCAGCCATCATAACCGTGACGCGCTCCGCCGCCGGCGTAGCCAATGAAGACCTGGTTGACGTAGGGCTGCCTATCCTTGAACGGGTCCTTGCCTGAAATCACGCCGATCCCTGCTGGCAGGTGCGAGCCGCTCTCGGCCTGGCCATAGGGTTCTCCCATGGTCGAGAACACGCAATTGCCGGCGATGATCAAGCGGTCATTGACATTGGTGGTCGCCACCGACGTGCCAACGGGGTAGCGGGGTTTGCCGACCACGCTTCCCTCCCGCATCAACACCTTGATCCGGCTCTTGGCGCCCTCGTTGTGCGGGATGCCGTCGTCGAGATTGTTGAAGACGCCAATACGGCACGAGCCCGTGCAGGTGTTTTCCGAGAGGTTGAGCCCGCCCGGGACATTATCCATGTTGTCACGCACATCGACCGTGATCTCGCCGGCTTCGGGGTCGACATCGATGGTGATCCTGACCGGGATGCCCCCCTCCGCCACGCCGGGGACAGGGTCATGGCGGACCTCGTAGGAGAACTTGCCCTTCGGCAATTTGGCGATCTCGGCGATTGCGCGCCGCGCACCGTAGTCGAACCAGTCCTCGACAAAAGCCACGAGTGTGTCGCGACCGTATTTTTCGAGCAGTTCCAGCAGACGGCGTCGACCGGTCCTGCAGGCGCCGATCTGGGCGCGGACGTCGCCGAGCCAGATGTCTGGAACCCGATTGCGCATCATGCCGATACGCAGGATGTCCTGCTTCTCCCTGTGCTGTTCGACCACACGCACGCAGGGGAAGTGGATTCCTTCCTCATAAATGTTTTTGGCGAATGGCAGATAGGTCGAAGGTGTCGGCGCGCCGGTGTCGGCGTGATGGGAGAGCGCCACGGCCCAGAACAGCGGCTTGCCATCGAAAAAGATCGGCATCGCCATGATTAGGTCGGCATGATGGGTACCGCCCGTGTATGGGCAGTTGTTGAGGAAAATGTCGCCGTCGGCGATATCGTCGAACAGCTCCGTTATCGGACGCGTCGCCAAATCCATCGACATGACGTGGATAGGCAGCGCGTCCTCGGTGGAAACGAGGCGGTGATCATAGGTAAGGATCGCGCAGCTCAGGTCGCGGGCGTTCTTGATCACCGCCGAGCGGCTGGCTCGCATCACCACCAGCGTCATCTCCCGGACGACGGCCTCGAAGCGGCTCTTGAGAACCGACATCAGGAAGGGATCGACGCGGCGCGTTGGCGTCTCCGGGCGAATGACAGGTGAATCCATTTGATTAAGCCTTGCTCGTGAAGGGTTGAGTCAATCGACGGTCACGACGATGTTGCCTTGCGGGTCGACGCGCCCGCGATGCTTGTCCTTGAGGAAAGCGGTGAACGTCGTCGCCTCCACCAGACAGGGGCCGTTAAGCGCGGCTCCCGCGCCCAGCTGATCCAAGTCGTAGACCGGCAATTGGCTGGTCCGACGCGCTTCATGCAGAAAAACTGGCCGATGGCCTTTGGCGACCGGCGCCATCGCCTGGTTGGCCAGCCTAAAGTCCTTCCAGGCGTCCTGATTAACGCGCTTGCCCACCGCGCGCAGCTTCCAGTTGGTGAATTCGACGACGTCGCGATCGGATCTGATTGAATAGATGCGTTCGTGCATCTGATGGAACGCTTCGACAAGTCCCGGCAGTTTCGCCGTGTCGAGGCGCGCCTCATCGGCCTCGAAATGGACCTCAATCTCCCAGGACTGGTATTCGTAACGACCAAGAAAGGAGAATTCGAATCGCCGCAGGTCAGGCTCAACGCCGGCCTGTTCGAGGAATGCCTCGCCCGACACCTTCAACCGCGCCAGGATATCGGAGACGCCGGCGGCGTCGAAGCGCCGTGTCGAGGTCAGGAAAACCGCGCTTTCCTCGCGCGAGATATCCGAGATCAACCCGCCGAACGCGCTCAATCCGGCCATGAAGCGGGGAATCATGTAGCGTTTCAACCCCAATATGTCGGCCATCTCGGCGATGTGAATGGCGGTCGCGCCGCCACCGCAGACAAAGAAACTGTCGCGCGGGTTGATGCCTTCGCGAATGGTGATTTCCTCGATGGCACCGACCATGTTGTGGTTGCTGGTGGTCTGGATGGCGTAAGCCGCGTCGAGCAGCGAGATGCCGAGCCGCGTGGCGATTCCCGCGACCGCTTTCTCGGCCAGTTCGCGGCTTATCTTGATCCGCCCACCAAGAAAATAGTCCGGGTCAATGATGCCGAGCACGACATTGGCATCGGTAACAGTCGGCTCGGTACCCCCCGCCCCGTAGCATGCCGGCCCCGGCCGCGCGCCAGCGCTTTGGGGACCGACCCGCAGCAGGCCGCCATCGTCGACCCAAGCTATGGACCCGCCGCCGGCGCCAACCGATCTAACATCGACTTTCGCGATGCCCAGCGAATCGTCGTGGATCATGCTGTCCGGGGTCACGATGATCTGGTGGTCACGCAGAGCCGAGACGTCGAAGGTGGTGCCGCCCATGTCGCCGACGATGACATTGGCCTCGTCGCTGAGCGCCAGCGCGGCCATTGGCGCCAGCGTCGGCCCCGACATGACGCTGTAGATCGGCCGCCGCAGCATCTCGGCGGGAGGCATCATTCCGCCAACACAGTTGGCCAGCAGCAGCTCGCCCTGAAAACCCGCCCGCGAAAGCGCTTGCCGCAATTCCTCGATATAGGTGCGCACGATGGGATTGATCGATGCGTCGATGGCGGCCGCGATGATGCGCTTGTACTCGCGCGACATCGGATTGACTTCATGGCTGAGGGTGACCGGAATCTCCGGCCATGCCTGCGCGATAATATCGTGCACCATCATTTCATGGATGGGATTGACGACCGACCAGAGCAAACCGACTGCTATCGCCTCGACGCCATAGCGCCGGAAGTCGGCGATCGCCGACTCGACATCGGATTTCGACAAAGGCGTGAGCTCCCGCCCGCGCGCATCGACGCGGCCCCGCGCCGTCTTCGTCAGGTGGCGCGGAACGTAAGGCTCGGGATAGTCGAGCCGCCACTGGAAGGCACCCTTGCGCGGCCCCTCGCGCAGGACAAGGATGTCTTGGTGTCCTTCGTTGAGGATCAGCCCTACCTTGACAGTTTTGCGCTCGACGAGCGCGTTGGTCGAAACGGTCGAGCCGTGCACGATCAGGTCGATCTCGGCCATGAACGTCGCGGGATCGAGCGCATACCCGGCGGCCGCGACGTGCAGCACATTGATGAATCCTTTCTCGAATTCGCCGGGCGTGGTCGGCGATTTGAAGATCGAGATCTTCCCACCGGGCTCGGAAACCAGGCAATCGGTGAAGGTGCCGCCGATATCGATGCAGACTTGATATGCCATTTAAGGTCCGGAGCTGTTAGCGTTTCTTGTGATCGCGGCCGAGTATCAGGCTTGCCAGAATGATCAGGCCCAAAAGAACCTGCTGCAAATAGCCGTCGACCTGCATGAGATTCATGGCGTTGGAAATGACCGTGATGAACAGGGCGCCGAGCAGAGCCGCCGTGACGCCTCCTTGGCCGCCGGTGAGGCGCACGCCACCGACCACGGCCGCCGCTATCGATTCCAGTGTCAGGTTGCCGCCGAGATTGGGCTCTCCCGATCCCGTGCGCGCGGTGAGCAGCATGGCGCCGATCGCGGCCAGCAGCGAGCAGACCACATAGTCGATCGCAACCACGCGTCCGGTCCGAACGCCCGCCGCCGTCGCCGCGCGAGGGTTAGCGCCGATCAGGTACAGGCCGCGGCCGAACACAGTGAAGCGCAGGACCAGGAACAGCAGCGCGAAACACAGCGCGGCGAACACGATGGGCACCGGAACGCCGATCAGCCGTCCTTCCGCCAAGGCGTCCGTGAAGGCCTCGGGAATGCCCGGCACGGGAAAGCCGCCGCTGACGGTCGATGCCAGCGCCATGACAATGTTGGCCATGCCGAGCGTCGTCACCAGTGGATTGATGCCGATACCAGCGATCAGGAATCCGTTCAGCCCGCCGATCACCAGGCCGACGCCGAGGCCGGCCGCTATTCCCCACAGGATCGGCATATCCCCGGTTCCGGTCATCACCATGGCCGACATGACGCTGACGAGCGAGACGGTAACACCGAGCGACAGGTCGAAGCCCCGCGTCAGCAGCACCATGGTCTGCGCCATAGCAAAGAGTGCGAGATAACTGGTCTGGATCGCGATGTTCCAAAGATTCCCGCTCGAAAGGATGCGCGGGTCGATCAAACCGAGAACCAGTAGGGCCAGGAATATAAGCCCCGGCAGCCTGGCCTGCGCCGCAAGCTGTCGGATATCCGGGCGAGCGCGGTCAAGCACGACCGGAGCCGCGATGTCTGGTCGATCAGACATTGGCCCGCCTCCCCTGAACGATACGGTCGAAAGCCAGCGCGCCGATGAGCACGGTACCCAGTACCAGCGTCTGGAACTTGCTGTCGATCTGCGTGAGATTCATCGCGTTGGCGATAATCGCCAGACAAAGCGCCGCCATGGCGACATTTTCGGCGCGGCCTGAACCGCCCCGCAGTGAAACGCCGCCGATCACCGCCGCCGCGATGGTCTCAAGTCCCAGCGTACCGCCGATCGTGGACTGGCCGGAGCCGATGCGGGCGGTGATCAGGACGCCGGTGAGCGCCGCCAGGATGCCGGACAACGCATAGGCGGTTATCAGCACACGGTGTGTGCGCACTCCCGACAGCCGGGCGGCGACGGCGTTGCCGCCGACGGCGTAGAAATGGCGTCCAAGCGCGATCCGACGCTGCAGAATGATGGCGATGGCGATCACCGCTAATGCGAGCAGCAAGACGGGCGGCAGGCCAAGAACCTGCCCGCGTCCAATGGCGTCGACGAAGACGTCGGAAACGCCGTAAATCGGGATGCCCTGCGTGTAGTAGAGTGTAATCCCGGCGACGATCGACAACGATGCCAATGTGACCATGAAAGGGGACAGGGCAAGGTGCGCCACCAGCGTGCCGTTTACCAGGCCAACACAGGCGCCACTGGCCAGAGCCAGCGCCACTGGTAGGAGCAGTTGGATTCCTTGGGCCTCGGGCATCGCGGCCATCGCCGCGGCCGTGACCACGGACGCCAACGCCATGGTGGCTCCGACTGACAGATCAAAGCCGCCAGTGGTCATGACGATCATCTGGCCGATCGCCGGAACCGCCAGGAAGGCAAAATTGCGCAGGACGTTGAGGATGTTTAGGCGATTCAGAAAACGCGGTTCGATGATCGCGGCCGCCGCCGCGACCGCGATCAGAAGCAGGATGACGATCCCGCCGGTTTCCAGAAAACGTCGCCGAAGCGCATCGGTGCTCATGCCGCCTCCGTGGCATCGGTTTCGGCGTCGAAATAATGGCGCAACACGGTGGCCTCGCTGATGCCGTCGGCTTCGAGTTCGGCGACTATGCGCCCTTCGCGCATGACGTACACTCGGTTGGCCAGGTGAACGAGCTCAGGCAGTTCAGACGATGACAGCAGGATCGCTGCGCCATTCTCCACCAGGCTTTTCATAAGCCGGTAGACCTCGCTTTTGGCGCCGACATCGATGCCGACTGTGGGTTCATCGAAGATGTGAACCGAGACCGGTCTCATCAGCCCCCGCGCCAGCACGAGTTTCTGCTGGTTACCGCCGGAAAAGGACGACGCCGCGCGTTCGGGCGCCATCGGTCGCAGACCCAGTGTTTTCAACGGAGCGGCTATCGCCCGGCGCTCGCGCCAGGACTTGAGCAGTCCGCCCTGGGACAGTCTCGGATCATCCAAGGCGGCCATGGTCACGTTCTCGCGACCCGGGCGGCTAAGGGCAAGTCCTTCGGCGCCCCGATCAGCCGGATAGTAACATAGTCCGGCACGCAGCATGCTGTGCGGCGCGGGTGCTCGCACTACTGCGCCGTGAAGTTCGATCTCACCGGACGTCACCCGCTCCAGGCCGAACACGGCCCGACAAAGTTCGCTGCGGCCGCAGCCAACCAGACCGGCCAGGCCGACGATTTCTCCAGCCCTGACCGTAATGGAGGCATCGGATAAGGTGCCGGAGACACGCAGCCCCCTGGTCGCCAGCACGACATCGGAGGGGCGCTGGCTGATTGACGGGTACAGTCTTTCGACCGGCTGGCCTACCATCATCTCGATGAGCGTCGCGTCGGATGCCGCAGCGATGGCCAAGGTGTCGATCTTGCGCCCTCCTCGCAGCACCGTGACGCGATCCGCGAGCCGGCGGATCTCTGCCATGCGGTGCGACACATAGATGATACCGACGCCCCGCGCCTTGAGGCCAGCGATGGCGGCGAAGAGTTTTTCCGCTTCGCCGTCGGTAAGCGACGCGGTCGGTTCGTCGAGGATGAGTATCTTGGCGTCCGAGAGCATGCCCTTGGCAATCTCGACCATTTGCTTTTGCGCACGGGTCAGCGATTCAATCTGGCTGTCCAGCTGTACGTTAAACCCTATTTCACGGAAGCGCTCCTCCGCGCGGGCGCGCATTTCGCGCCGGTTCAGGAAAAGCCTTCCTTTCAACTCGCGTCCGAGAAACAGGTTCTCCTCCACCGTGAGGTCGGGAACGAGACTGAATTCCTGGAACACCGCCGCGACCCCGGCATCGCGGGATTTTTGAGGTGTGAGCGCGGAAACGGTTTCCCCGGCGATACGGCACGAGCCTTCGCTCCAGCCGTATGATCCCGCTATCAGATTGATGAGCGTCGACTTGCCGGCGCCGTTTTCGCCGAGAAGGGCATGGACCTCACCGCTCAGCAGCGTGAAATCGACGTCATCAAGCGCGACCACCCCCCCGAAACGCTTGGTCATACCCGTAAGTTCAAGCATCGTTGATACCACCGACATCGAAGCAAAAGGGCGGCGGCCGAGGCTGAGGCCCGCCGCCCATTGAAGATGCGACTATTGCACCGAAAATTCAGGCTTCCACCCATCGGGCGCGAAAATCTGTGTCGGGTCGATCTTGTCGATGTTGTCCTTGGTCACAATGCCCGGCGCGACCAGCAGAACCTTCTCATGGTCCTTCTTTTCCAAGGCACGCACCGCGAGGTCGACACTGATGCGCCCCATCATAACCGGATATTCGGCGGCGAAGCCAAGCACCTTGGCTTCCTTCACCAGCTTCATCATCGTCTGGTTCTCGTAGGACGACATGATGACGACGTCGTCACGGCCGGCGTCGGCGACGGCGCTGACGGCGGCTTCCGCCGCCGCGGCCCCGCCCCAGATGACATTGAGGTCGGGATAGGTCTGCAGGGCGTCCTCGACAAGGCGTAGGCTCTGCGGAACCCCAGGCTCACCATAGAGCTCGGCCGCGAGCTTGATATTGCCGGTTTTGGTGCTGTCGCGGAAGCCCGCCATGTAGCTCTCCGCCCAACCCGAACCCTGCGGGCCTGGCAGGCCGATCGCGGTCGTCTTTTTATCGCCGAGGTACTTCTTGAGGTACTCACCTTCCTGAAAACCCTTCTGGTAGGTGTCGGGGGTGATGCGCGCGGTGATCGGGGTCTCGAGAATTGGGTTGGCGACCGCGATCTGGACCAGCCCCTTGGAGTTGCCTTCCTTCAGCTTGGCTGCAAGGCCGGCTTCCGAGATCGCGGCGACGAGGATGCCCTGGGCGCCGGATGCGACGCAATCATCATACTGCGACAGCTGCTTTGGCAGCGCGTCATAGCCGCCGGCCTGCAGCACAGTCACCTTGACACCCAGACGCTTTGCTTCCTCCACGATGCCATAGTCGACGGAGACCCAGTAGCTGTCCTTGAGGTGCGGAAACAAGACGCATAGGCGCCAGGGCTTCTCGGCCTTCTCCAGCGGCACGTAATCGAGTGCCTCGACTTTTTTCAGATCGACGCCTTTGGCCGCGTTGATCTTGAAGGGCCACCAATCCTTGGCTTGGGCGGCGTTGGGCAGGACGGCCACGCTGGTGACGAAAGCCGCCGCCAGGATGGATTGGAAAGCGTGATTCTTGGTCATGTGATTCCCCATTTTCGTGTGTTCCCGGGTCGGAGCCGGCGATTTCGCCGGCTCCGCGGTCTGCCTTGGGAGCAGAGAGACTTGCTGGTGCGATCGTAGTCACCGTCTAGGCGAGTGCGCCTTCAGGGCCGTCCGCGCCGTTGTTTCATTCACAGCGCCACCGTACTACTTATAAGTTATAAGTCAATAGCGTTTTTCATTAGCCGATGCTCAGCCGGGCCGGTGTCTTCAATCGCGGTATCGCCGCCTCGACCGGCATCACGATCCAGTTGACGAAAGACGAGGCCAGAGACAGCAGCCATGCAACTGGCCTCGGCGACGTCCTCCGGGCTTCCTCACGACCGACCGGTATGCGGCTTTCGATCGAGCTCGCTGATCTCAAGCGCCAGCGAATATGTCAGATCGTCAGCGCGGCCTTCGAGGCCGAATACAGAGTTATTGGTCAGCAACCCCACTTTGCTATCCACCAAATTGTCATAGGATCTTCAGGCAGGTGATGTGCCCAGTGCATTCGCGTGCTGCACAGCCGCACCATCACCCGCACAGCAGCGTCCCATAACAGGCTGCTGTCGGATGATTGTTGAAGTGACGGTGCTGTCCACGCGCACCACCTTGCCTTTCCAACTTCTCTCGCCTGGCGCTTGCCAGCAGTACCTTGTTGATTTCTTCCCAGGTCGGCGCCCGGATTGCGCTTGTTGTCTTGCGACTTTTTTGTGGTCCATCCCCCGGCAACCGGGCAAAGGCCCGCAACGAGACGGAGGCTTCCAAATGGAACGCCGGTTCCTGATGCTTAGTCGGCGGTGCTGCTTGAGCAGGGGCAGGGCAGCACAGCCTCCGGCGGCAAGCCCTCGCGGCCGGTTCCCTTGAGAGCGTGCCGGCGCAAGTCCCGCGTCACCAGGCTCGCAGCTCGCGATGCACGTCCAGCCATTGCGACATGGTTTGCAACTCACAGCCGATCCCGTGTCCGGCGAACAGTTCGAACACTGATTGGTCGGTTCGTTCTTGGCGCATTGTGCAGCACTGCTGGCATTACTGGCTTTGCGGGGGATGACGAGTCGATCTATGCGGCAGTATGATGTCCCTATCGGAATAGCCGGTCCGCCTTATCGGTCGTCACACCCGCATATCGCTCCGCTTCTACGGAACATCCCATCACGCGAGGAAATACATGACCACCGTGCGCAGTATCGCCAATCTAGCCGTTGTGTCGACGGCGCGGCGCTTGAGCCAGTCCACCGGCTGTAACCTGCGTCACAACTTGATCCACAGATCCTAGGCGATGACCACGTTGTTCGTCATCATTTGATGGGGGCGGGGCATTGGCCCAAAAGCGAGCCGCCGCAAACTGTGCGGTTGCCAATACGTAATGGAGTGAATTGGAATGATCATCGTAACAGGCGCCACGCACGGGATTGGGCGGGCCTGCGTGGAGAAACTTGCGTCTGCCGGTTCCAGAGTGGTGGCGACCGGCCGAGATGCAGAAGCGGGCGCGGCGCTCGAACGCGCCAATCACGGCGTCACGTTCGTTGCCGGTGACGTCATCCGTGAAGACGATTGCCGCCGTGTCGTCGACCGTGCGCTTGAACTTGGCGACGGCCGGCTCGCGGGGCTCGTGAACAATGCCGGCACGTCGAAGCGCATTGCCTTCGCCACCGCCACCCAGGACGATTGGGATGAGGTCCTTGCGGTTAATGCACGCAGCGCCTTTTTCTTCATCCGTCATGCGCTGGAAGGCTTGCGGCACGGGAGGGGTTCAGTCGTCAACATGGCCAGCATCGCCGGAAAGACGGGCGAAGAAGGGCTCGCCGCCTACTGCGCCTCGAAGGCCGCGGTCATCGGCCTGACGCAGGCGCTCGCGCTGGAATTCGGCGAGGAGATCCGCTTCAACGCTGTCTGCCCCGGCCAGATCGAAACGCGCATGATGGGCAAGATCATAAGCGATGCACTACGCAAGAAGCAGCTCGAACTGCGGATCCCTGCCAACCGCTTCGGTGCCCCTGAAGAGATCGCGGATGTCGTCGCTTGGTTACTTTCGGATCAATCGACCTATGTCAACGGCACGGTTGTGACTGTAGACGGCGGGGAAACGGCCGGCCTGCGCACACCGCGCGTCGCGCAGGTCGATGGTGCTTAGAGGGCATCAGCTCAGCCGGAGCCGCGCTCGTCGAAATAGCGCAGAAAACTAGGCAAGCCTCGCTGGATGTCGTTCTCGATCGCGTCACGGGCCTTCTTCCTGTTGCCAGCCCTCAAGGCCTCGATGAGATGGTCATGTTCTTCCGCGCCGGTATAACCGCGCGGAATTTCCTGATAGTAAACGTTAAGGATTGGACCCATCGAGGCCCACATGCTTTCGATCTGTCCGATCAGCATCGGCATACGCGATAGGCGGTAGACGCCGAAGTGGAAAGCGCGATTGGAGGATCGCGCTTCCTTGATATTACTGGCCTTTTCGCTCATTACGAATGAGGCGCGGAAGGTCTCAAGCTGTTCGAGATCGGCGGGGGTAACATGGTCGGCAGCGTGTTCTGTCGCAAGCCCTTCAAGCGCCACGCGGATCAGCTTGATCTGAATGTAGCGGGCGCGGCTGAGGTCTGGCACCGTGACGAACCTGCCGGAGCGCAATTCGAGTGCCTGCTCGCTGACGAGCCGCAGACAAGCTTCGCGCACCGGCGTAATGCTGGTTCCGAGCTGCTCAGCAAGATCCTGCATGAGGAGACGATCGCCCGGCGCGAAATTGCCGATGATCAGGCCTTCCCGCACCTTGTTGTAAATCCGCCCGGACAGGCTGCCCATCTCATCGGGCTGCATCTTCATAGCGCCCATGGGAATTCTCCTCGTCTCTGTTGCAGCTCTACGGAAATGTCCAATAGACGTTTTACAAGATATAACATGCCAACTATATTTCCTGATTGAGTGGTAGACAAGTACATATAATGTTAATCATTTGCAACAAACAAATAAACTTTCATAATTATCTATGAACGGATTATTTCAGACATATGAAAATCAAGTAACCCCTTTCCGATTCTGATCCTGACAATGGAATTGGACAACAGAAGCAGGCGCGATCTCATCTGCGTGGCATGAGATGATGGGCGAGAGATGATGACACTGAAGGAGCCGGGGGAGCTTACGGTGTCAATTTCTATGTCTGCGCCTATGTCTGATGACAGAAGTTTCCATATTCTTGAGGCGGCTCCGAACCGGCTGGACCGACGATGACGTCGGCACCGTCGACACTGAACCGGCAGACCGGCAAGTCCAAGAGCTGCATATGGCGTTGGCAGAGCGCTTCGCCGCCGAAGGCTTCAACGGCTGTTGCGCGACAAGACGCGGCCCTCGCGTATTGCGGCTTTCGGGCCCGAAGCCCGCCGAGCGCGATACTGATAACGCCGTGAGAGGAATCGGACGACGGGCCAGAATTATGAAATACATTGCGGCATTATATAATTTTAGACATTTCAGTAACAAATAGAGTTAACATTCTCTTCACTTGAATTTGGGGCTTGTTATTCAATTAATTAGGACGGTCGAAACCCCGGCAAGATCAAGCGGGGTAGTCGAAATCCAATTTTGCTGGTGCTTGTTGAGGGATGCAACGGGCGTTGGCGGCGTGCACGTGCACTGTGAAGCAGCACTCAGCGCGCCGAAAAACGGCTTCCCAACAGGAGATTGATTTGGACTATGTGCAATATTTCGCCGAAAGAATCGAGCAACTCAAAGGCCGCGGCGACTATCGTGAATTTGCCGATCTGGAGCGTCAGTCTGGCAACTTCCCAAAGGCCTGGCTCAATGGGCCCGACGGCCGAAAAGAGATAACCATTTGGTGCACTAATGATTATCTCGGCATGGGGCAGCACCCCAAAGTGTTATCGGCAATGAAGCGCGCCATCGATGCAAACGGCGCAGGATCGGGAGGATCCCGCAACATTGGTGGCACCAACCATTATCATGTCTTGCTGGAGCGGGAGCTTGCAGATTTTCACAATAAGGAAGCAGGATTGATTTTTGTTTCCGGCTTCAGCTCAAACGATTCATCATTGAGTACATTAGCATCGTTGATGCCGAACACAGTTATATTTTCTGACGCGCACAACCATGCTTCGATTATCAGTGGATGCCGCAACAGCCGGGCGGAAAAGCGCGTCTTCCGGCATAACGATGTTGCGCATTTGCGGGAACTTCTGGGCAGTGTAAATCCTGCAAGACCCAAGATCGTTGTTTTTGAATCGGTATATTCAATGGACGGTGACATTTCACCGATCAAAGATATCTGTGACATGGCGGACGAATTTGGCGCAATGACGTTTCTGGATGAAGTTCATGCATCGGGAATGTACGGTCCGAAAGGCGCCGGCATTGCCGCGGAACTTGGCATCATGAATCGTCCAACCATCATCGAAGGGACGCTGGGTAAAGCGTTCGGCTCGATGGGGGGTTATGTGACCGGACCGGCTTCCATTGTTGACAGCATACGAAGCTTCTCGAGCGGTTTCATTTTCACCACGGCGCTTGCGCCAGCGGTGGCGGCTGGTGCGCTGGCTGCGCTCCGCCATCTTCGCGATTCAGATTCAGAACGAATTGCTCTGCGCCGGCAAACGAACCTTTTAATTGGATTGCTGAAAGAGGCGGGCATCCCGGTCATGCCGACTGAAAGCCACATCATTCCTGTGCTTATTGGTGATCCATTCCGTTGCAAGGAAGCGTCCCGTCAGCTTTTAGATCAGCATGGGATATACGTTCAGCCAATTCTGGCGCCGAGTGTTCCAGCGGGAACCGAGCGGTTCAGGGTGACGGTTACGCCCGCCCATAGCACGACAGATATTCGGACGTTCGTCGATGCGCTCAGGCAGGTTCTGCTGCGGGACAATCTTGGCAAGGCTGCCTAAGGCAAAATGCTGGGAATGACAGGGCGGCGCAGCCTCAGACCTGATTGTGTCAGCCGGGCAGACCGCAAGGGTTGAGCCATTTTTCAATAATAAACCCGGGAGCGCACCCACCATGCTACGGCGATGCCGGCGTCCATCCCGTCGAGGAGATGCAGGATGTCGTATGCCATTAAAGAGCTGATATCCGCTAGTACCTCTGCACTGAGGATTTGACGGGTTGGGTGGGTTGAAGAGTGGGCAGGCTGTTGATGGTCGACAAGCAGTTCGATGCTGCAGGCGAGGCCCGGCTGCCTGCCGCTTCGTGGAAATGAGTGGAGACAGCGCTCAGCGAAGAGCCGCGCTCCGGCGCGGAGCGCAAACTCACGGCAAGGAAGAAGCCTTTAGGCGCTAGCAGACTTTGATTGCCACGAGATCACACACCAATCACCTAACCTCGCTTGAACGGGGCAAGCCTCCGACGTTCGTTGAGACGCTCTGTACGACACCGCCGGTAATCAAAACGCTGCAACAAATCCTTCAAATCAATTTACAAGATCTTTACGACCGCCAGTCGTGATAATGGTACGTTCACCGGAAGTCTGACGTCCGGCACGGCCAACAAAAGTGATGCCGACTACCCTCGTACCGCCGCACAGCACGCAACATCGGGTTAACAGCAATGGTAAGAAGAGCGCTCATCTTGGTTGAAGGTCATAGGGGTACTGGTCTTCTATACGTCCAAGCGGCTCAGTGTCTTGGTCTTCATCCAATTACTCTGGCGGCTGATCCAGCTCGGTACGACTATCTTGCGGCGGAAAACGTTGAGGCAATCCGTGTCGATACTGACAATCTCGATGCGTTGATCCGCGAATGTTCCCGGCTGCGTGCGACCCACGACATTGCTGGCATTACTGGCTTTGCGGGGGACCACGAGTCGGTCTATGCGACAGTTTGCAAGCTTTGCCGGCATTTCGATCTACCGGGACCGAACCCTGAATCGATTGAACGAAGCTGCGATAAATTCAATCAACGCCAGCTCCTCGCGCAGGCCGGCGTCCCAATACCTGCTTATCGGTTGGCAACGAATGCGGCGGAGGTAGAAAGCTCGGCTGCGGAGATCGGCCTGCCCGTGATTCTTAAGCCAGCAGTAGGCAGCGGCAGCATCGGTGTCCGATTGTGCTGCAGCGTCGAAGACGTAGCCGAACATACGACTTATCTGTTGGGCGGAAAGCACATATGGCGGTCTGCGCCGAAAATACTCGTCGAAGAATTCGCACAGGGCCCGTTCTATAGTACCAATATTATGGGAAACGAGGTCGTTGCGATTTGCGCCAATGACTTTGGTCCCCTCCCGCATTTCGTTATTCGTGAGGTGACCTATCCGGCCCTGCTGACTGAAGAGGAGCGTGAGCGCATCGCCGATGTTTCGCTGAGCTGTTTGCGAGCTCTCGGCCTTGGCTGGGGGCCAACGAACATTGAACTCCGGTGCACGAAACGCGGTCCAGTCGTCATTGAAGTCAATCCGCGTCTTAGTGGCGCGCCCGACCCTCAACTGGTCCAGTTGGCTTACGGTATCGATCTCGTCACCGAGCACATCAAGCTTGTCATTGGCGAGGAATGGAATCTGCGCAAAAAGCATTCGCACACTGCGGCCGCGCGGTTCCTGCTTCCTGATCAAGATGGCACCCTCGACTGGATCGGTGGCGAAACTCAGGCAGCTGCTATACCAGGTGTCGCCGAGGTCAAATTGAATGTTGAACCCAAGACGCCGATCGTCAGGAAGGGCGATTTCCGAGACTGGATTGGACATGTCATTGCCACTTCACCCGGCCTTGCTGAAACCGAGGCCACCCTTCAGCGCGCCGTCGACTTGATCGATTGGTCGATCACCCCTTTTCCGGCCGTTGGCGAACAGGCACAATCTGCATGCGGCGACAAATAAGAGGTGATCGAGAGGATGAGGTTTTGTGGGGCGTTCGGGCGGCCCACCGGTTCTGTTCGGTTCGTGATTGTCGTTCGGCTACCATCGCTTAGAGAGTGAAGTGCCACTATGTCCGAACAACAATTGCTGACGCTGCCGATGTGGCGCGTCGATCACATCGAGCCCCTCGCCCGAGATGTTGGCGCTACGCGCGCCAACGATCCGATCCACCGCGTGCGCTTCCCGGGCGGGCGTGCGGCTGGCGTTGTCGCTGGGCGCTCGCCCGAACTCGGGAGGCTGCACGATAGCTGGGACAAACGATCCTGGCAGGATTCAACGCCCGAAAATCTCAGTCAAGTAGTCGATGAACACTCGCATCTTCTGCGGTGTATGGCGTGGTTGTGCATAAAAGGCGTAGATTGGTTGCTCCACGGGTTCGTAGTCTGGCAGCAGATGCACCAGACGGTTTTCCGCAATGTCCTCTGCAACCAAAAAATCCCCTGGCAATGAATAGCCATATCCGGTCAGGCAAGCATTTTTCACTGCCCGCGCGGAGTTCATCGTAAAGTGTTGCAAAACTTCGAAATTGATGATTTCACCTAAATATCTAAACTGGTGTGTTCGTCCCCATTCTCCGCTGACTTGCGCGACCGATGGGTAGTTTCTGGTTTCGTCGAGTCATTTGGGCACCCCAGACCTTCGGCAAAAGCCGGGAGAGGCGACAAATACTATTTTTTGCGTAAATATCTTCTGTGCGATCATAGTTGAATCGCTTAATGGACCGACTCGAATCGCAACATCGTAATGCTCTTCGATAAGATCAACCAAGCGGTTGCCGACATCAAGTGAGATGTCTAGCTGGTGAAATCTTCGCAAAAACTCCGGCAAGGCTGGTGCTAGGCATTCGTTGCCAAAAGCCGTAACGCACGACACCGCAATTGCCCGCGCGGGGTGTCGTGGCGCTCCCGAACCACGCTCCGCATGTTATCAAGCTCCAGCGGGTTCGAGGGGGTCTCGATCCACACGAGGCCCGTGGGGGCGGCACCCACGGCCGTGCGCAGCGCGTCCAGGTCGCGCATGTCGACGGCGACGAAATCGAACCGGCTTCCGATATCGGTTTCGTCAATCAGCGATCGGATGCCGAAATACATGTCGTCCGGCACGACAATGCGATTGCCCTTGCGGGGGTGCGCCTAGAACACCGCCGTAATGGCGCCCATGCCAGACGAGAAGGCGACAGCGGCGTGACCTCCTTCAAGCGCGGCCATCGCCGTTTCGAAGGCGTTCCGCGTCGGGTTGGCATCCCTGGTCATAGCCCGACGGGTAGCCACCGTCCGCACTCCGTTCGAAGGTCGTACTGGGATGGAAGGGGGTCGTGACGGCGCCGGTGAAAGGATCGACACCCCGACCCGCATGTATCGCTTTGGTTTCGAGTTGCATGGAGCACCTCCTTAGGTGGATCTGAGAGGGAAGACGGCAGGAATGGCCAAAAGCAGACCGATTCCCTGTGTCACTGAAGGCCGCTCGCGCAGAACCTTAATGGCCAGCACGATCGTCGCGACCGGATAGAGCGAGGCGACGGCCGCGGTTTCGGCCAATCCTCGGTGGCGAAAGACCATCAGCAACAGGTTTGCAATTCCATCGAGAAGGCTGGCCACGGCGGCAATGCTGAGGCCGCACGGGCAAGACGCGTGGCTTCGGCACCCCGGGCGGCACCGCCAAGAAAGTCGCCCGCACCGAATGCGACGGCAGCGAGACCTGCAGCCATCACTCTCATGCGTGGAACACCGCAGGATGCGTGGGGCAAATCGCGGATGCGTGTCCACCCGCCCCATTGCGGGCCGTGGTTCCTGCTGAACGGCAATTGCTCCACAGACGATGAGCCGGCGCATCTTCATCGATCCCTGGGACTACGTGATGACGCGGTTGAAGGGTCCGCCCCGGTCGACGCCGCGCGGAACTCCGGTTGCTCGTACGCGATGCCGTCGATCCGGCTAATCAGCCCGTGAATGTCGCCCAGCACCCAGAGGTCTCTCACCTTGCCGTCCTCGAATGTGAAGATCGGCATGCCGTACCACCACACGTGCCGACCGGTGGGGGCGCGACCGAACAGCGGACGGCGATGGATTCCGTGGAAGCGGAGCTTCGCTGCGACCCGATTTCCCTCCCCGACCATTTCCAGGATGTCGGATGTGTAGTGATCGAGAGAGCTTGTCACCCATCTGACATAGTCAGCGAACGCACTGTGCCCCACGAGAACCGGGCCGAGCGACCCGCGGAAAGTGAACCCCTCATGAAAGATTGCCGGGATCAAGTCGACGGCCGCGTGATCCCACATGTCCTTGTAGAACACCCGGACGATCTCTTTCTGCGGGCTGAGCTCGATGTCGTCGAACGTCATCACCTTCTCATGCTCATCGGGCGCGATACTCATGAATGCCTCCTTTTGCCGCTTGATATCGAGCATTCGAACCGGAACGCCCGTGGAACCAGCCGATCCGTACCGGCCACGGACCATCCGGTAGGTCATGGTCAGGGCAGCGCCTTCCGGTAGCGAATAGCCGGTCCCGCACTGACCGCCTGTGCCGCATGTACGATGGCGTTGGTGTCTAGGCCGTGGTGACGGTAGAGGTCCGCAATCGTGCCGGTCTGACCAAAGTGCTCGACCCCAAGCGCCTTGACGCGATGCCCGTTCACGCCGCCGATCCACGCAAGCGTCGCCGGGTGACCATCAATTGCGGTAACGATCCCGCAATCTCGCGACAGCGGCGCCAGCATCCGCTCGACGTGGCTAAGGGCGCCGGTCGTTCCGCGCTGGCGGGCACGCTCCGCTGCCTGCCAGCCCGCGTTCAGCCGGTCGGCTGACGTGATTGCCATCAGCCCGACGTCGCGCCGGTCCTCTGCCAGAAGCCCCGTCGCTGCAATCGCCTCCGGCGCGACAACGCCTTGATAAGCGATCACCACGCTGGCGTTCGGCCCAGGCGGTCGCAGCCAGTAGGCGCCATTGACGATATCCCGTGCCAGGTCCGGCCTCATGTCGCGCAGCGGCTGCTCGAGCGGCCGGGTGGACAAGCGCAGATAGACCGACCCTCCGGTCTGATCACGCAGCCATGTCGTCTCGTCCGGATCTCCTTCGCCGTTGCGCTGCATGTAATCGAACGCGAAGCGCATGATCACGGACAGCTCGTCGACGAAGGCCGGTTCGAAGGCGCAAAGCCCATCCTGCGCCATGCCGATCAGCGGGGTGCCTATCGATTGGTGCGCCCCGCCCTCCGGCGCCAGCGTCACGCCGGAGGGCGTGGCGACCAGCATGAAACGCGCGTCCTGGTAGCAGGCATAATTCAGTTGATCGGCGGAACGATAGATGAACGGGTCGTAGACCGTCCCGATCGGCAGCAGACGGACGCCGTTGATCGAATGCGATAGTCCGAGCGCCCCGAGCATGATCATCAGGTTCGACTCGGCGATCCCGAGCTCGAGGTGCTGCCCCTTCGGTCCGAACTCCCAACTGTAGGTGGAGGGGATGCGTTCGGCCTTGAAGGTGTCCGCCATGGTCTCCCGGGCGAAAAGGCCGCGCCGGTTGACCCAGCCACCGAGATTGGTCGAGACCGTCACATCGGGCGAGGTGGTGACAATGCGGTCGGCAAGCAGACTGCGCTCGCGTGCGATGTCGTTCAGGATCTGGCCGAAGCCCATCTGGGTCGAGAGCGGCTTGCCGGGCTGCCCCGGTGACGGAAGGGTTTCGGGCACCGGCACCGACGGCGCCGACAGCCTCCTACGCCCCTCACTGAAAAACGGCGCCTTTGCGAAGAAGGCGTCAAGTTCCGCTTCCGGCAAGGTGGCGGCCGCCCATTTGTCCCACTCCTCACCCCGCTTGACGCCCATCTGCAGGCGGTAGTCTTCCATCTGCGTGGGCGTCATCTGCCCCGCGTGGTTGTCCTTGTGTCCGGCAAGCGGCAGACCGTAGCCCTTGATGGTGTAACAGATGAAGCAGACGGGACGGTCATGCCTGGACGCCGCCTCGAAGGCTCCGAGGAGGCTCGGCATGTCATGCCCGCCAAGGTTCGTCATCAACGCCTGCAACTCGTCGTCGGAGCGGCGTTCGATCAGAGTGGTGACCGGCCCTTGGTCTCCGATCTCGTCGAGCAGCCGCTTGCGCCAGGCAGCACCCCCTTGAAAGGTCAGCGCCGAATAGAGCTGGTTCGGACAGCGCTCTATCCACTCGCGCAGCTTCTCGCCCCCCGGCTCGGCAAAGGCAGCCTCTTGCAGAGCGCCGTGGCGCAGGACCATCACATCCCAGCCGAAGTTGCGAAAAATCTGCTCGAACCGCTGCCAGAGGCCCTCCCGGATCACGGCGTCGAGCGACTGGCGATTGTAGTCGACCACCCACCAGCAGTTCCTGAGCCCGTGCTTCCAGCCTTCGATCAGGGCCTCGTAGATGTTGCCCTCATCCATCTCGGCGTCGCCGATCAGGCTGACCATTCGGCCCTCGGCACGCTCCTTCATCCAGCCGTGACCCGAGACGTAGTCCTGCACCAGCGACGAGAACAGCGTCTGAGCAACGCCGAGACCCACCGACCCGGTCGAGAAGTCGACATCGTCGACATCCTTCGTCCGCGAAGGGTAGCTCTGCGCGCCCTTGTAGCCGCGGAAGTTCATGAGCTTTTCGTGGGTCTGGTTGCCCGCCAGATACTGAAGTGCGTGGAAGATCGGCGCCGCATGGGGTTTGACCGCCACCCGATCCTGCGGGCGCAGGACCGAACCGTAGAGCGCGGTCATGATGGTGCTCAGCGACGCGGACGAGGCCTGATGCCCCCCGACCTTGATCTCATCGCCCTCGCGGACGTGGTTGGCGTGGTGGATCGTCCAGGCTGCGAGCCAGGAGACGCAGCGCTCGATCTCGTTCAGATATTCCAGTTTCCTCGTCATTCAGTTTCCCGCAAATCAGCTGCCGGTCTCACGGGACCCCGCCCAAATGGTCAAAGATCGAGTTTCAACACACCCGTCGCGCGTGACACGCAGGGGATGAAGCGGTGGCCGCGTGCGTCCTTGGATAGGACGGAATCCCGATGGATCGGCTGTCCCGCCAGCATTGCGCATTCGCAGGTCCCGCACACCCCGTTCTCACACGAGGCCAACAACGGCACCCCGGCCGCACGCAGGGCGGCGAGCGCCGTGGTCTCCGCCGAAACCTCAACCACCCTGCCCGCACGGAGTTCTATGATGAATGGTTCCGGTGGCGCGCCATCAAACTCGGGAGGCTGGAAAGTTTCGAAATGAACTGTGCCCTCGGGCCAGTGTTCAGCCGCGCGCCCCACAGCCGCCATGAACCCAGGCGGCCCGCAATAGTAAGCCTGCGCCTCGGCCGAATGGTTCGCCAACAGGGCGGCGATGTCCTGCCGGGTCGCCGTCTCGTCGTCGAAATGAAGCCGAACATTGCCGCCAGGAAGATCGCCCTCGATCACCGGCAAGAGTGGCGTGAGCGCCCGGCTGCGGGTGAAATAGTGCAACTCGAAGGGCTTGGCCTGCCGGGTGAGCGCGCGCGCCATGGCCAGAACCGGGGTGATCCCGATCCCCCCTGCCAGCAGCAAAGTCGGCCCCTCGCCTGGCGTGAGCGCAAAATGGTTGCGTGGCGCGGAGACAGGCAGTGTGGAGCCGACGGCAATGGTTTCGTGGATCCACGCCGAGCCGCCACGGCCGTCATTCTCGCGCTTCACCGCGATGGTGTAGCGGCTGAGCTCGGTCGGGTCGCCGCAAAGAGAATACTGACGCACCTTCCCTTCAGGCAGATGGACATCGACGTGAGAACCCGCCTCGAACGGCGGCAGCACAGGTTTGCGCGGGTGTTTCAGGTCGATGACCAGCACGTCGCCCGGCTCCTTGCGGACGGCGGTCACGGTCAGCTTCATGATGATGCGGGGTGAGGCCATGGCGTTTCACTCGTCGATGGGCAAGATCAGATCACCGGGGCGGATCACGCCCCCGACCTCGATCGCGCAGTTCAGGCCGGAGCGGTTCAGAAGCCCCTCGTAAAGGCCCGGCAGCCCCAGCAATTCCTCGATATACTTGCACGGGAAATTCATCCGGGCGGCCCTCAGGACAGTTTCTCCGACCCGGAAGCGTTTGCCGACAAGATGGCCTAGCGGAGCGCCTCGTGTCGTCAGATTGCGCCGGTGATCTTCGGGCGTGAGCTTGGCCTTGAAGCCCGGTATCTTGGGTTCGCCCTGCGCGATGGCGTCCAGAACTTCGGCTTCGATCAGTGTCACCTCGCGAACGTCGGGACGCGCGGAATAGGTCCCCGTTCCCAGGTAGTAGCGGTCGCCGACAATCCCGCGCCCGGCAACGAGCTGCGCCTCCGCCAGCTCCTCCATTTCGTAGGAGGCAGCCGGCGCGATATGGATGTGAATTAGCTTTCCTCGCCAGGTCATCATCGCTCTCGGAAATTCGTCTCGTGGAAATCTGCTGCAAAACTGGCCTGATCAACAGCGCCAGTTGCATGGCGTTTTCCCGGTCCAGTTGGCTGTTGCAAAGAAATACGGGGGGCCTTCGGACCGTTTTCAGCGCCAGCTTTCGACGTCCCCCTGTCTCAGTTATCCCGCCCCGGCATCGCGTCTTGCACCTGCTTGACAACCTCTCGCAGGACCTCAACGCCCTTCCCGATCTGCCTAATGCTCAAGGCGGCATAGCCCATGACAAGACCGACGCGATCGGTGCGGCCTTCGTCCGATAGCGGTTCGTAGAGCGGCGAGATCAGGTGTAGCCCCAGGCCAGCGTCTCGGGCGGATTCGACCAAGGCCGTTTCCCGCGATCGTGGCAGGTCATTGAACCAAACGGCGACGTGCAGTCCCGCATCTGCTCCCTGGACAGTGATGCGATCGCCGAAGCTGCGCTGTAAGGCGCACAACAACGTTTCCCGACGCTCGCCGTTCAGCCTGCGCACACGGCGCACATGGCTTTCGTAGCCGCCGCTCTCGATCAAAGATGCCAGAGCTTCCTGTTCAGCCACCGGCGAATGCCGGTCCGCGAATTGTTTGGCGGTTGCGAAGACCTCCTGCAATTCGGGCGGGACGACGAGGTAGCCGATGCGCAGCATTGGCGAGAGCGTCTTGGAGATCGTGCCGAGATAGATGACAGCCCCGTGGTCCTCGAGACTGTGCAGCGGTGGAACCGGATTGATGTCGTAGCGATATTCGCTGTCGTAGTCGTCCTCGATCACATAGGCGTTGTTGTGCCGCGCCCATTCCAAGAGTTGGTGGCGGCGCGCAATCGGCATGACGCCGCCCAGCGGAAACTGATGCGATGGCGTGACATAAGCCAGTCGTGCCCCGATCCCCGCCAGCAACTCGGTCTTCATCCCGTCTTCGTCGACGATGACCGGGATGGGCGAGGCGCCTGTGCTGGCAAAGACCTGACGCGCCATCCTGTAGCACGGATCCTCTATGACGAAGCTGTCGGCGGGATCGAGAAGCAGGCGCGCGCACAGGTCGAGGCCCTGCTGCGAACCGTTGACGATGATGATCTGCTCGAGGTCGCAGCTCACGGTTCGGGCGCGCCAGAGATAGCCCTGCAACGCTTGGCGCAGCCGGCGCGAGCCGCGAGGATCGTCATAGGCAAGACGCAACGGGCGCTGCGCCATCGCCTCGTTCATCGCGCGTTTCCAGATCAATGCAGGGAAATCCGACGGCGCCAGGTCACCATAGCGGAAATCGACCTTTAGCGCGTTCGGCAGATAATCTGGCCAGGGCGGTGTGGCGCGCAGTCGTCCCCCATAGGCGGACAGAAGAACCTGGCCGACCCGTTTCGCGGAAATGCGGCTTGTCTCAGGGCCGATCAACGAAGACACAACGCGAGGTCGTGCGCCTTGACGGACTTCGATGAAACCTTCCGCAGCCAGTTGCTCATAGGCGACCGTCACCGTCGTTCGCGAAACCCCAAGGTCATTTGCGAGGCCTCGGGAGGACGGCAGCTGACTGCCGGTTTCGTAGACACTTCCGAGGATCTGCTCGCGAAGAGCCTCGTAGATCTGGCGTGCACCCATCGCNTGACTGCCGGTTTCGTAGACACTTCCGAGGATCTGCTCGCGAAGAGCCTCGTAGATCTGGCGTGCACCCATCGCTTGCGTGCGACCTGCAGAACCGGCACTTGAAGACTGGACCATCTCTTTCATCGCCAACTGGATATTTCACATCGGCCAGTTTGCCGTCAATCTTTTCGGAACCCAAGAAAGATCTCAGAGGCCGAATGACCCACAAATATCAATCCGAAACCGATGCTCCCGCACGGTCGCTCAACAAGACCGGTCTCGGCTTCGCCACCCGGGCGATCCATCATGGCTACGATCCGGCCGGCTTTTCCAATGCCGTTCAGCCGCCAGTCTTCTTGACCTCGACCTATGGATTCGAAAGCGTGGCAGCGAACGAGGCCGCCGCCGCGCTTGGCGGAAGGCTCTATGCGCGCGAATACAATCCGACGACGGAGATCCTCGAGCAACGGCTCGCCAATCTGGAAGGAGCCGAGGCGGGGCTGGTTGTTGCCTCGGGGATGGCGGCTTTCGGCACACTGATCCTGTCGCTCCTGTCCCAAGGCGATGAACTCATCGTCCACAAGACACTTTATGCGAACACGCTTGCCATGGTCGAACAGGCGGCCCCCCGCTTCGGCATCAAGGTCGTCGCGGTCGACCTGTCCGATCCTCACAATCTCGACGCCGCGATCACCGAGCGGACCCGGCTGGTTTTCTTCGAGACGCCGGTGAATCCGCTGAGCCGCATCCTCGACATCGCTGCCATTGCCGAGCGCGCCCATGCGCGCGGTGTAAAGGTTGCAGTGGACAGCACATTCGCCTCGCCCGCGCTCCAGCGCCCGCTCGAACATGGGGCCGACATCGTGCTCCACTCGCTGACCAAGTACATCAACGGTCATGGCGATGCCCTTGGCGGGGCGCTTCTCGGCGACGCGCAAACGCTCCGCACGCTGCACGAAACAGGCCTGCGCTACATCACCGGCGCAGCGCTCTCGCCCATGTCAGCCTTCCTGATACTGCGCGGTCTGAAGACGCTCACGCTGCGC
>NZ_AYWU01000041.1:0-42329 GCF_000502375.1 Mesorhizobium sp. L48C026A00 | reverse complement strand
CAAGAAACACTCCTCAGCTGTGGAGGAGCACGTGATGTTCAAGGGCCGCCATTTCGACCAGTCGGTGATCCTGCTGTGCGTGCGCTGGTACCTGGCCTACAATCTGAGCCTGCGCGATCTGGAAGAGATGATGGCCGAACGCGGCTTGAAGGTCGACCACTCCACCGTGCATCGCTGGGTCGCCCACTTCTCGCCGCAGCTGCTGGAGCGCTTCAACCGGCGCAAGCGTGCGGTCGGCAGCAAGTGGCATATGGACGAGACGTACATCAAGGTCCGCGGCCAATGGATGTATCTCTACCGCGCCATCGACAGCCTCGGCGACACGGTCGAGTTCTTCTTCAGCGAAAACCGTGACCTGGTGGCGGCCAAACGCTTNTCCTCCGCAAGGCGCTGACGCGCCATGGCCGGCCGGAGCGCATCGTCATCGACGGCAGCCAGACCAATTACGAGGCGATCCTTTCCTGCGACGCTGAAAGCCGGCTGCGGCAGCGATCGCGGCGACCGCTGAAGCCGATCCGCATCCGCAATAGCCGGTATCTCAACAATCGGATCGAACAGGATCACCGGCGTATCAAGCGCCGCATTCGAGCCATGCTCGGCTTCAAGTCGCAGGCGAGCGCCGTGGTTATCCTCTCCGGCATCGAGATGATCCACATGATGCGCANGNGTCGATCGCTGAGCAATTCGATATCCTCGCTGCCTGACGGACAGGCCGAAATGGCCGTTCACAACCCCATTTCCAGGTTTGCGACAGAACCGCGCGCTTACGGAGCGCTTTGACGACAGCTTGAGGAAGAGGCAACTGGCGAAGCAGAGCGATAGGCTATGAACGACGCCCTTCAAAGTTCAATCAGGTGCCGGGAGCGAGGTCCTCCACTCCATCAGGTCAAAGTTCGCCATGTGCCCGAAGGAGGCCTGGCTCACCGCAAGTGACATCGACCACGCCTGGCCGATGTTCGGGCGACCGCGGTCGCTGGTCACTGATTCCGCGAGTTCAAAGGACATGCCTTCTATGGCGCAATGCCGGCTCCGGCGGTGGCAGGGTTTGGGATCAATGGCATGATCAAAGATACCTGAAGCCGTCGGGCATTGCCGCACAAAACCACGGTTCATGGAATCGATGACAAATCCACTGCACCGCAAGACGTCGACCATCGAATTTTTGTTCCAAGTGCCGCCGATAGGTCAGTCAATTCGGTCCGTATCGCATCCGTGTCTCCTAGGCTCGGCGTCCCCCGACGAGCACGCGGCTTGTCCCGACCAAGATCAATCGGATAGATCAGTATTTTTGTCAAATCTTCCCCTGAGAAATCGCATACTGGTACAAACGATCGCCATACTCCCGGAATTTTTGTAAACCCCTTTGTTTCCATCGCAGTGCGTTTATCGAGAGCTTCTGCGGGCGACGAACCAACCGGCAGATCAAGAAAATCATAAAACTCCTGCGGAAATTCGTCGATGCTAAAATACTCGAACATGAAATTCCCGAGACTGTAGAATATCGGCTTCTGACGGTAGATTTCTATCCCTCTCAGCTCATGCGATCCATGACATACAACTACATGGGCTCCGGCCTCAATCATGGCGTGTGCAGCATCAACCAAAAACTCCGCTGGTCCGCATGGGTCATTCCACTGCAGCTCATGAGAATGCAGTGACACAACAACATAGTCCGCCTGTCGTCTGGCCTCGCACACCGATGCGATAATTCGATTCAAGTCTTCGGGATTGGGAGTCGTCCTTGGACCTGGCTTCGGTGAGGCCGTAAAATTGAGGGGACCAAACGGCAAGATTTCGGGTGCTGACTTTGTCCCGAAACCCTGGTTAGCAAACCATTCCCGTTCAAAATTCACCTTTGAGATTTCCGCGATTTCTCTAAGAGATTCCATCTGGTTCTGTTCAAGGCCGTATACCGTGTTGTAGCGAAGCGGGTTCACACCTGGCCTCCCGACGATTTCTGCTCCGGCAGGGCCAGCCCGATGTGATTCAAAGAATGTGGATGTGGCCGCAATCAGTGCAACTCGTCCATTGCTTGAATCAAGATATCGCGGCCGGCTCGCCTGCCTCAAGTCAGCCCCGACTCCAGCATGAACAACGCCCATTTCATTGAGCAATTCTGCCGTCTCTTCGAGGCCGCGGTAGGAATAGTCCATAGCGTGGTTGTTTGCCCAGGAAACAAGGTTGAACCCAAAATGCTGTATCATAGCTCGGATGGCCTTGCGGCTAGCCTTCATCCAAGTGCCCCCGCTTTCAGCAGATGCGAAGGCATTACGGCTAGCGGCAACAATCTCCAAATTTGTTAGCCGGGCGTCTGCGACTGCAATCACGGCCTGTAGGTTCGTCGGCGCCTCGGATTGCAAGCGGGCCCGAGTGACTATGGCATCACCCGTAGCTGCAAATTTCATCGATCTAGACATGAATGGTATCCAAACCTTGTCTTTAAACTCTTCGATAATGTATACGTCGCTACGAAACCAGCGACCATTACAGAAGTTTTCCGCTTTCGCCTCGATCAACCGGCCATCGCGTTTCTGCGACGCCATGCATACGCAAGGATCCCGGCAGCAGGATTCACTTACGAAAAGCGCCTTGGACGGACTGAATGCGTTCCGGTCAGGATAACGGGGCTGGACGAGTCCGGACGGCCCCTGCTGGAAATGCTCGGTCGCGAGTCGTCGGCAAGCCTGATGGCAATGTCCCTGGCCGACGCCATTGCAATGCTGCCGCCAGATGTTGTTTCGATCGAGGGTGGCCTGCTGCTGAGCTTGGAATCCCTGTCTTCGAACTGATGGGACCAGTCCGGCCTCAGTCTGCGCAGGCCGGCGATCCTCCGGATCGCTGGCAGCGCTATCTGCCGGAAGGTCACGAGCGCCGCGTTGGGATTGCCCGGAAGCCCCGCGAACAGCATCGGCCCGATCATTCCGATCTTGATGGGCTTTCCCGGCCGCATCGCGACCTTCAGCACGTCCAGCGAACCGCCGTGGCACCCAAGAGCGGACACCACGTGATCTTCTTCGCCCGCCGAGACACCGCCTGTCGTGACTAGGACGTCGCACCTGGGGGCCGCTTCCCCGAACGCTTCGGCCAGCGCGTCCCGCCGATCTGGAATGATCCCGTAGTCGACGATCTCCGCCTATGGCAAGCCCGATCATGGTCGGATCATGACGCGGTTGGAATTGTAGATCTGGCCATGCCCTAGCGGCTCGCCGGGCTCACGTAGCTCGGAACCGGTCGAGATCAGGCCGATGCGGACCTTCCGAAGTGCTTCGACTGCGTCCAGGCCCTGTCCCGCCAGAAGCGCCAGCCGCTGCGGCGACAGCCGGTCGCCAGCGCCCATAAGGAGGTTCCCGGCCCGGACATCCTCGCCGGCGTGGCGCACGTTTTCTCCCCGCCTGGGCAGTCTCGTGACGAGATACGGTCGCCCGCACGCTCGCAATGTTCCTGCATGACGACGGCGTCGAACCCGGAAGGCACGGGAGTGCCCGTGAAGATGCGGATTGCTTCATTGGAATGGAGTATTGTCCGCTATGGACCTCGCCTGCTGCGACCCGGCCGCCGACCGACAGCTCCCACGGACCTGCCCCGGTCAGGTGGGCGGTCCTGACCGCATAACCATCCATGGCGGAGTTGTCGAAGGGCGGAAGGTCGATCGCGGCGTTGAGTTCCCCGGCAAGGACGCGTCCGGTGGCGTCCATCAGCGGAACGCGCTCGGTCTCCGCCACGGTCCTGGCAATCGCGACTGCCTTGGCGGCGGCGATGTCGACGGGAATACCCTTTCTCTCCGTAGCTGCGGCGCAGTTTTCGTTCGTGAGTGGTACCGCGTTTTCCATGTCTGCTCTATTTGGGGGATGCTTTTCAGATAGGCAATGACGTTCTTGACGTCGTCAGGATTCTTCAGGCCGGGGTCGGCTAGGTATTCCGCCAGGTTCGTTCCGTCCCAGACGAGGCCGGCGCCCTCAGCCTTCATCGCCTGCGAATAGGAATACCCCGGCGCGGTCCGGTGGTCCGACCAATGCCGCCCTTCAACGTCGGACCGACCTTGTTCGCATCGGTTTCGACGTTGTGACACCGCTGCCGCCACAGGAGCGGTATGGCAGCCAGGGCTGCGGGAGCCAATCGGCCGGGGCAGACTATGACTGTCATACACCACATATTTGCAAATATATATTACAAATATGTTACTCGTATTACGTTTGGTATAATAATTTGTTGCATAAATGTAATTTAATTATACAGGAAAATAACTTCAATTTTTCTATTGATTTTCTTCGAACGGGCGTTCAGCCTCTGTTTAATGAAGGAGGCAATGATGATGCCTGTAGTGAGTGGGTATGTGGAAACGTTCGGGGCCTCAGGCTATAATTACATACGGCTGCCGCCCGTCCCGGCTGATTACGATGTTCCCACTGGCGCACAAAATCCGGCCGAACTTTTAGGCTTACTTGAGAACTCCATCGGTCGAGCAGTTCATATAACCGGACGGGTGGGTGTTTCACTTGGCGGCGGCATCGATTCCAGCTGCAATCACCGCCCCTTCTGCGCCGGTCTCGTCCCGGCTTACCGTTATCGACATTCACGGTTGGATACGGCCCCGGCGACCCGGAAATTGAACGCGGTCGCAGATTACTTTCACACCGACCATCATGAGGTGATCGTTCAGTCAAGCTGTAGCGGCGCAACGGCTTCCCGGGACGAAAGACATCGGTATCCTCGCTCAAAACGTCGAACGAAATTTCCCGAAACGGACCTTCCACTATGCGTGGAACGCCGCTCTTTTTGAAATCTGGAGCCAAATATTCTTGGACGAGGTCAGCGCAAGCGAGCGTCCGATGGCTCATCAAAGAGAAGGTTAGTTTGCTCGCGCGCTGAGTAGCATGATTTGAGGCAGCACGCGGCGATAGGTGCCATTCAGTTCGGCAAATCGAGGTGCCCCCTCTTGCAATACTGAAAATGAGGAAAGCGTCATGAATGATGATGGGCAAATAAAAGACGCTTATAGCGCGTATGGCGAAATATGGAGCGATATTTATGATGAGTATGCGGAGGCGCTCAATAAGTCCGTCGAGATCGATCGAGCGGTGAGTTTTCTTGCTCCATTCACAAAGGACGGCATCGCGTTAGAACTTGGCGTCGGAAATGGTCACATTGCTTTGCCGCTTTCCGAGACAGGAGCTTCTGTTCACGGTCTCGATAATTCGGAAAGGATGCTTGCCTCACTCCGCGCGAAAGGCGGTGGAGATGCAATCACATCACACCTTGGCGACATGGCGCAGTTCGATCTAGGTACGCAATTTGACCTCGTGTACTGCATCAATAACACCTTTTCACATATGGTGACTGTGGAACAACAACTCGGCTGCCTGGCGTCTGTCGCAAACTCTCTGCGGCCGAACGGACGGTTCGTCATACATTTAAACTACCCGTATACTGCTGATTTCTCTGGTGCTGGCATCTATGGTAACCAGCGGACCACGGTCATGCATGTCGATGAGCGGCGCGCCATGGTCCGATTTGCCAGACATGACCGCAATCAGCAGCTTTTTATCTCTCAAGACCTTTGGATTACACCGGCCGGAAGCCGGACGATGCCAGTCAAGATGCGATATTTTTATCCAACTGAGCTCGATCTACTCGCAAGAATTAGCGGACTCGAACTCCTCGAACGCCACGGAGATTGGCAGAAGCGTCCGTTTGACAATGCATCTTGGCGCTACATGTCCGTGTTCCGGAAAGGTGAGTAGATCGGCGCAATGATCCTCGGCTGGTGACCGGGCCGGCGCAGTGTGCGACTGACGAAATGAGCGCTCAGGCGGGCTTCGATCACCTGTTCCACACGCTCCAAATGGGCGGGCAACCGGCCACGGTTGTGCTGGCGAGGACGCGCGCAGGTACCCGACTTGCCCTTGATGATCGCCTCGGCCTTCCTCTTGGGCGCGTCCAGCACGCCTGAGCGATCTCAACGTCTCCAGCGAGCGGCAGATTGTATTGCTCGCGGCTCAGCTTCTCGCTTCTCGGACTTCACGCCGAACTTCTCGCGTCGCAGCCCGCTGACGATCATCTCCAGCCGGTGGCGCGCCTCCTCCGGCTGCGTCAGCGCTTCTCATCCTGATCCTGATCGCTATACGTCGGCATCAATCTCTTCAGCGGCTGGCGCTTGAAACCCCGAACAAGCCGGCAATCAGCCGCTTCTGCCTTGCCTTGCTCATTTCGATGACGGCGCCGATCGTATTATGCTGTTCGAGAGCGGTAGGGGCCGCGGCATGGCGCGCCTCACTCGGCTGAGAGTTGGTTGTAACTCGGTGGACCAGGCCAAGCGTTCAAGGTTACAATGCTGGAGATAAGGGTCGCCATCGACCACGGCCCTCCAGCAAGGTCAAAGCATAGCGCTCTACCCCATGCATACTGTCGGGTTTGTCGGGTCCACGACACAGGCTGTTTAGCCAATCTAATGCTTGCCTCGGGCTTAAGTGGCTGAAAAGAAGTCACAAAGGCTTATGTTCGGCTCGACCAGCCAATTTGGCACGATTGTTGAAGTTCTGCGCTTTAAGGCGGCGGGAGCCGTGACCTGCATTCATGTCGCGGTAAACCGCTCATGGCGAAGTATGGAGCAACGTCTGTCATGAATGTGCGGAAGCGCTTAATGAGTTCGTCGAGGGCGCGCCGGCAGTCGGGTTTCTGGCGCCATTTGCATAATAATGGTCAAACCACAATTTAGTAAGAATGCTCGTTCAGGTGTCCCCGGAGCACGACAAAAACTGCGCAGAACGGTCCATCGGACCATCAGTTATGCCGTGCTCTTGCTTTACCCCAATAAGGACCGCTCGCGCAAAGCAGTGGACGTTTACTGCCGGTCAGGTCATCGCGGTTGTTCCTGCGCCTTTCTGTAAAGAGAAGGTTACAGATGCGAGTCGAAGAAAGTGCTCAGCAATGAAGCGTTGGGAAGTGGTTCGCTCGGCGATCCTCAGTGATATCGATGCGGGTGCGTTCGAGGACGGGCGCTTGCCTGGCGATCTTGTTTTGGCAGAACGATTTGGCGTCAATCGTCACACGGTGCGCAATGCCATCAAGGTGCTGGAATCCGAGGGTGCTTTGCGCGTTCAACATGGTGTGGGAACATTTGTTGCCGATGATTTGGTTGCAGACAGATTCAACAGTGATCGCAGGTTCACTTATAAACTACTTGGTCAGAACAAATCCCTGAAGTCGGAAATACTTTCGATCAGCGAAACTTCTGTCGAAGCAGATATCGCAAAGCATTTGAACATCGCTCCAATGGCACTGGTCACTGAGCTCAGATCGGTCTCGTTCATGAACGACTCGCCCTTAACGACCGGAACGAGCTACTTCCCAATCGACCGAATTCCGGGTCTTGCCGCTGCGTTCGAGGCGGAAGACTCCGTCGCTGCAGCCTTAAAGCGCTGCGGGATTGCCAAATACAACAGAAGATGGACCCGGATAACCGCCCGGAGGCCCACCCCACAAGAAGCACAGCGGCTGCGAATATCTTCATCCAGCCCGGTACTCGTTGAAACCAGTGTCGATGTAATCCCGGATGGGTTACCGATTAAATGTTCTTCCAGCGCCATACGAAGCGACCGATATGAGTATCTTATTGAAGGCAACAAGGATGATCCCGATCGGAGTGATCTAACATAGGCCGCCAGCCGTGCTTCGGCCGAAACGAGCTGGGTATAAGCCTACCGACGGCGGGCAATCTCACTTGCCGATCATTATCTCTTATCGCTGCGGTCACCTTTGAAGAGGTAAGATCGGGATCGCTGCGCATCCCGCTCGTCGGTTTGCATCAAAAGCAATGGCCGACTTGGACTTGACGATATGGCAGTACCAGAACAACATCGCGAAAGTCGAGGCGATCGATCCTCTCGCCGTGCGCATTACCACAAGGGTTCCTGACCCGGCGACCGAGAAAAAGCTAGTTGCGTGGAGCGCCCAGATCGTCAGTCGTGCTGCCTTCAACGAGGCAGGCAGCTGGGACAATTGGTTCGCCGCGCCCATCGGGGCTGGTGCGTACAGGATTGCGTCCAACAAGAAGGACGTTGGTCTCGCTCTCGAATCCCACGACGAATACTGGGGAGGCCTGCCCCCCGTTCGCGCGCATCGAGTTTCGCGTGACCGCCAGCACAGCCTCGGCCTCAGGAGGCGAGATCATCTTGGAATCCGGGCGCGCAATCATATAGGACCAAAGGGGCGGCTTCGTCGGAAACGGCAGTATAGAGGACGTGATTTAACGCACCTGATGATACGATCTGCGATCCCGTCGAGGCTAGCAGGGTTCGTAACACTCCGGGTAAGGCGCGGGCTGGCATATGCCCAGATGCTCTCCGAGGAGATTAGCATTTTGCGCCGCAAGCTTTTGCACTATTTTGGATCGAAAGAAGAATGCGGGTCAGCGCTTCGCCACCGTCTTCGAGCGATCCGGAATTGTCGATATGCAGCACATCGCCACCTTGGACGCTTTGCTGCTCGTTTCGGATCAGACGCTGTTTGATGCTCATCAGATTTTCGCGTCCCCGTTCGACCAAGCGCTTCGCCAATACGTCCATAGGCGCGGTGACGTTGACCACGAGCAGTTGCGGGTAGCGCTCTCGCGCTTCGGACAGAATGGCCCGGGAGCCGTTGACGACGACGACATCGCCACGCTTCAGCCACTCGTCGATATCCGAGGGTATCCCATAGGATAGGCCGTTTGCCTGCCAATGCAGCGCAAAGGCGCCTTCGAGAACGCGCCGCTGGAATTCGTCATTGTCGACAGGTTCATGGTTCTCTCCGACCGCGATCTGCCGGCTGATGACACGGCGCACGAAATGAACGCGCAGATCCGATCGAAGCCGGCTTCGCGCGTAATCGATCAGCGTGTCCTTGCCAACGCCGCTTGGTCCGACGACAAGGATCAGCCTCCCCTGCCGCGACATCATCGAGCCCAGACCGCCGCTTTGAGCACCGCTCCGCCGTCGACTGTGAACTGCGAGCGGACAACGAAATCGCCCCCGTTGCGCTCCTGCACGAACAGTGACAGTCTATCGATGCGATAATCCTCGGAGAGATAATCCTCAAAGATCGCTTCCAGACGCTTTCTCGTTCGTGCTCGATCCTCTTCGGGAATGCGGTCGGTCAGCGTGATATGAAACTGGAAACGATCGAGCACATAGGGGTAACCCCATTGCACAAGATGGGCGGTCTCGATCTCATCGAGCGGACTTAGCAGCCGCCGTTGGAGTTCCGGCGTGTTCATCGGTGCCCGGAAGCAATCGAATTCATCAACGATCTGCGCAGCAAAACCGCGCAAGGCCGGGGTGGGACTGACGGGAACGAGCGCAAAGAAGCCACCGAGGAGATCGATTTTCAAAGCCCCAATCGGACAAGGGTACCGTGATGCGGCAAACCTACTGAGCGCCTCTTCCAGGTCCTCGACCGAAGTGCCTTCTCTCAGCCGGAACGGTGCCTTGAGCGTGGCATGAAAACCATATCGGCGCGGCTCCGAGGTCAGAAGGGCGTCCGCCTCCGGTCGGGCATCGTCGGCAGCATCAGCCCGGAAGGCATCGCGACCAAGCCATGAACTCGCCGCTACGGTGAGCGGATGTTCCCGAGCCGGTGTGTAATAGATGGCGTAGCGACTGCATGGCTCGGGCATCAGTCGCACGTCCCCGCCACGGCAGCAGCCGGCACAGCCATTGCGGTCGATTGATTGCCGATCTCAAACAGCCTATCGGCAACGGCTTCTTCAACTTCCTCGTCATGGAAGATGGCGACGATGGCGCCGCCGCGAGTGGCCTCTTTGATAAGATCAACGGCGGTCGCGTGGTTCTCAGCAGCGCCCGTCGGTCCACCCTGTTGTTTTCCTACATCATTGCGCATTGTGTTCGTCGTTTCAAATAGTAGGCTCGAGGTCTTCCCTATAATGATCAGTTCGGGCCGAGCAGGTCAGCCCGAACAAAACGTCGGGCACCGTCCATCGCCCATTGCGCCGCCTGCTACGCAGTCGAAAGCGATGCACCTGGTGCAGATACTCCAGGAATCTATTGGGCTTCGAAGAGGGAGGCGGCCGAAAAATCCTTCGGGAGTTTCAGCAATTCGCCGATAGTTGATGCGAATTGCGTCTCATCGGCGATCTCGCATGAGCCCTGCGGGACATGCTTCCCGGAAAATATGCAAATCCGATCGTCGAATGGCGCTCCCGCCCAAAAACCGTGCGTGGAGAGATGCTTCGACTTGCCGAGGAACTGGTCAGATGGCGTGCTCGATGGCGCCGCCTCAAAATCGTGACCAGGAGGAGCAGTAAACGTGCAAATGTTTGTCCGATCATCTTCAGAGACATGGATCGAATCGCAGGGCTCGACGCCAAATTCCGACAACCGCGCTGTAACCGACTGCACATCGGCCTTGCTTGACACCCGAACATGGAGGACCGCGCCTTCGGTCGCCCATGCCGCGTCTGGGATAACGCGATCGGGATAGATTGCCGTGTGCACGGGACCATGGCCGTGATCACTCGTGATTGCGATGGCATATTCAGACAATCGGCCTGCACGCGCTAGCTGCGAAGTGATTTGACCGACGAGCAGATCTGCGAAAGCTACCGAGAAATGCGCCTCCCGGCTCTCATAGCCGAATTCATGTTGATACGTGTCCGTCAGATTCACCTCGGTCAGAATCAGATCGGGCGCGTCGCTGGAGCAGGCAAGTGCGGTCGCGGCAGCAATCATCGACTGATCGCCCCACAGGAAATTTGTTATCCTATAAACGCCGTCTGGCTTACTCGCGGCAGTCGCCTCCAATCCGAGTGGAACGCCTGCCAGGCGAGACTGCGGATCCTTCACGTTGAGTAGACGCGCACCCTGGTCACCTTGCTTCGTGAAGCCGCAGCTTCGGAGCCAGCAAGGGGGTACATAGACCGATGTATGCTCTGGGTCTACGAGAGCATGGCCGATACAGGCGACGTCGAGGCCTGCCTCGTGCGCGCGCAGCGCGATCGTCCGAGTCTTAACGTCCTCGGCTTGCGGCGGTACGAACTCGCCGTTTACAAGAATTCGGTTGCCATAGATGCCGTGGCGCACTGTGCTGTCGCCTGTCAGGATCGAAGCACGCCCGGGCATCGACGTGGCCGGAAACGGCGAGCGCATCCTCTTTACAAGGAATCCGTTCTCAGCGAGCGCGGACAAGTTCGGATATCTGTTGCGATGATTGGCGAAATAGTCGGCGCTCACACCGTCGATCATCACCATAAAGACTTTTGCGCGTTGCATATTTTCTCACCTAGCTGGGGTTTAACTCTTCAGGTTCCGTTCAGGGTAGTTCCCGCTGTTTCATTTCAATCGGAAGCCACAATCTCGCTAGCGCTGCAGGAACCTTCCAAGCCTGACGCCGCCAAACTTCCGGTCGTATTGTGCTAGAAGACTTTTCGTCCCTCAGACCAAACCTCGCGCACGACAGGCGTGCCTTCACTAACAGTCACACGGACCAGATCGCCTCGGCGGCCGACTTCCACTGCGCCGCGATCGTTCATACCAAGCGCTGCGGCCGGATTTGCAGAGATGATTCGCACCGCAGTCGGCAGGTTGAGCCCGATGTGTTCCGCGGTCAGTAGGAATGCGGCTTGGAGGAGGCTGCTTGGGATATAGTCCGATGCCAGAATATCCAGCAGTCCTTCCCGGGCGAGTTCCCCTGCTGCGATGTTCCCGGAATGGGATCCGCCTCTCACGACGTTTGGGCCACCCATCAATATCGACAGGCCCGCCTTTCTCGCCGCCTTGGCCGCAGTCATGGTCGTCGGGAATTCGGAAATGGAAATTCCGAGGTCTATCGCCTCTTCTATGTGCGCATCGGTTTCGTCATCGTGACTGGCACATGCGATCGATCGCGCCGATGCACTCTCTGCGATATGAGTTCGATGCTTCGGCCCGAGTTCTTCAGATGCCGCTCGCCATTCATCAATTTGTTGCTCAAGGTTCTCAGATGACAGACCATAGTCCGCGTATTGGTCTTCACGGAACTTCTTCAAATCGGCCGCCTGCCTGTGGCCCGGAGCATGGTCCATGATCGATATCAGCTTTACCAGCGGGTCATCGACAAATTGGGAGAAGAGCGGAAGAACACCCTTGTCTGTTATTTCACAGCGCAAATGCAGGAAGTGGTCCGCTCTGAGGAGCTGTCGCTCCTTCGCGCTTTTGATGCCCGCAATATTCGGCTCGAGATACTTGTTCCGTTCGGGTTTTCGGATGGTTGAGCCGACACATAACGCATCGAAAACAGTCGTCACACCGCCCGCGACGACCAAAGCATCGTGAGCCATGAGGGCAAGCTTTACATCCCACCGGACGCCGGGGCGAGGTGAAACATGTTTCTCCAAATTGTCGGTGTGGAGATCAACAATGCCTGGCAACAAATAGTCACCCTGTAGATCAATTGTGCTGGGTGCGGAAACCGAACCGGCCGAGATGTCGGATATCATTCCTTCCTTCAGGCACACCCCGCCAGATACGATCTCGTTGGGCAGAACGACATTTGCGTTCGTGAATGAAACTTCATGAGTCATGGTATCTCACCAAGCGTTAAATTGAATTCGTTGTGAACGAAGGCCAAGTACAGCTACAGCCGTCGCGTTACCTAGCTAGGTGTGTGATCGCGTTTCGTGCTGATGCGCTCATTGGATGTCTTCCCGCCATCAGCGTGGTGAAGCGCATGGTTACCGGTGCGCTATCCCGATCATCCACATGTCTCCGCTACCGCAGCAGGTGCCCCAGCTTTGGCTCCTGAAGGACTTCCGACCTCGAAGAGCCTATCCGCAACGGCTTCGCGTACCTCTGCGTCATGAAAGATGCCGACAATCGCTGCACCGCGAAATTTGGCCTCGTTGATCAGGTCGACGACCGTGGCTCGGTTGGCGGCGTCGAGCGAGGCGGTCGGTTCGTCGAGAAGCAAGATCGGATAGGTGACGACGAAGCTGCGGGCGATATTGACGCGCTGCTGCTCGCCACCGGAAAAGGTGGCCGGCGCCAGCGACCAAAGACGCTCGGGAATGCGAAGCCGGGTCAGCAGGGTTATGGCGAGGGCCTTCGCTTCTCCGGCCGGCATGCCATTGGCGATGGCCGGCTCGGCGACGACGTCAAGGGTGGCGACGCGCGGAATGACGCGCAGGAACTGACTGACATAGCCTATCGTCCCGCGGCGGATTTCGACCACTTCCCAGGGCTCGGCGGCCAGCAGGTCGACGGTCTCGCCCATGTGCTCGACGAAAATCCTGCCTGCACTCGGTTTGTAGTTGGCATAAAGCGAGCGCAGCAATGTTGACTTTCCCGATCCAGACGGTCCGTGCAGACAAACGCATTCGCCGGCTTTCACGGTGAGCTCGATATTGTCGAAGACAGGAAGGATGGTTCCGCCCTGAGTGTGCAAATGGAAGATTTTGGCGAGGCCTTTGACGTGAATGCGCGTAGTCATCTGAACTGTCCTTACTGCCTCAGACCTGTAAAACGGAGGAAACGAGCAATTGCGTATAGGGGTGATGCGGATCGTCAAGCACCTGGTCGGTCAGGCCTCTCTCGATGACGCGCCCGCGCTGCATGACCATCAGCCGGTCGGCGAGCAGGCGCACGACGGCTAGGTCATGGGTGACGACGATGGCGGCGATACCGAGCTCGCGCACAAGCCCACGCAAGAGATCAAGCAAACGCGCCTGCACGGAGACGTCGAGACCACCGGTCGGCTCATCCATAAAGACGAGCCGGGGACGGGTGACGAGATTCCGCGCGATCTGCAGGCGCTGCTGCATGCCGCCGGAGAAGACCTTCGGTTTATCATCGGTGCGGGAAAGGTCGATCTCCACCTTCTGGAGCCAATCTTGCGCCTCAGCACGGATGTTGCCGTAATGGCGGGCACCGAGCGCCATCTGTCGCTCACCGATATTACCACCGGCGGTAACCTCCATTCTAAGGCCATCCCGCGGGTTCTGCTGGACGAGGCCCCAGTCCGTCCGCATCAGCCTGCGTCGTTCCGGCTCCGACAGGCTGAGAATATCGGTTGGCCCTTTGTCGCGCAGGTCGTAAACCACGGAGCCTGTGTCCGGTGTCAAACGTCCCGAGAGGCAGTTGAGCAAAGTCGACTTGCCTGATCCGGATTCGCCGACGATGGCGAGGATCTCGCCTGGAAAGACATCGAAGGAAATGTTCTGACAGCCGATCGTCTTTCCATAGCCCTTCGTAAGATCGTGTACAGAGAGCAGTGGTTGACGGCGAGCGGACTGGACCTGCATTGCAGCTCTCATAGTTGTTCTGATCCTCTTTTCGAGGTCGAGAGCGACCCAATGGCGGCCGGTCTCTCACCATCCGGCCCAACGTGGCCCTGGTCTCGTCTAGTCGCGCAATAGTCGGTGTCCGAGCAAATGAACATTCGCTGCCCCCTGTCATTCACCACGATCTCGTCGAGATAACTGTCGGTTGCTTCACAAAGCGAGCAACATTGAGTCCATTTCTGCACCCGAAAAGGATGGTCTTCGAAATCGAGATTATGCACCTGCGTGTAGGGTGGGACGGCATAGATTCGCTTTTCGCGGCCTGCCCCGTAAAGCTGGATAGCCGGACTGTTTGCTATCTTCGGATTGTCGAATTTGGGAATGGGCGAGGGCGACATCAAATATCGGCCATTGGTCATAACCGGATAGCTGTTCGTCATGGCAATGTGGCCAAAGCGCGCGATATCTTCGTAAAGCTGAACGCTCATCAGGCCGTATTCCGCATACGCATGCATCTTCCGGGTCTCGGATTCCCTGGGCTCGAGACGACGCAGTGGATCGGGCGACGGCACCTGATAGACTATAATCTGCCCCTCTTTGAGAGGCTTCTCGGGCACGCGATGACGCGTCTGAATGATTGTGGCAGCTTCGGTTTTCTCGGTAGTTGCGATTCCGGCCACGCGTTTGAACAAGCGGCGGATGGACACCGCGTTCGTGGCATCATCCGCGCCCTGGTCGATCACCTTGAGCGTGTCGCTGGGCCCGATGACGCTGGCTGTCACCTGTATACCGCCGGTGCCCCATCCATAGGCCAGTGGCATCTCGCGGCTTCCAAACGGAACCTGAAGGCCGGGCACGGCCATCGCCTTCAAGATGCAGCGACGGATCATCCGCTTGGACTGCTCGTCGAGATAGGCAAAGTTGTAGGCTTGGCGGCGGCCCCGCTTGGACGAACCTTCCTGCGCGCCGGTCATTCCGCGGCCTCCTTGGTTGAACGGCTATCGACCTGCTCGCGGCGCAACTGTCGTATGAACTGCAGGTCACCCTGGAAATCGACATAGTGCGGCAAGGTCAGATGCGAGACGAACCCGGCCGCCTCGAGATTGTCGGTATGAGAAAGCACGAACTCTTCGTCTTGAACAGGATATTTTGGTTCCTCACGGTATTCGTGGCAACGCAATGAGCGATCAACGATCGCCATCCCCATCGCCTTGCGCTCACTCCTTCCAAAGGCGAGACCATATCCCCGCGTGAAGCGCGCAGGCTCGTCGGCGGACCCAGCGAACAAGTCCAACATCTGGCATTCCGTGACAGTGATGTCTCCGACAGAGACCGAAAAGCCCAGTTCCTCAGGAACAATCTCGAGCGCGACGTCTCCGACCCGAGTTTCCCCGACGTAGGGGTGGCCAGCACTGTAGCCGCGCAGGGCGGAATAGGCCAATCCTACGACGAAACCCTCATCGCCACGCGAAAGATTCTGCAGACGCTGATCACGACCGGCCGGCAGGGTCAAAGGCTCTCGCGTCAGATCGAAGACCGATGTCTGGTCAGGCGCAGGCAATTCGGCTTCAATCAGGCCTTCGTCGGAGATGCTGTCGAAAGCACGCGGAAGATTGGGATCAAGGGGGGCGTCCGCAATCTTGGCTTTTGACTCCTCGACGTCAGCAGCATCGAGGAGATCGAAATCAAGCAGTCGATGCGTGTATTCATAGGTTGAACCGAGGACCTGCCCTCCGGGAATGTCCTTGAAGGTCGCAGAAATCCGTCGCTCGATGGCCATCTGGTCTGTATCGATCGCGTTCGACACTGCCAAACGCGCCAGCGTCGTTCGAAAAGCCCGAAGAAGGAAGATCGCCTCGACGGCGTCGCCCTGGGCCTGCTTCAATGCGAGGGCAGCAAGCTCTCTGTCGTAGATAGAGCCCTCGCACATCACCCGGTCGACAGCGAGACCGAGTTGCTCCGAGATCTGCGAAACGGTAAGTTCGGGAACTTCGGGATCGCCCCGCCTATCCTCTGCAATCAACCGATGCGAGTTGAGGATTGCCTGCTCGCCTCCCTTTACAGCCACATAAGCCATTCAGATCTCCACCGATATGCTGCGAGGAAGCGCAATGACTGCATTTCCGGAGGTAAAGAGGACATCGACTCCGATCGGGTAATCGGCCTGATTAAGCTGCCAGTCTTCCCAAAACCACGACGGAAGGCCCTCAATGGCCGCCGAAATCTCATGCTGGATCCCCGGCCCGCGCCATCGTGCAAGTAGCCCTCCTGTAAAGGAGGGCACCTGGACGACAATGGTCGTCGAGGCCTGGGGCTCCAACTCAGTGCCGAGGCAGAACTTTGGCAGGCGTGGCATCGCCATCGGATCCGCCACAATGGCAAATGCCGATCGTTCGGGGCCGTCCACGACAGGCACCCTACAGTGAAACCCAAGATAATTGCGGACGGACGTCAAGTTCGATCGGAGATCGAGCCAGATTGGCGTTTCGAAGTCTGCAAGGGTGAGACAGACCGAGACGGTCGCCGGATCGAGAGGGCCAACTGCCGTGGCTGCGGGGACCAGCGTTTGCGGACGGCCGACATAGGCATAGGCATCCAAGATGCGGCGGAATGTATCCTGGCTACCAAAAACAGGACTCGCGAAGCCAGGTTCGATCGTTGAAGTATCCATAACCCTGCTCATTCGGGGCTCGAATCTCGCGCCATTGCGAAAAATTCGACCTTTGTCGAAGCCGCTCTGCGGCTCCGAAGCTCACGGCGGTCCAATTGCGTTGCCTCAAATTGTGCAACAAACCGGCGGCTCGCGGTCGCGATATCGTCCGCCCTTTGCAAAAGCGCGTCGAAGACGGCCGCCAGTTCTGCATGGCGCTCGTCGCATCCGAGGACGAAAGCGAAGCCCGTCGTACCATCAGTCAACCTGAGAGCACACTGAGTCATCGTAACCTCGCCGAGGTTGAAGAGGTCGCCGGTACCACCGGCGCGCCCCCGCACCAGCACAAGGCCGGTCTCGGGTCGGCGGAGCCACTCAAATTGCGGGGAAGTGCCAAGCTTATTCCGTGCTCGCTCGAGTTCGTCGCATTTGGCCCGGGCAAGGACAGCCATCCATCGCTGCCTGTATTCAACGTCATTCCGCACTTGTGTTCGCCGTTTTGATTGTAGGTCCAGTTCAGAACCGGACCGTTGATAACTAGATGTCTAGGTATCTTCTAAGCGCTGATTGCAACACTTTGATGACAGGAGAAGGGCTCGGCCGATAAATTTGATCTGATCAATCAGGGCAGGGGAGCCAGTGGTGGGAACTGCCGAGCTTCTGACGTCTCGTCGCCGAAGTGCCTTCAGTCGTTACTTTCAATCAGATATTCGTATCGGTCGCTTCGTATAACGCTGAAGGCATATTTGATTGGCAACCCATCCGGCGTCACATCGACATTCGTCTCGAAGAGTACCGGGCTGGAGGAAGATATTCGCAATAGCTGCGCTTCCTGCTGGGTGGGTCTCCGGGCGGTTATCCGCGTCCATTTTCGTTTATATTCAGGGATGCCGCAGCGCTTCAAGGCCGTGGTCGGGGAGTTCAGCCCTTCGAAGGCCGTGGCGAGACCAGGAACTCGCTCCACGGGATAATAGGCCGTCCCGGTCGCCAAAGGCCAATCGTTGATGAACGAAATCGACCGGACCTCCGTGACCAACGCTGGCGGCGCAATCTTCAGATGTTCTATTATTTCAGGTTCGACGGAAGCGTCGGTGATCGAAATTATCTGGCGCTTCACCGACTTGTTTTGGCCAAGGAGTCTAAAAGTGAATCTGGGATCGCTGTCCAGCTTGTGCGAAACGAAATCATCGGCCACGAATGTTCCAACACCATGTTGAACCCGCAGAGCGCCCTCAGATTCCAGTGCCTTGATCGCGTTGCGCACGGTGTGGCGATTGACCCCAAATCGCTCTGCCAAGACAAAATCGCCGGGCAGGCGACCATTCTCGAAGGCTCTCGCCTGGATGTCATTGAGTATACCGGAGCGAACCACTTCCCAACGTTTCATCGAGCACCACTTTCAACTTCGATTCGTTTGAATAGCATTTTACCGGAACCGGCGAAAAAAATCCTTATTGGAACGGCAGTCGATGCAAATTGTGTGAACCGGAATGGTAAGCTAAGGAGAAGTACAAGAGAATCTGTTGCAACCTTTTCCTTACCAGCGCTGTGGCAAGGAGCCTTCGATCATTTCGGAGGGTTGCAATGTTCAAAGGCCGTCAGTTCGACCAATCCATGATCCTGCTTTGCGTGCGCTGGTAGCTGGCCTACAATCTCAGCCTGCGTGATCTTGAGGAGATGATGGCTGAGCGGGGGATCGCCGTCGACCACACGACCATTCACCGCTGGACCGTTCGTTTCGCACCGCTACTGCCGGATCATTTCTACTGCTGGAGCATTTCAACCGGCGCAAGCGTAGCGTGACCGGGAAGTGGCATGTCGACGAGACTTACATCAAGGTCCGCGGGGATCCGCAAGAGTAAATACCTGAATAACCGGATCGAACGGGACCATCGGCGCATCAAGCGCCGCATCCGGTCAATGCTCGGCTTCAGACCACCAGCATCAGCCCCGATCATCCTAAACGGCATCGAAATGGTTCACATGATGCGTAAGCAACGGGCGAGGTNACCACCAGCATCAGCCCCGATCATCCTAAACGGCATCGAAATGGTTCACATGATGCGTAAGCAACGGGCGAGGTTCGCCTTCAATCCGAATCCATCCTTGGCCGAGCAGTTCCAAATCCTTGCCGCGTGATTGGGCTCGTGCCAGACCTCTCTGCACTCCCATTCAGCCGTTGCAACAAAACCAGTTCGCGACAGAGCCCAACGCCACATGCGGCATCAGGGTCTCCTTTGCCCCCAATGCGTATTTCGCCGTCTCAGACTGTGAGGCTTACATTATAGTCGGTCAGGAAATCGTCCAGAGTAAGGATATGCTCCACCCACCTGGTGCTGTCGGTCGCGTTGAGCAACGTGCGGGAGCCATCGACGGAGAGCAGTGGTGCCACTGCCGCATTACGGTCATTCAGGAGCTCGGTGAACCGGTCGCGCAGCATTATGTCGTAGATCGGATCCTGGATAGCCGGATACCCGCTCTTGACGCGCTGGACCACCGACTGCGGTAGCAGGTCCGCGGTTGCGGCCCGCAGCAGACTCTTCTCACGCTTGTCGAAAGTCTTGTGCGACCATGGGCAGCCGAACACGTACTCAACGAGGCGGTGGTCGCAGTAGGGGACCCGCACCTCCACACCCAACGCCATGCTCATCCGGTCCTTGCGGTCGAGCAGCCTCGGCAGGTAACGCGTGAGGAAAAGATAGCAGACCTCACGCATGCGACGCTCGTGCGGATCGGCCGAGGCCGGCCCGGTCAGGGTGGGTACTTCCGCAAGTGCCCTGCGGTACTGCTCGTCGATGTAGCCGGGAAGGTCCAGTTTCTCGAGCAGGTCGGGATCTAGGTACTGCCAGCCGGTATCGACGTCCAACCAGGGAAACGTGTCGGCCTGAACGTGCACCGGATCGTGGAAGTACGAGTAGCCGCCGAAAACCTCGTCGGCCGACTCTCCGGACAGTACCAACGTCGCGTGTTGCCGGATCTCCCGGAACAGCAGATAGAGCGAGCTGTCTTTGTCGCACAAAGTGAACGGCAGGTCGCGGGCGTGGAGGGTGCTGGCCCGCACGCCAGGCTCCATGAGCTCGTGCGCGGACAAAGTGATGTTCATGTGGTCCGTAGTAACGAACTTCGCAACCTCCTGCACGTACGGACCGTCCGGTGTGGCGTACCCCGGGCCGGGGGTAAAGTTGTCGGTATAGCCGACGAAGTCGAGGGCGAAGGACCGGATCCGTTCGTCGCTGAAGCGCGCGGCAAGTGCGGTCAAAGCCGAGGAGTCAAGCCCGCCCGACAACAGCGTGCCTAGCGGCACGTCGGCGATGAGCTGCCGCTGGATCGTGTCCTCAAGCAGCTCCCGGACGCGCCGAACGGTGGTAGGCACGTCATCGGTGTGCCCGCTGTCGGCGAGCTGCCAATAGCTCATCTGCTGGATGCCTTCGCGGGTCACGCGGACGATGTGGCCGGGCCGTACCTCACGCATGCCACGGAACACGGAGTTGTGTGGGTCGGCGACGGAACAGAGGGTGCGACGAAGCCCGTCGGCGTCCAAGGCCCGCTCCGCGAGACTATTGGCGAGGATCGCCTTTGGCTCCGAGCCGAACAACACTCCATGCTGGGTGGGATAGTAGTAAAGCGGCTTGATGCCGAGCCGGTCGCGTACGAGAAGCAGTTCGCGCTTGGCGGTGTCCCAGAGTGCGTAGGCGAACATCCCGTTTAGTTCGCTCACCCCAGTGCAGGGGTCGCGTCGGCCCCACTCGCGGTGGGCGTGCAGCACCACCTCGGTGTCACTACTCGTCTCGAACCGATGGCCCAGGGCGACGAGCCGTTGACGCAGCTCGCGGTAGTTGTAAGTCTCGCCGCCGTAGACGAGCACCAAGGCGGGTTCGCCGTCCTCGTCGAGCGTCATCGGCTGGCGACCGCCCTGGATATCGATGATCGCCAGGCGGCGGTGTCCCAGTGCCGCAGGCCCGTCGATCCAAGTCCCCTCGTCGTCCGGACCACGATAGGCCATGGTGGCCGTCATATCGGCAAGCTCCCGTCGCGCGTCGGGACTTCCTAGGTCACGAGCGAAATCAATCCATCCACAGATGCCGCACATATTTTGACTCCTTGCTTGGGTAACTGTCGCGCAACTTCGGGCATCCGGGACACCGCACCCCGCGAACACGCGACATCCTTTATGGCCACCTCATCGGCTCAACTCGAGTAAGCTCGATCGATTGTGACGGGTTTCCAACACGCTGCCCCTAGCTGCACACTCCACGCAATTGCACCGACCCTTTCTAGTAGCTATTCCAGAGATCGTGGCCCCATTGCTTTCAGTTGGAGGCGGGAGCAAGCCCGGCACCTTCTCTGCGGCCACGCCGAGACCCAGGATATTCGCGTCGTCCCTTGGCAGGCCTCGCAGAGAAGCATACGGGCAGACCGGCGCTCATGCGGGCCGGTAGGCTCAAGTCCAGCGCGCCCAACCGCGACCCAAGCTTCATGTTGAAGACGGTCGCGGAGTATTCGTGCTGCGACTTCCCGTTGAGCATGATCTTTTGGCCGGGCGTGTCGCCGTTAACGTTGATCATCATCCAGGCATGACCGTTCTTATCGGCGCGAAGATCGAGTTCGACACCATGGAACCGTACTTGAGCGCGTTGTCGGCCGCTGAAATGGTGTTTTCGAGAATGCACTTGGAATTATCGAACAGGCCGCGGTGCGGCGTACCTGCTTCCGATGCGGATCGATGCTGCGGGTCTCAGTCTCGGTTCTGGTCAGGAAAAGATCCTTCCCGTAACCAGCGTTGTCGGTTTCGTTCTTAGGCGTCGCCGAGAGCGGGACTGTCTAGACCGAAGTTGGATTTCCAATCGGCCTTGTTACCGGCCGCCAACCACTCGGTGATGGTTTTGTTGACGGTGCCGTCGACTGGATCGTTCGGATCACTGGAGCCAAACTTTTGGTCGTCTCCCGACAGGTGGGAATCTGTAGAGCAACGGGTTCGCCGCCCGGCTGCACCCCGCCGATTTGGGTTTGCTCGCCAGCCTTCGCCTTGTCCCATGCGATAGCATTGGTGGCACCTAGCCCTCCAGCAGGCGTTGAGGCGAGAATCATGGTCATAATGAACTCTAGCCGGGCCGACCGCTTGCACCGGTGGCGTGCAATGAAGGCGAAAACGTTGCGAAAGGCGCCGCCACGCAGATCAGTCATTGTGTTACCTTTCTACATTTCATTCATTGCGGTTCGTGCTACAGGAAAGCCGTTCGGCAGCTGTCGCCGCTTCGTACCCAGGCACCGCAAAACCCGTGCCACTTCGGCCGCCTGGGATAATTTGCAGTTTCTTTCCAAGAGATTGGCCGAAGCGATTTAAGAGATGGCCAAGCAAGTCCGTGTCGCGGACCCGACAAAGGCGCCCTTACTCGACCCGGACGCTGCCGATGAAGCACCAAGTGCCCCACTGCGCGCTGTGGCTGAAGATGCGGATTCGCGCGAGGGTGGCCAGGATCGTCCCGCATATCGATCCAGCGAAGAAGCCGGAGCGCGCTTACCGCGCGTGGAAGCCCCATCTGGTTTTGTTGCAACGGCTGAATGGGAACGCAGAGAGGTCTGACACGAGCCCAATCACGCGGCAAGGATTTGGAACGGATCTGTTGCAACCTTTTCCTTACCAGCGCTGTGGCAAGGAGCCCTCGATCATTTCGGAGGGTTGCAATGTTCAAAGGCCGTCAGTTCGACCAATCCGTGACCCTGCTTTGCGTGCGCTGGTAGCTGGCCTACAATCTCAGCCTGCGTGATCTTGAGGAGATGATGGCCAAGCGCGGCATTACGGTCGATCACACGACCATCCACCGCTGGACCGTTCGTTTCGCACCGCTACCTGCTGGAGCATTTCAACCGGCGCAAGCGTAGCGTGACCGGGAAGTGGCATGTCGACGAGACGTACATCAAGGTCCGCGGCCAGTGGATGTATCTTTACCGCGCCATCGACAGTGTCGGCGACACAGTCGAATTCTGGTTGCCCTCGGCCAAGCGGTTCTTCAGAAAGGCGCTGGCACGTCATGGCCGGCCCGAGCGCGCCGTCATCGATGGTAGCCAAACCAACCAGGAGGCTATCGTTTCCTGTGACATCACAAATCGCTTTCAGGATCGTTCCCGGCGTCGGCTGAAGCCGATCCGGATCCGCAAGAGCAAATACCTGAATAACCGGATCGAAGATCGAACGGGACCATCGGCGCATCAAGCGCCGCATCCGGTCAATGCTCGGCTTCAAACCACCAGCATCAGCCCCGATCATCCTAAACGGCATCGAAATGGTTCACATGATGCGTAAGCAACGGGCGAGGTNACCACCAGCATCAGCCCCGATCATCCTAAACGGCATCGAAATGGTTCACATGATGCGTAAGCAACGGGCGAGGTTCGCCTCAATCCGAATCCATCCTTGGCCGAGCAGTTCCAAATCCTTGCCGCGTGATTGGGCTCGTGTCAGACCTCTCTGCACTCCCATTCAGCCGTTGCAACAAAACCGTACAAGAACCGGAGCCAAGCTCGTCGCTGCAGGCCATTCCGTGCCGGCATTTGCAAGCTCTGCCCTAGAGATTGGGTAAACACGATTATCCTCGCCCGATACCTCTGGAGGCATCCAGCGCTCACGCCGTGGATGATGTTCCAAAGAAAGTCTGCGACGCAGCAATTCAAAATTGCCCCTTCAAATCGAAAGGTACACGTTTGATGCATGCCGTCCAATGTCCCGGCGCAACCTGCCGCAGTGCCGTTGAAGCCGTTGCACATTCAGGGCTGGCGATCGGGCACCTGGTTCTAAAGACGCAGCCGGATGGCGGTGAAAGGGCACTCGGCACTTCACCTTTCAGGAACACCCGGTTTCGTCGTCGAAGGCTTGGATGTTCGACCGGCAGTGCGGCCAGCAAGGCTTCGGTATAGGGATGCGCAGGCGCATCCCAGAACATTGCCGAAGGGGCGATTTCCATGATCCGACCGAGATACATGACGATCACCCGGTCGGCGATATGGCTGACCGCGCGCAGATCATGCGAGATGAAAAGCATCGTCAGGGACAACTTGTCCTTCAGATCCAGGAGCAGGTTGAGGATCTGCGCCTGAACCGAAACATCGAGAGCCGAAATGGGCTCATCGGCGACGATAAAATCGGGCTCGGTCGACAATGCCCTGGCGATGGCAATCCGCTGGCGCTGGCCACCGCTGAAGCTGTGCGGATAACGGGAGCCATGCGTGGAGGACATTCCGACCTGGGAGAGGACTTCGGTCACGCGCTCGATCCGTGCTCTCGACGTCAGATGAGCATGATGTATCGACAGCGGTTCACCGACGATTTCCCCGACGTTCATGCGTGGGCTGAGGCTGCTATAGGGATCCTGGAACACCATCTGCATATGCCGCCGAAAGGAGCGCATTTCCTTTGGCGTCAAGGTCGTCAGATCGATCCCTTTGAACCGAACCCGACCCGAACTCGGCGGGGTCAGCCGCAGCAAGCTGCGCCCCAATGTCGTCTTGCCTGAACCGGATTCGCCGACCAGAGCGACGATCTCACCAGGAAATATCGAAAACGATGCCCCGTCGACGGCTTTGATGAATCTCTTGGAACGGAACGGCGACATTCTGCGGAGCGGCAGATGGACGCGAAGATCCTCGACCTCGAGCAGAGACGGAGCGCTGAACGCCGGGACCGCACCGCCATCGGGCGTGTCGAAATGGGCAAAGGACGCATTCATGCTACTGCCTCCGGCTGCGCATCCGCAGAGGTGATTTCACGCCAACGCCAACAACGAACGCTGTGTCCGTCAGCCATGTCGAGTTCCGGCATGTGGCGTGCGCAGTCCGCCACCGCATGGCTGCAGCGCGGACGAAAGGAACAGCCGGTTGCCAGATGAGCAAGTTCGGGAGGGCTGCCGGGAATAGCGGAAAGCCGGCGCGGAAATGCACGGCCGGACTGCAATTGCGGCCGCGCTTTCAGCAGCCCGCGTGTGTAAGGCATCCGTGGCGTGTCGAAGATCTGCATGACTGCGCCCTCCTCGACAATCCGGCCGGCGTACATCACAACGACCCGGTCAGCGATCTCGGCAACGACACTAAGATCATGCGTGATGAACAGCATGGCCATGCCGGTCTCCTGCTGTAGTTCGTGAAGAAGAGCGAGAATTTGCGATTGGACCGTGGCATCGAGAGCCGTCGTGGGCTCGTCGGCGATAAGCAATTTCGGCCGACATGATAGAGCAATCGCGATCATTGCTCGCTGGCGCATACCGCCGGAAAGCTGATGAGGATAGTCATCGAGTCGCCGCTCGGCATCGGCAATGCCGACGCGGTCAAGCAGTTCTCTGGCCTGCCTTCGAGCGTCGCGAAGAGTGCATCGTTGATGGGTCAGCAGAACCTCCATCAACTGGTTGCCGATCGTGTAGACCGGATTGAGCGCCGCGGCAGGCTCCTGAAAGATCATGGCGATGTCGTTGCCAAGAATGCTGCGCAGGCGGCGCGCCGGAATATGGAGAAGGTCCTCTCCTTGATAGAGGACCTTCCCCGCAACGATCCGCCCCAGCGACTTCGGTATAAGGTTCAGGATGGAAAACGCGGTTGCCGATTTGCCTGAGCCGGATTCTCCAACAAGGCAGACCGTACTCCTTTGTCGAACCGAGAATGAGACCCCTTCGACTGCTTTGACAGTTCGGTCATGGGCATAGAAATGGGTGCGCAAATTTTCGACGCGCAGGAGCTCGCTCTCATTCATCCTGGATTCACCTGATTGCTGCGGCTCTGACGGTTCACTTCGTGAAGTGAATGTTGTCTGGGCGGAAATCCATCGTGTACTCCGTGTTCGGAAGCCACTGGATACCGGACTTCACGCCATAGAAATCCGGCGCGCGATAGAGGTAAGTTCCGGGGGCATCTTCTTCGAAGATATCGATCATCTTCTGGTAGATGTTGTAACGACGCTTTACATCGAGGGTGGTCTCGCCCTGCTCGGCCAGCTCGTCAAATTCGGCCTCGTCTTTCCACAGCTGCTTAGACCAGGTCATATAGAGGGTGACCGCGGGATCTGTCGGTACGACCCAGTCCGAGGCGTTTTTGACGGTCAGGATCGGAGCGTCCTTCTTAAGTTTGCTCCACCCTTCATCAACTCTTACACTGGCGTTCACGCCAATCGCTTTCCACATCTCTACGACAGCTTCGGCAACAACAACGCCATTGGTGTAATAGACGGGATGTGTCACGTAGAAGATCGGTTCGCCTTTGTACGACGACTCCTTCAGTAGCTGTCTGGCACGGTCGGGGTCGTAGGCCAAGGCCGGGCGATCGGGATTGTAAAGCTCGGGTCCCCATGCCTCATACTGCGCGGAATGCGGGATGGTGGCCTTGCCATCCCAGAGGGCGTTCGCGAGCAGTTGGCGATCGATTGCAAGGTTCAGGGCTTGACGCAGTTTCTTGTCGGCCATCACCGGGTTGTAGGTGTTGTATTGAATGAAGTGATGGTTTGCCATGGTGCGGCGGATTTCGCAGCAACCAAGATTTTGGACAGCAGCCAATTGGTCCGGCGGCAGGCTGTTGATGATGTCCACTTCGCCATTCGCGAGCGCCGTTATTCGCGCCGAAACCTCAGGGATGGCCTTGAAGGTCAATGTGGAGACTGTCGGCCGTCCGCGGAAATAGGAGTCGTTTGCCTTGAGTTCCATGCTTTCATCAGTCTGGAGTTTGACAAAAGCGAACGGTCCTGTTCCGACCGGCTTCTGTCCGAATCCCGCCTCTCCGACCGACTCGAAATAAGCCTTCGGCACGATGTCGCTGGTGTGATACGCCAACAAATGAAGCAGAACAGGGCTAGGTTCCTTGGTAGTGATCCGCACGGTCAGGTCATCAACGGCGTCGACCCGTTCGATGACCTTCAGAAGGTTTCTGGCACTGACGTAGTCGGACGCCGGATCGAGGATGCGATCGAAAGTGAACTTGACGTCAGCACTCTTGAGTGGCTGACCGTTGTGGAAATGGACATTTGGCCGAAGAGAAAACTCCATCGTGCGGTCGTCGATCCGCTTCCAGCTTTGTGCGAGGCCCGGAACGAGCTCATAGGCCGTCTGGTCCTTGCTTTTGGAGAAGTCTCTCGCAACAAGTGTGTCGAACATGTTGTAGGTGATCGGTATGTCAACATTACCGAGCGCCTGGGCGGGATCGAAGTTCGCACGAACCGTGTTGACGCCGACGGTCAGTGGTGGCCTCGTGTCGTCCTGCGCGACCGCGAAGGTCGGCAACAGCATAGCAACTGCTAGAACTAGATATCGCATTAGGGTCTCCCAAAAAAGGTGGATGATCAGGCATTCCTGCAGGAATAGAGTGAGGGCTGCACCATTTACGTGCGGCTCCGGGGATCGAATCTGTCGCGCAACCAATCGCCGACCATCGATGCTGCCAGCGTGATTGCGACGATGACGACACAGGGAAATGCCGCCAGCCACGGTGTGGTGATCAGGTAGTTCCTCGACTCGCCGAGCAACGAACCGAGAGAAACATTTGGAGGCTGAATACCCACGCCAAGGAACGAGAGCGACGATTCCAGCACGACGAGCTCGGCGAAGCTCAGGCTGGCCAATACGATGACGGGCGACAACGTGTTGGGAAGCACATGACGCATGGCGATGCGCCAGGGGGAAGCGCCCGAGGATCGAGCCGCTTCCACGAAACTGCGTCCGCGCAGGGCATGCACCTGGCCCCGGACCACCCGAGCATATTTGTAGTAGTCCGCGAACCCGATAATGAGCACCAGAACAAGCGGACTAGGTCCGATGAGGGCGACCGCAGTCAATGCCACTAAAGTGACCGGCACCGACGCCTGCGCATCGACCACAGCCATGAAACAATCGTCGATCCATCCTCCGGTGCTTCCTGAGACCAGCCCGCTGAGCGTGCCGGTGATGACCCCGACGAGGACTCCGGCACCAGCAATGAGCAAGGTGGTTTGGGTCGCGAACAGAAGCCGAGAAAACAGATCTCGTCCGAGATGATCCGTTCCAAGGAGGTATTCGGTCGTTCCCCCGGCAAACACCGGTGGCCGAAGTCGGTGTAGGAGGCTCTGGTCGGCCATATCATGCGGTGCGATCACCGGAGCGATTGCGGCGAGCAATGCTATCACCGCAAGGATGAGGCATGAGACGATCGCCACGGTCGGCGGCCGACGACGCCTTCCAATATTGGTGGGGACGATACCTTCGTCGGTTTGGGAAGGGATCAATCCCGGCGCGCTGGTCTCGATGCTCATCATGAGCTCCCCCGCACCCGCGGATCCAGCAAGCCGTAACCCACGTCAACGAGAAGATTGGTGAGTATGATTGCTGCCGAAAACACGAGAATTCCGAATTGCAGCATGGCGAAATCGCGGTTCATGACCGCGTCGATCACAAGGCGTCCTGCTCCAGGCCAGGAAAACACGGATTCCGTCACCACGGCGCCGGCGATCAGGCCGCCAAGTTGCAGGCCCAGAACTGTCAATACCGGGAGAATCGCGTTTCTCAGTCCGTGCTTCACCACGACACGGAACGGGCTCAAGCCTTTGCTGCGCGCATAGCGCATATAGTCCTGCGACAGGACCTCCAGCATGCTGCTTCGAACGAGCCTTGCAATGTTGGCTGAGGTAGCAAGAGCGAGGGTTACCACGGGAAGGACTAGATGTTTCCACGTGCCCATGCCGCCGCTCGGTAGAAGCTTCAGGGACAAGCTGAAGATCAGGATAGCGGCAATGCCGAGAACGAAGTTCGGGATGGCTTGCCCGACGATTGTTCCGGTCGTGAGGAAGCGATCAAAGACCGTGTTGTGATGCAATGCCGCCCAGAGGCCTGCGGACATGCCGATGGCGACGGACAACACGAAAGCTGGAATGGTCAGGAGGAGCGTGTTGGGAACGCGTTCCACGAACAGTTCGACCACGGGTCGGTTCGAGAAGAAACTCTGCCCGAAATCTCCGCGCAGCAGTGCGGCGCTGTACCGGACGTATTGCGTCCCCACATCATCATCGAGTCCGAGCTTTGCCCTCAGCTCAATCCGTTGTTCCTCGGGAAGTTCGGGCGAAATGAGGAAGGACGTGGGATCTCCGGTCATGCGTGTCGCAAAAAACACAATGGTGAGGATCGCCCACAAAGTGATAGCACTGCGCAAGGCTCTCAAGATGAAAAACACCAACTCTCTCCACCACACAGCAACAAGCTAAATTTCATGATATTTCGGCATTCGACAGAGGAGGTAACCAGATGTCTAGGTTTCTTTAGTTTGCCCGTGTTACGTTTTGATGACAGTAGCGATGCGAAGTGGGGGCATAACCTGTCCCTCCAGACACAGGCCGAACGGACCGTGAGCCTTCATCCCGGACACGCATGAGCGTCTGCCGGCTGGTCGCGAACTTTTTGGCGACGGCCGAAACACTCATTCCCGTTGCGAGATTGTCGCGCACGTCCTGCTTCTATTTTTCGTTGATCGTCGACGGGCGCCCGAGAGCCTTGTTGAGGATGGTGGAGGCGATGGCAACTTCTGGGCGGGAAAGGAGAGCTGGCCCCCGCAGACGCTTTCCGATGACGGCCCTGAATCGCCCGATGGGCTGTCTCGACCAGAGACCGCTTGCCGCGGCCGGTGGAGGCTTGCCATTTCATCCGTATCTCTTTGGATCGCTGCAATGTGGTTGTCCCGTCGGTACGGCATTTCAGCATCTGCCAGTTCGACCGCGTTGGCACGCGGCGGAATGACGATTGCGGCAGCAGCGCTGTGGTTGATGACGGAATCGTAGGTTGGCTTCCGTCATAGGCGCCGTCGACAGTGAACTGTCTGATCGGACCGTCAATCTGGTCGAGCAGTGGGCCCACCTGAGAAGCATCGCCGGTGTCCTGGTCGGTCAGGGTATGGGCGATGGTCTCACCGCTATCGGCATCCAGCGCCAGATGCAGCTTGGGCCAGCAACGGCGGGATTTGGCACCATGCATCTTCTTTAGCCATTGTCCCGCGCCATAGACCTAGCCCGCATTATGCAGCCCTTTGACCCGTTCAGCGCGGGCGCCCGGATTTTTGCCGGGAATTTCGGATTTCATAGTCTTCTTGACACACTTCCGCATGCCCCGACTGATTCCGGAGGTTGGATGAAGATGTTTGCGGGTTGACGGGCGGGGTTCGGAGTTTCGGAGGCATTGTGGAGCCCCGCTGCTCAGGTAACGAGGCGGTGGATTCGGGCGAGCGCGATCGGCATGATCGTTTGCACCGGGCACGATGTTGGCAGGTGGATCTTGATCATGGTCTTCAGCTCGACGATGCGGGCCGCGATCTTGACCAGTTTCAGGCGCAGGGCGTCGAACTGCGCCACACGCCATATCGAACGCTTGGGCATGGACATGCGCAGCCCCCACATGACCCAATAGGCGCTGGCGTGCAGAAACAGCCGGACCTGATTGGCCGTCGCCTTCGTGCAGACGTTCGGTCGGCGGCCAGATGCGTCTTCCAGGATTTGATGTGGTTCTCCGCCTGACCGCGCCGACAATAGACATCCTGATAGAGAGTGCGGGGAGTGCCGCGTTTCAGATTGGTGACGATGGAACGCGTGTCCGATCCGTCCGCGCCGACCTCGACGCGGGCGATGATCCGCTCGACACGGTTCCAACTCTTGGCCCCGTCTTAGAAAGACCTGAAGCGGCGGGCTTTCCCTTTCTCCGTTGCTGCCTCGAAGACTTTCTTCGTGCCGGCTTCGAGGTCCAGGATATGACGACGCAGGGGCGCCGTCGGCGCGATGCCCAGGATGTAGTCGATGTGGTTGGCGTGGCACCAGTCGAGCACCTCCGGCCCGCAATAATGACTGTCGCCGCGCAACAGGATTTCCGTCTTCGGCCAATGGCTCCGGATCGCGCGCAGCAGACGGCGAAGAAGGGGCTTGATCTCCTTGCCGCTCGGACGCTTGGCCGGCCGAAGGACGCAGGTGATGAACCGGCCTTCGCCATCGAAGACGACGATGGGCTGAAAGCCATACTCGTCATAATGCGCATTGAACACGCGCAACTGCTGGCCGCCATGGACGGCGTCGAACGTGTCGTCGACGTCGAGCACGATCCGCTTGGGCACCTGATGGAACGAGCCACAGTACAGATCGACCATGGCGCGGGCCATCCGCAGCAGAGCCCGCGTGTCCGGCAAATTTTCCAGCCGCGAAATCGTCGATTGAGAGCACAGTTCCCGGTCGGACGGCGCCAGGGCGAGCGCCATCTTGAACATCGGATCGCTCCGCAAGCCGGAGGCATCGTTGCCATCCTCAGAACCGGCCGCGATCATCAGCAGGCGAAAGCGGATGATGTCGGCCAGACTGTGAGTGATCTGGTCTGGCGCACGCGGATCCTTGATGCAGGCGGCCAGACGCTCGGCCACCTACAAACGTTGCTCGGTCTCACGCAAAAGCAACAAGCCGCCGTCGGACGACAGTTGCCCGCCGTCGAACTTAGCCACAACGGATTTGCCGGCGATGGGTGACAGGCCGGGCAGCATAGGGGTAAGATCGGACATGGCGGATGTGGCCTTGAGAAAATCGTACGAACCGGTCTGGACAACAGATTTTACGATATTTCAATGACTTGTGCCACATCCGCCTACCAGCGCTACCAGCGCTGCATAATCCGGGCTAGAAGGCCAGTGCTGTCGATCAGCACGTGCAATGGTCCGTCCGGTGACGGCTTATGGGCTGGCGTCTGGTGCAAGATTGCCATGTCCGTGCCCGCTGGCTCAGCGTCGCGTGATCGTGAACAGCAAAGTCCAGGTTCATCAACTGCAGAAACCATACCAATAGGCTTTCGACCTGGGGCAGTCGCAGACCAAACACTAGCCCCAGCGTCAGGTCTCGATCGCCAGATCGGAATAGCGATGCTGGCCGCCAATGTCTTGCGCCTCGGCGCTTGCCGTTTGGACAGGGCTTCCGATGTCACCCACAGGGTGAGGCTGCCACGTCGACGTAACCCCGCTTCATATTCCGGCCAGTTTCTCACTTTGAACTTCGTCTTGCCGATACGGTGACGGCGGCCGGAATTGTATTTGAAAGGCATGACAGCGGCACAACTGTCATTAAGGTTGCAGCCTACATATACGTCCAGCACCTAAACGATCCGTGCACCAAAGCCCGAGATTAGCGAACGTCACCACGCCGATAAGATACTCATCGGTCATGCCGATTCGCTCCAAGTCGGGTCTTCCCTGATGTCTTCCTTAGATAGGCTTTGACTGGGACGGTGCATTCGCAAAGGCATCCGTCCAAATCTCAAATATCAGCATGTTCCAAAGGGTCTGGAACCGCGCCTCGGTGAAGTTGTCTTTGCTTTCGGATATACACGCCTGCACATCGTCAGGTGATACGATCGCATGTCGTTCAACACGGTCCTTCGTCAGGTACCGTCGCGAGAGTTCCAATAGGGTGTCGCGCATGTCGGCATCATAGCGCAGTTGTTGAATCCCCTTCGGCCGATGAAGAATTTCAGGAGGAAGCAGACTGCTGATGCTCTCCCGGAAGAAAGACTTGACATGACATTCCGTCACCTTTTGTCGAGCGGGGAGGCGTAGGGACAAGTCGAGCAAGGATCGTCTCGATAGTGGCATAACCAACTGAAGGTCCGCGCGTGAAGCGAGTAAGGTCTGCGCACCGATACGTTCGTCCCAGTCGGTGAGGGATTGGCGAAGATTTTCGAAAAGGAGGTCTTTGGGACCTTTTCCTGATTGGTCCTTGCGCGAAACGTCATCGCGCACGTCGTTCATCCTAAGCCAAAGATCCCTATGGTAAGGCATGCCGCCAAAAAGCGTGTCGCTGAGATTGCCCGAAAAAAGGGTTTGCACGGACCTCGACGCGTCTCGCCACAAGGCGAAAAGGCAGGGAAATTCATCATAGCCGCCCGGATTACCCAGAACTCGTACGACTTGCTGCATGAGGGAAGCCAAGTCTTGCGCGCCGACGATAATTTCGTGATGCTCCAAGCCAAGATGGGAGGCGGTCGCGCGACCTCCTTGGATCTCCGGGTCCTCCTCGCCGTAACCAACGGTGAAGCTCCGTATGACACGGCGCGGATCGGCTTTTTGCAGCAGCGCTGCGATCGCGGCGGAGTCGATACCGCCGCTGAGTGAAACGCCAATATCGCCTTGCGAACGTTGAAGTGATTCCGCCACAGTCCGACGAAGAAGCGACAACAATTCGTCGGACGACAGTGGGTCTCTGGGCTGAGTATACTCAATCGCCTGAGGCTGCAGGCGACGAAAACAGTGCAACTCATGACCGAATATCTCGACGAAGCCAGCTCGCGCTGGCCGTATATCGCGATGGAAGGTCAATCCAGCCGGCGCCCAACCACGCTCGATGAATGCACGAACGGCAGCGACATCGAAGGCGGGATGAAGTTCCGGCAGCTTGCATAGTGGTGCGTAGGTCGTGGAAAATGCAATGCCAGACGGGAGATGTGCGATGAATAGCGGGCGGGTCCCGAAGGTATCCCGTGCAATGTGCAATCTGCCACTCGCGGCGTCGTGCAGGGCGATGGCAAATTGACCATCAAGGTCGTCGAACGCGTCTTGTCCGCGTGATCGATATTCCTGCACGAAACGATCAGGATCGAATGCGATGCGCTGACGCTCTTTCGTCGCAATATAAGCCACTTCATCGAACAACAGACTCACACTACCACGCCGGAATTGCGAAAGTTCATTTGGCAGATGGTCACCGTCGTAACGAGCTTTACCTTTTTCGCTGAGCTCGCGGCTGCCGAACTCGCTGGTCACGGAGAACTCGCCGTGCTCGTACCTCCCTACGATCGCTATCATTGCATTCAGCCCCCAAACTATGATTCCGCGGCGCGCGGCAAAGGCCAGAAGGACGCCAAAAAGCTGGCGTAAGGGAATGTCCGTTCGCGAATCGGGGCCCGGACGCCGTCCATGTCGGAAACGTTCAAAACCGGCAAGGTAGCGACCCTCTTAAATACGTTTACGTAGGCTCGGCAAAGAGTTCGCAAGGGTCTGGCAGCCTACAGCCGGCTACCGGGCATGCGAACATATTGGCTGTGCTGTGATAATGGGAACCCCGGTCCCGATCAGTGCGATCTCGTTCATCCCATTTCCCCACTTGCTCATCTCGCGAAACTCAGTTTGCCGGAACCGAAGCTCCGATTTCTTGCAGGGCAACCAAGGCCATAGATGCAGCGATAGCGCAGGCGGTGGCTATCGGGACCGCCCTTCCCCGGATCGACGGGACACGAATAATTGTCGTGACGTGGAGCACTGCCAACGCGATGAACAGCATCGCCACCGTTGCTGCGAAAGAGGTCGGCGAGAGAAAAGGTCTAAGGAACAGCAGTAAAGCAAGGAGCGGAGTGTCGTAAGAGACTGGAATGCCGGTGAAGCGCGCGTCAGCCGTCAATCCAACGTTCTCGAAATAGCTGAGCCTGATGGCGCCCGCCAACACAAGAATCAAACTCGCTATCAACGATAGGACACTCCCCTCGCCGATGAGAATTATCACGGCCGCCGGGAAGACCACTCCATGAAGGAAGTCGCCGAACCCGTCGAAGCTCTTTCCGAAATCCGCCACCCCCGGACGGCGAAGGTGGCTCGTCTTGCGCGCAACGTGCCCGTCCCAATGGTCCAAAAACCAGGTCCAGAGCATGGCTGCGACACCGAGCTCGATCCTTCCATTGAGGGCGAGGTACAGCCCCACGACCGCGAACAAGAAGGCGAGCGCCGTGATGGCATTCGCGTAATCACGCAGGTAGCCGATCATCTCCTTGCTCCTGCCGCGAGTTTGGCTGAGGATGCACCGGGTAATGCAAGTGCCGGCGGCAACCTGAAAATCTCCTCTGCCAGCCGCAGATCGACTTCGCTGTCGATCTCGAACCAGCGGGTGTCGCTGCAGTCAGCCGCCGAAAGCAGCAGATCGCGGTTATCCACCAGAAGGGCCAGAATCTGTTCGACATAGGCGGTCCGTTGCCCGCTTTCGACTGCGCGATGTAGCGCCGGCACCAGCTGCTCATGCAGTGCCGCCGCAGAGAAATGGACCAGATTGATCGTCTTGAAGAGACTGTTTGCCTGCGCCTGGGCCGGCGTCTGGTTCATCACGAACGTTGTCACAGAGTGATCTCCGGCCAATTCGACCGCCGACCCACTCATAGCTTCGGTGAAGACGGCTACCGCCGCCACATTCTTTCTCGTCGCCGAGACAGTCCGAAGCGTCCGTTCCAGCACCTCGCGCTCAAAGAACACGTCGCCTTCGAGGAGGACAGTGTCGCCGGCAAGCATTGTGTTCCGCGCCAGCCAGAGCGAATAGGCGCTGCCGGTCCGGTCAAAAATCGGATTGTTGACATACTCGATTTCCACCTCCTCGAACCGTCGGCCGCACGACTGCTCGATGGCTTCCTTGCGGTAGCCCACGACAATGGTCGCTTCGCAAATCCCGAGCTCGGAGAGCTGATGCAGCGCGTTGTGCAGCATAGGAGTGCCGTTTACCTCCACCAGAGGCTTCGGAACGGCTTCCGTGTACGGGCGCAGTCTCGATCCCACGCCTGCGGCGAGAATGACGGCCCGAGTACGGTTGCTCATATCAAATGTCCTTCTGATGGGAGGCTCAGCCAGCCACTTGTCTGGTCTTGAGGCTGTTCAACGTCTCGACGACCCTCTTCAGTCCCTGCCCCAGCTGGCTTGGGGGCACCCCAAATGACAGACGCAGACCATTCGGATCACCGAAGGCGCCGCCAGCGACGGAGCCCACGTCGGCTTCCTCAAGGAGCAACCGGGCAACGTCGTCCGTGGTCCGCACGTGCCCCGCCTGCGGCAGCGAAGTGATCAACGTGCTCAGGTCGAGATAGAAGAAAAACGAACCCTCGGCGGGCGGCGCATCGACATCGCGCAGGCCGGACAGAATGCGCAGCCCCATGATGCGAGCATCCGTCAATCGCCGGTGCATCTCCCGTTCAAAACGGCCATCACCAACCTGTAGGTGATGCAGAATGGCATGTTGCGCAATCACGTTGGGGTTTGAAGTCGTGTGACTCTGCAATTTCTTAGCTGCGGAAACGATCTCCGGCGGCGCCGCAAGATAGCCCAGGCGCCATCCAGTGATCGCCAACTCCTTAGAGAAGGCATTTACCAGGATTGTCCGCGACCGAACCCTGGGATGGGCCATGACAATGGACTCATGGCGTCCGCCGGTGAAGACAAAGCTGGAATAGCATTCGTCGGAAACGATCCAGAGCTGGTAGTTGATTGCTAGGTCGCCAATGTCCTGGAGCGTCGTTCGATCGTAGACAGCGCCTGTGGGATTGTTCGGCGAGTTGATGATGATGGCTTTCGTGCGCGGTGTGACGGCGGCGCGGATTGCGACAATGTCGGGAACGTAGGTTGGCGGCCGGGCATCAACGAATACGGGCTTTGCGCCGGCAAGAAGAACTTGGGACGGGAATGTCGGCCAGCACGGGCGAAAGATGATGACCTCGTCGCCTGGGTCGAGCACAGCCAAAGCAGCATCGAGCAATCCTTGCTTTGCGCCCGCCGTGATGACGATATCGCGGGTATTCCAGCCAAAGCCTGTTTCGATCGTCAGTTTTTGCGCGACGGCTTCCCGGAGCGGTGCCAGGCCGATTGAGTCCGTATAGCGGTTGGTGCCGGCATTGATTGCGGCGATCGCTCCGTTGCGAACTGACGTAGGCGGCTCGATGATCACCTCGCCGGCCGCCAGATCGATGATCTGACGGCCGGCCGCAGCAGCAATCTTGGCTGCCTCACGGGCGGCGGCAGTGCCCGGACCTGAAAGCAAAGACATCCGTTGCGCAAGCATGTGCGCCCTTCTTGAGCTAATTGTCGATTGTTTGAAATTGGTCCGAGTCGCTCTGACGCCGCTCTACTGTCCGCTGCGGCAGATACTGTTCTTCCGCCTGAGACAGTTCGTCGTAGCCGATTAGCCTGAACAGCTCGTCGAGGCCGGCAATTTGGTCCTCGATCCCGGCGACGCTTTCTTCCGACCGAATGCGGCCGCAGATGTCGCGCATGCCAGCGATCGCCGCCCGCATCGAATGGTTGGCCCAGATGACGGTCGAAATGCCGGCATCACGATAGACCGAAGCCGACGTTTTGTAGTATTTGGTGGGGACGATGACGACCGGCAGCTTGTTGTTCCATTCCTTCGCGAAGCTCAGGATCTCGTCTGCAACGGCCTCGCGGGAGTGGATGAGGATTGCGTCGGCGCCGGCCTCTGAATAAGCGTCGGCCCGGCATAGCGCCTCATCGAGACTGTGACCGGCGATCAGCGCCTCGATGCGCGCGACGACGACGAAATCCGGTCCCGTCGTGTCTTTCACAGCCTCGAGACGGCCGCAGAACTCGTCAATGTCAGCGAGCAGATGCCGATCGCCGACGAAGGAGTTCATTTTCGGGAACCTCTTGTCTTCAAGGCAGATGCCGCTGGCGCCGCGTTGCTCCAGCTTCCGCGCGACCAACCGAGCATTGTTGAAATTTCCGAAGCCGCTGTCACCGTCGACAAAAACAGGGATGTTCGTCGCATCGACTATGTGCTCGACGACGTCGACGACTTGCGTCCAACTCGCTTCGTTGGCGTCCCGATAGCCAAGCGCCGAGGCGATGCAAAGACCAGAGGCCCAGAGCCCTCGAAAGCCGGCACGCTCGGCAATCGCTGCCGAAAGCCCGTCATGCGCTTCCATCAAAAACGTCAGTTCGTTCGAAACAATGAGCTCGCGAAGGGACGTCAATGATGCGGTCACCGGCAAGACTTCCGCCCCGAACGAAATCGCCTTGCTCATTGTATGACCGCCTCCATAAACTCAGGTCCAATGAACTCGGTGAAACGGGACGAATACTCATCGACGCCCTGACCTCGCTGGAGAAAAGTCCTTGGACCTATAGATGCGCAACGAATCTCTGGAAGCGGCTCCGGAGCGCATGCTACAGTTCAGGCAGCAAGAGCCATGCCAGCTAAAAGGCCGTCGTTATTGCAATAGGTTGGCTTTGCGCGGCTGGTTCCGTTTGTTAGCCACGATACAATTCTGTCGGGATCGCGACAGAGGGAAGCTAGATCACAGTGCCAGGGTAGCAGATGCCTCGTAGGCGTATGTCCAGGGCCAGGCGAGTTCTTCGCCGGCAACACCAGCCAGCGTCCCCCAGATCAAGCAGCAGATCGAGGAGACCACCTCGGACTACGACAAGGAGAAGCTACAGGAACGTCTCGCCAAGCTGGCGGGCGGCGTTGCGGTGATCCGCGTCGGCGGTGCGACCGAGATCGAAGTCAAGGAAAAGAAGGACCGCGTCAATGACGCCCTCAACGCGACCCGCGCGGCCGTCGAAGAAGGCATCGTTCCCGGCGGCGGCGTCGCCCTGCTGCGCGCTTCGCTGAACATCAAGGCTGTCGGCGCCAACTCCGACCAGACCGCTGGCATCAACATCATGCGTCGCGCGCTGCAGGCTCCGGCCCGTCAGATCGTGGCCAACGCCGGTGCGGAAGCATCGATCGTTGCCGGCAAGATCCTCGCGTGGCCATGGTTCTCGCCTCTACGTTGGCGGGCGGGCTGAATGCCACAAATGCTATTGCATCAGACAAGGCGAAGACTGGCCTCCAAACTCGGAACAACCCGCTTCAGCCGGGCGACGAGGTCGTCGCTTTATCAATTTCGGCCCGTTGCGAGACGACCGCAAGATTTGGTTCCAATGATCCGAATGATCCGGTCGACGGCACCGTCAACAAGACCATCACCGAGTGGTTGGCGGCCGGCAATAAGGCCGAGTGGAAAGTCGACTTCGGTCTGGACGGCCCCGCTCTCGGCGACGCAGAAGACGAAATTGACGATTCCGGCTATGGCACGAATCTCTTCCTGACCCGGCCGGAGACCAAGACAGCGGCATTGATCCACACCGAACGCAGGTACTGCCCCACCGCGGCCTGTTCGATAATTCCGAGGGCATTCTCGAGAACACCATTTCAGCTGCCGACAACGCCCTCAAGCATGGGTTCCATGGTGTCGAATTCGACCTGCGTGCTGACAAGAACAGCCATCCCTGGATGATGCACGACGCGACGCTCGGGCGCGTCACCGGCGATCCGAACAATTGCCAGATCTCGGAGGTCTCTTCCGAGGAAATCAAGAATATGAGCCTCTCGATATGGAATCCCATCACGAACGAACACACGCCGGCACTCGATCGCAACGGCAATCCGCAAAAGACAGAAGACCTCCAGAGTATTATCGATTATGTTCGCGCGACAAAAAAAGGCGGCGACGAATTCAACGTCCTCATTGACCCAAAGGACGAAGGATCGACGATCGCCGCAATCAAGTCGGTCTCGGCACCTGGAAATGCTGGACGTGCGCAGCCACCTAGGCATCAAGATCTATTCGACCTATGTCCCCACTACCGATCGCGTCATTGCGAACTGGGACAAGAAGACCACGAATGTACTTAATGCGCTGGAGCTGGCCAACGTCGCCGTCCAGGACAACAAGCTAAACCTGATCCCGGTCCTCATCACGACCGAAGACGTCCGGTCTTCTCACATCATAGACGACTCAGTCACCCAGGCCGTCAATTGGCTGACCTCCTTCGACAAGCTGGGCGACCTCGCCATGGTAGAAATCTCCCGCTTCAAGGGAATCGCTACCTCAGAGGAGATGAATCAGGTGCCCAAGAGAATCAGGCGGCGGGCGAGAAGTTCGCCAGCACGCCTCTCACAATGTCCTATATCTCAGAAGCTTTCTCCGTGAACGGCCGGAAGTTTTACTACGGCCGTCAGGGAGTGCCGATCACGCTGCCCGGCCGTCCCGACATGGATTTGCGTGCCACTTTCGGCGCGCTCGAGCGTTATGCAGACGTGCTAGTGAGCGACAATCCCTATCTAGAGACGCTCTATGCGGGTGGCTTTATCAGCGAAGGCAATCACGCGGATTATACCTTCCCGACGGACCCCCACTACAATCCGGCCTCTATCCTTGACGCGCCCAAGGATATCGTTGGCAAGCCAAGCTGGAAAGCGCCGGCGACTGGTCGATAGCCACGCCAACTCAATTGGCTGCCGTTGAGCCGGCGCCAAACCTGCCTTGAATCGGGCTGCCGGCCGTTTACAAGTACGGCCGATCCGACGGGGAGATCCTGCGAACCGAAATGATGACGAAGGAGAGTTGTCGGTAATGACCACTACGGCCGCCCGCTCCCCCAGACGGGTGCCGTAAACCGCCAGCAACAGAAGGCCCTGGAGCCGTCAGGCAGTCTTGAGTGAAGGTTCTGCCAAACTCCTCGATCTCAGCGGGAGGCCTCTGCGCATTGGAGAGAGTGGCGAGCCCGAAAAGATCGTCGCGATGCCTTGGCGGTCTTCAAATCGACCGCGACCTTCGGCTACAACGCCCAGACCGGCGAATATGGCGACATGATCGCCATGGGTATCGTCGATCCGGTCAAGGTCGTGCGCACGGCTCTCCAGGACGCGGCCTCGGTCGCCGGCCTGCTGGTCACCACCGAAGCCATGATCGCGGAGGCTCCGAAGAAGGAGTCGGCTGGCGGCGGCATGCCTGGCGGTATGGGCGGCGGCGGCATGGGCGGCATGGGCGGCATGGGCGGCATGGATTTCTAATCCACGCATCTCAACAATTTCGGAAGGGCGGCAAGCAATGCCGCCCTTTCTTCGTGCCCATTCCGCCGGTTGTCGGCGACCCGCAAGCCGGGGTATATGCCCGCCAAGGGTGTGCTTATGTTTGAACGGATTCTGCCTTTTTTCCTGGGGCTGGCTTTACTGTTGGGTAGCGGCTGCGCGCGCAGCGACGATGGTACGGTGATTATTCCGAGATCGCTTGATGCCAGACGATTCTTTGACAAAGAGCCGCCACGCCTGCAGCAGCCACAGATCGAAACCAGCGTGTTTCCGGTTGCGCCACAGCCGGAGAGGCGCGAACCGCGCCGTTCGGCAAGTCAAAAGACATCAAAGAGAGGCGTTTGGCGGGCCGCAAGTCCTCCGCTCTCCTCTTCCGAACCACACAAGCCGCTTGTCTGCAAGAACGTCAGCGAGCCCGGCAAGCGCTACCGTGTGGTTTGCGAATAAGACACTTGGTTTGGCCAGCATTCTACCCTCAGAGCGTCGCGGTGCCTTTCCGGATCAGGTTGTCCTGAGCGACGTCTCCCTTCTTTCCCCATGATCCAGTCATTCATCAATCCCAGCTTCACGAAACGGAACGAGTTTTGCCGGCGGCTTCCCGCGAAGCGCTTGGCTACCGATCAGAACAGTCTTTGAAAGAAAAGGCCGCGCTCTGCCGCGATCGCAACCGCATGGGCCAAGCTCTTGGCACCCAGCTTGGCCCGTGCCAGATCAAGATGAAATCGGACCGTGCGAGGGGATAGCGACAGTATCTCTGCGGTCCGTTTGACCTTCTTCGGGCTTTATATCGCCGCCTGCGCGTCAGGTACGGCCACTGGCGACAAAAAGCCCAACACCGTTTCAACCATTGAGCGCCGCCTTTCGTCACTCTCCTGGAATTTTGCCCAGCGCGGCGAACCGCTGAACCGCAAGGATCGGCATATCGCCACGGTGATGGCTGGCATTCGCAACACCCACGCCTCCCCTCCCCGGCAGAAGGAAGCGATCCTGCCCGAGGATCTGATCGCCATGCTGGAAACCCTCGACCGCGGCACGCTGCGCGGGCTGCGCGACTGCGCCATGCTGCTTCTGGGTTTTGCCGGTGGGCTGCGGCGCTCGGAAATCGTCGGGCTCGACATTGGTCGCGACCAGACCGAGATTCTTCTGGCTGGATTGAGTTTTTTCCTGACAAGGGCGTGCTGGTGACCCTGCGCGGCAAAACCGGTTGGCGCGAGGTCGAGGTCGGCCGCGGCTCCTCCGACGCCACCTGCCCGGTGGTCGCGCTGCAAACCTGGCTGAAGCTGGCGCGGATCGGCCATGGCCCTTTGTTCCGAAGGGTAATAGGGCAAGGCAAAAAAGTCGGCGCCGATCGGCTTAACGACCAGGAAGTTGCGCGGCTGGTCAAGCGCACGGCGCTCGCAGCCGGCGTGCGTGGCGATCTGTCGGAGGGCGAACGCGGTCAAAAGTNGCTGGTCAAGCGCACGGCGCTCGCAGCCGGCGTGCGTGGCGATCTGTCGGAGGGCGAACGCGGTCAAAAGTTTGCTGGCCATTCGCTGCGCGCCGGCCTCGCGTCCTCGGCCGAGGTCGACGAGCGCTATGTGCAAAAGCAGCTCGGTCACGCCTCGGCCGAGATGACGCGAAAGTATCAGCGCCGGCGCGATCGTTTCCGCGTCAATCTCACCAAGGCGTCCGGGCTCTGAAAAGCCCCCTCCCCTGCCCCGTTTTGTCCGCTGGGATGAGGCGGTCAGATCTCAGGCGATAACAATACCTCATCGAGCACAGCGAGCGCTGTATCCAGACTATCGGCGGCCGACGCTTCCGTCAGG
>NZ_AYWU01000040.1:0-43604 GCF_000502375.1 Mesorhizobium sp. L48C026A00 | reverse complement strand
AAAACGACAAAAACCCCGGAAAACCGGGGCCGCCAGCACGCGACTCCGCATAATCACGCGCTACGCATAATCGGTGGCGCCGGCGAAGATGCGGAAGTCCGGCCCCTTCTCGTTATCGCCTTCGGCCGGGGAGAACGTCACCGTCTTGACGTTGAGGTTGAGGGTCTTGACCGAGCCGGAGAAGCCGTTCGCGGTGCGGGAGAAAGTGCCGATCGTAGCCATTGTGGTGGTTCCTTCTGCTTTTCTCGGGCCGCGCCCATCGCGGCCTCGATGGTGGTCGTGAGACCGGAGACGATCGGTCCGCACCCCGAAGGGGCTGAAACGAAGTGAAAGACGGCGGCGCGAGGCTTTCTTGGTTCGCGAGGAATGGACGCGCAGCGGCCAGGGGAAGAAAACGCAGCGCCGTCGTTGCGGAAGACGATCGAGGATGAGTGAAGCGAAGCCGGTCTTCGGTCAGACCCAATCCATTCGAGGACGCCGTGGGCGTGGCTTGGAACGAACAGCCAGTCGGAACCGCCATGGTGGCGAATGATCGGTCACCTGCTTCGCACCGTGAGAGCTTCTCCGTTGCGCGAGGATAGGGAGCCTGCATCTCAACCGCTCGGCGATGTCGGCCGCCGCCCGCAATCGAGTGTCGATGCGATGGCCGGACTTCCCTGCTCTTTGCCCGAACCGCTGTCACTCTGCGGTGGCGCGCAGGAACACAGTGCACTTGTCGTGGCCAGCGGCTGCCACGCTGCCAAGGTACCATGACGACTTCCCTATCTCCGCTGGATCAAAGCGAGCCTGGTCGAGAGCGAGGGCGAGGATGACTTAGTCACACGGGATCCTCAGCCGCATCGCCGAATGATCCGGCTACTCGTGGCCGCGCCCCCACGGTGAGGCAGTACCGGGAAAAGGTCCGCCGCCGCCCTTGGTGTCAGTCGATTGATGCCAAGGTGGAGACCTACGCTGCATGACTTTCCTGATCGCAGTGGTGGAAATACCCGGTTCAAGCCTTGGTTTGCGGCGGATTCCATTTCCTGGGGCGATGACAGTGCGGAATCGCCTGTGGCATAAGGCCAGCCGTCGAACCAACACAACAGAAGGGATGGAAACGATGGCAGTAATCACGATCGATATTGCCGAACGCCTTGCAGACGCGCACGGTCTGTCGAAAACCCAAGCGAAGACCGTTGTCGAGGATGTGCTGAAAGGCATTGGTGAGGCCGCTGCCAAAGGCGAGGAAATCAGCCTCAACGGGTTCGGCAAGTTCAAGCCGCTGATAGCTAGCGTCAGCTCTGTGTCTCCGCCTGCCCACTAATGTCGAAAGTGCGCTGTTGGCCCGATGACCTAACCTTGGTGTCGCGCATGTGGTATTCTCCACGGAATCGCAATCCCTCCGCATAATGACCAGAAATCGCCATTCTCCGCGATGATTGGGGATGAACGATTGCGGCCGCCTACTCGATGGGCATGATGCGCATCGCAGAATTTGTCGAGGGGGACGACTTGCAGGCAACAACGCACATCGATTTGGACGTCTTGAGCCCGGCCAAAGTGACAGGAGCGCTCGACCGTGACTCGGCCGCAGCGTTTGTGCAGGCGATCTTCGACCGCGAGATGGGGGTGACACTACACAACTTGAAGGCAGGGTCTAAGCGGGACGAGGCAATGCGCGAACTCACGAAGGAAGCGGCCAGTCTCTATTCCCGTCGCGTCTTGCGCGAGCTTATTCAGAACGCGTTCGATGCTGCCGCCAGCGCAGCCAAGCCCAAGATCCTGCTTCGCCTTGATCTAACGACTGGCGATCACGGGACCCTATACGTGGCTAACAACGGCCGGGGGTTCACGTCGGACAATGTGGACGCGATATCAAATCCGGCAATGAGTAATAAGACGCCGGGTAACTTCATAGGGCACAAGGGCCTGGGATTCCGCAGCGTCGAGCTGCTCTCCGATGACGTGCAGATTTATTCTAAGGTCGATCCCGAAGCCCGCGACTTCGATGGCTTCTGCTTCGAGTTCGCGGCACGGAAAGACGAGCTCGCGTGGGTGGAACGGGCGGGTGAAATGGAGTTCGCGCCCGCCGTCGTCGGCAGGGCGCATAGGCTCCAGCTTCCAATCCCGCTCAGATCGATCGGCCCTGATGCCGAACTCATTGCAGCGGATGGCTTCTCGACGCTCATCCGTATGTCTTTACGGGACGACGTCGCAGCGGAGCGCGCCACCGAGGAGATGCAGATGCTGATCGACGAGAAGGCGCCAATCGCTCTGTTCCTCAATCGACTCGACTCAATGATGCTTGAGACAATCCGCGCCGACGCTCCGCCGGAGACCAAAATCCTCTCCCGATCGAGCAAAGGCGCCCGGCAGCCGCTGCGAGGCCGGAACCTCATGCTCGAGGAGATCTCAGTTGACAGGCAGCGTTTTCTTGTCGGTCGGATGGAGGTCGACGACGCCGCGTTCCGCGTGAGCGTTGAGAAGGCCGTAGAACGTGGTCATCGCGTGGAGCGTTGGCGAGACTGGGAAGGCGCACCCACAGTCTCGATCGCCCTTCCTCTCTCGCAGGATGCAAGATCCGGATCCTTCTACGCGTTTCTGCCGATGGACGCGCAATCGCCCTTCAACGGCTGCCTCGACGCTCCCTTCCATCCCGATACCGACCGGCGAGATCTCGACCTCGTCAACCCGCTCAATTCCTTCCTGCTAGATTCTGTCGCAGACCTCTGCCTGGCTGTCGCCCAAGCGCTCGCAGACGAGCAGACGACTTCGATCGACAGCGCCTCCGCCGTAGTTGATGCGATCGCCTGGTCTGGCGACGCGCAGCGCATGGCCGACGCCTGTGCAAGCGCAGGGATCGAGATGGATGCAGTGCTGCTCCCAACGGTGCGCCGGAGAGAGGTCGAAGGTCGCTGGGCGCCTCTAAAAGATGTCTTCGATTGGAACGACGAGGCCTTCCGGATCATAACAGGAGCGTGGCTCGTACGGGCCTGCAATATCCCGATGCTGAGACGAGGCCTAGGCCCCAAGCGCTTCGAAGCGTTGCGTAATTTTGTGAATGAGGTTGACCTCACCTTCGAACCTGCCGTTTCGAACTGGTCGAGATGGGGACCGGCGCTTGCGAATGACCTCGCGAAGCGTCGGCGCAAGGTGACGAAACAGGAATGGGAGGACTTTTACGCCGATCTCGCCGGCCTGCCTGCCGTCCTGCCTCACCTAAGAGGCTCTGGGATCTTTCGGCTGGACGATGGCCGGATCGAGGCAGCGAACTCGCCCGCTACAATCGCAGAGCGCGAGCTTTTCATCAGCCCTGACCCGGAGAACGCTACGCGATCCAGGAAGCGGCTGGCGGGCACGACACTTTTCCCACCAAAGAGCATCGCGCAGCGCATGCTGTTCGCCGATCCCGCGTTGACGTGGCCGCCCAACGTCACTTCGGCCTTCGTCAATGCTGGCCTCGCAACCGAATATAGTCTCCCGAAGGTTATCGCGGGCATGGGGAGACTGCTCGGCAAGCGGCCATCCCGGCAGACAGCTCTTGCGGCGATTAATTGGGCCTTCGGCGCCTGGAAGGCACACAAATCGAACGAAGTGGAGACGGCACTCAAGCTCGCCGCGCTGCCGCTTCCTTGCGCGGACGGAAAGCTTCGCGCAGCAAACACCGTGCGCTTCGGCGCCAACTGGCGCGAAACGCGCGGCGACCTTTTAGCCGAGTTCTGCGATGCCATCGGCGATGCGCCCCGGGGTGCGAAATCGCTCATTGAGAGTCTTATCGTTCCTTGGGAAGAATGGCCGCTCCGGGAAAAAGGTACCGCGCTCGACTGGTTCGCCTTTATACGGCTCCTGGGCGTAAAAGACGGTATCACGCCGGTCTACTACAAGGCCGTCACCATGCAGGTCGACGAGTGGTGGAGTCTTCGACGCCCGCTCGTCAAAGGGATTCCGTTAGAGGTGTCCGTCGGCCCCCAATGGCGAGCGGCACTCCAATCCCCCCAGCAGGCGTTCTCGTATCAGAGCGGCTCCTATTCGACCGATGAAACGCTGTTTGCGCTCCCCCTTCAGGGTGAGCACGCGGCAATGAGCGACCGCGCGAAGATGGCCTATGCCCGCCTCGTCGTTGCGGGACTGCCAGAATTGAAAGACCATCACTATACCACAACGCTCCGGCGAACCGTCGGAAATAGCGATCATGTCGGCTGGACCAGCCCTCTGCTCGGCTTCCTGCGGGAGGCATCATGGCTTCCGACCTACAGGGGCGATGAGCTCTCCTGGGTTCGACCGCGCGAAGCATGGTTCGCGCCGCGAAAGGATCCGCTCCCCCGTTTCCTTTCGCGCCTCGATCGCCAGCTACGCGACGCGATCGATGCGGATGCTGCAGCCCGCGACGTTTTCTCAAAGCGACTTGGTCTGCGGTTATGGAACGATCGCGCCAGCGCGCCGGCGAGGCTCGCGGAACTCGGCAGCGTGCTCCAGGCAGGGATCGCTGATCACGAGCAAGATAATTTGCGCAGTGCCTATCGCGACGCCTGGGAAGAGATCGGAAGAGCACACGTCTGANGAGGAAGCCGACGACATGACCGTCTTTGTCGGCAACGGCACCGATGCGACTCTCGAGAACCTCCTGGTCGCGCTGGGCCACATTCTCCTCGCAGTGCCCGCGTCGGCGGCCAGCAATGCCGTGGCGGCGCTCTCAGAGGCAGGATTTGGCAATATCCGCCCGGTTGCGGACGTCCGGCCGCGCATCATCGTCGACACGGGCGAGCTGGACCTCAGCGTGGAACACCCGAGACTTGTCGCCGATGGACGTGACTGGCTAGCCGAAATTGCCGTTCTCGTCCTAGAGTTCAACATCGGGCCAATCGGACGCAGTACCCCAAAAAGCCGGCAGACTTTGTACGAGGACTTCAGGCAGCTACGCGTGGTCCACTCTCGCAATGTGCAAGTCGAGATCGACGGCCTTGCCGGTGCCCTCCCAGCAATGCTGGACGGGGTTCTGCCCGTGCCGGACGGCGACCGACCGACTGTCGTCGTACAGAGCTCAGACGACGATCTCGACTGGTCAACGCTCGCGCGCATAGCGCGTGCGATCTCCCTCGCGCTCGGTCGGGGATGGCTCCTCACCGACTTCAAGATGGTCTTCGCCACGTTGGCGCACAGCCAGGCACCACTGGGCGGCCCTCTCGAGCGTCCCGACGACGAGGCGCTTGCGCGCGCCTTCAGTCAGCCCCTGGAGCGGATCCGCGAGATTCTGCGTTCGCTTAGCGCGAGCAACAGACGAATCCTCGAATGGCTGGTGCCAGTTGTCGCCGTCCGCTTCGGGCACGACGCAGCCATCCATCTACTCGATCGCGAATATGTGCTCGTCGAGGACGAGGAGATTGTCACGACGCTTGTCGCCATCTGCATCAACGCTGACGCAATAAGATCGCTGATCGGGGCCTGCCACGCGGCGCAGGGACTCGATGAGTTGCGCCGTGACCTCGGCTTCTCGCTATCGGTGTTCAACGCCGCTACTGAAGCGCTCGGCCCCCCCTTCCCACAGCTGCGCTTCGAAGGCCAGCTTCGGCGATCGTTCTCGGACCGCCTCGACGAACTCCGCCCAGAGCTTCGCGAGCGTGTGCGCAATGCGTTTGCCGGCGAGACTCGCGATGCTCTGATGCTCGCGAAATACAGAGATGCTGCCGCGCTCGGATGGGCAACTTTCGACGAGGCGTGGATCTCAACACACGATGAGCTCGACGACAAAATAATCGATGAGCGGATCGAAAATCTGGCGACGATCGCACTGCCTGCCGTGAGCGAGGCTCCGGAGGTCCCACTCGACGTTGCGCGTCAGGCCAATCGCATCGTGATCATGGAGAACGCCGGCGATATCCAGCGAGTTGTGGCCGCCTGGACCGCTAAGGCACCGGGTCGTGCCGCACACACTTCATGGGTAGGGAAACCAGAACTTCTCGCGCGCGAAGCGCTAGCTTCCGGAATATTCGATTTCGGGACCGTCAGTTTGGGCGATTTGCCGCAAGCGCTCGAACTTGCTGGGCTATGGCCGGCCGGAATGCCGACTTCACTCGATCTCAACGATTTGGGGCTCGTCGCCAATGATCTCGATCAGCAAGCCAAGGCGGAACAGAAGCGCAAGGACGAACAGGATCGGCAGACGAAGACCGTCCGCTTTGGGTCGACCGACATCGTCGGAGGCACCAGCGAATCATTGCAGGCGGTTGTCAGGGCACTTAGTGAAGGACTGGAGTCCAAGGCATTCCAGAAGCGGTCAGGACCGGCCACGCTCAACCCCTTCCCCGAAGGCGACGACAAGGGCCGCAAGCGACGCAAGAGAGGTACATCCGACAAGGATCCTATCTATCTTACCGACCAACAACGCTCACTTATCGGCTTTGCCGGTGAATACGCAGCCTACATCCACCTGAGACGCACAGTCCGAAATTTTGCTGATGAACACTGGATCTCTTCGTTGGGTCGGAACTTCCTGTGCCTGCCGGCAAGGCAGGACGAGGAAGGCTACGACTTCCACGTGCCCCGATGGCGCGGTGGCCTCTACTTCGAGGTGAAGGCGCATACAGGCGATCCAGGATATTTGGACCTCGAGCGATCACAGGTGGCAGCCGCCGTGCAGTTTGCCGACGAGAGGCAGGGCATCTGGAAAGTGCTCTACGTCGCGAACGTACTCGATCCGTCGCTCGTTGCAGTGCACGAACTCGCTAATCCTTTCACCGAAGGGAATATCAACCTCTATCGGCCCAGCAGCCGTCAGGGAGTTCGGCTACTTATCGACAGGAAGTGACGCGCTTGGATTGGCTAGCCGACATCATCGACCATCGCGCCGGCTGTTGTATATACCGGTGACCGGAGCCGGTGGCGGTGCTCTTGTCACCCCACTTCTGCAGTGAGCGCTGGCCTGTCCCTAGTCAGCGCGGCTTGCGCTTGCCTATGGTTTCCGCAATCCTGGCAAGATGCGACGTTCACCTCTTGCATTTCTGCTGACGCTGGCAAAAGGACGGTTGGCTCAAAAGCCCTGCGCCGTTGCAGAGGAATGGAAACCGCTGTCGAAGGCGGCTAAAGGCTTCACGATTGTCTCCGAGGTATACTATCCGCCAGAGGAGTTGGACAGGCAGCGTGAGAACACGAGGCGAGCGACGGAACACTCCGCCGCCTATATCGCAGCTGAATTGGAAAAAGCAAAAGGGCGCAGAGAGCGGCGGCGCAGCCGACTATGACCCGTATGTCCTTTGCTGAAGAGCTTGAAAGCGCCGCGCATCGCATAGCGGACATGTCGCGCCCGGATCTGCAGATCATTCTTCGTCGCGCGGCGTTGATGCTCAGGAATGTTGCCGGCGTGTCCCTGGAGCCGGCGACTGAGGATGCACTCAACGCCATAGCTGCTGAGATGAAAGTCGGCCGATCCGACCTCATACAGATTGTATTGCGCGAGTGGCTGGAGACGAATGCCTATCTCCCGGTGCGTACCATCGACGAGGAGAGCGAAACCGACGGGAGCGCTTAGCAACGATGACGCCGTCGTCATTCGTCTTTTCAGACGACGCGTCGCTCCCTCGTTGATCTCCGCGCCGACGACCGTCGGCGCTCTAAGGAAGAACGGCGTATAAACCGCAGTCCTGCGCGCGTCCGCAACAACGGACGGTTGTCGCGCGTAGGACGGAGGAAATTCGCCCCCGCCGCGGGCGGTGAACGGGACAGCCGTAGGAGCGTCAGCATAGTGCCGGCCGCAGGACGGGACGCGGGACCGACTGTCCCCGTCCACGGTGGTCCGCATCCTTTTGCGTCAGGATGGAAGCCGACGGGCCGCAATCGCGCGCCGTTCCGGTTCTCGACAGTCCGGCCGCTGATCGGCGACGATGCGATAGGATTGGCCAGTACCGGCGCAGAAGTTGGCCTGGAAGAGACCGATTACGTCTCGCAACCTTTCGGCTCCTCTCAATTGCGTGGCAGCTTGTGAATTTCCAGCCTGACAGGCCCGCCCCTGTCACAACTCGTGCAAAAAAGCGCTCGCTCAGAGCGCCTTTTCCATAGCGTTTGATGAGGCCGGCTGGTTTCACCGTTGCATGGTGTGAACAGGATCTGCGCCAGGCCCGCAACACATGCCATTCGCGAAGATCTCCGAGCGCCACATCGAGGCCGGCGTGAACGCTGCCGTCGATGATGGTCTGTGGCGGGATCGTCACCTCGCCAGGTGTCAGGATTTTCTCCATCACATGCCGACTGTTGTAGTGGATCAGCAACATCCCTGGGCGGCGCCGGATAGCGGCTTGCCAGGCTGCCTGACTCACCGTTGAATCGGGGGAACGCGAAATGGTTTCTGCCAAAGCCTGCTCCTCGCGATCCCAGACCTCGATCCGAAAATTGTCTTCCGCTGTTGTTGCCATAGCTTCGCCGGCCAGCGCGATTGACGCCGAGCCATGGCCTTTGCTGCTCCAGATCACGCTGAAATAAGGAACATATTCCTCTCCCGTCAAGGGCACGCTTGACTCTTTGTTCTCATTTTGTTCACATTGGCAGGGCTAGGCCATATGAGGTGAACCATGGAACTTCGCTTGAACATCGAGGACGCAACACCCCAAGAGCTCGTGCGTGGCATCGCGGCGGCCGAAACAGTGTTTGCACGCGCCGGCATTACAGCTTTGCAAGGCGCGGAAGGGCTGTTTGCGTTGGAAGGGTGGGATATCAAAGGCTTTCCAGAAGACGACAAGCCTACCGAGGACGAGGACCGGGCCGCCACAGTTTGGCTGAAGGCCGATGAGGCTGCGGCGACGGCATGTTGTGCGGGCTGGCCGGAGGACAAAGTCCCGCACCATCAGGTCATGGAACTGATCAATGTTCCCCGCACAAAGTTGCAAGCCGAAGCGATTCCAGACACTTGGCCGGAGCGGAAGCAGCTCTATCCTGACGTCGTCAAGCGGCTGGAGATCACGACCGGCCCGGACCGCCAGATCGATTTCGATATTGCCTTCGTTCTCGGTTGGGTTCCCGAGCGGCCGACGCTGGATCGGGTTGAGCCGCTTTCGGAAGACGGAGACCGTATCCCTTCTTCACCAGCGACCTTGCCCAGGTCGAAGAGATGGCTCGCAAGGCGCTCAAGGACTGGACAATCGAGATCGACCGAGATCCCTGTGATGCCCACGTTTTTGACCCGGCGGCCAGTGATGACGATGATGAATTGCGCATGGCGGCATGGCGTGATTTCGACGGCTCCCTGTACATGGAGAAGCCACCGGCAAATCCTGCAATCGCGCTGACACTGGCAATGATGCGCGGCCAGTCCCTGCATTTCGAATAGTGGTCAAACGCAGTCGGGGCTCACCAACGCCATCGGTCATCGACCGCGACTGGCCACACCAAGTTGCGCTGCCGGATGACCTCTGCACCGACCGGAACTTCACCATGATCGCGACGTTCTGCCAGGAACGAGGGCTTAAGCACCAGACGCGGCATGTGCAGGCGATATGGCCGAACGGCAAATATGAAACCCTATCGGCTCCATTGCTTCAGCGATGCCGCATCGGCAGAGGCGTTCTACAAACGACTTCGCCTGTTCTACGGCAAGTCCCTAGAATCCGGTCGAAAGGGCTAGCTTCCCAAAGCTGGCGGTCGAGGGGTGAGGAATGGCAGTGCCAGACCATGCTCTTCCGGTCATCGCCTTCTGCACATCGGCTTATCGCGGCTAGCACGGAATTCCGTCGACGACCGGGTCAAACTGGCCCTCGGGAAACGGTCCCGGATAGATCACGATCCCAAATCGTCGCTTGGCCGGAATCCATTTGAGCGCCTCGCGAATGATGACGAGAGAATTCTGGTAAGCAGCTAGAGCCTCTGAGACGGACGTCTGAATTTCGCCATAGCGGACCTTCGCTTCACACATGACGGCGTCAACCACTGCGCTGGTGAGATGCCTACTGTTCTTGAGTTTTGGCGACAGGTCTACCAGCTTGTAGAGGTGATGGCCTGCCTTGAAGTACTTATCAGATGGTACGCCATCGAGTTGCAGCAGCGCTTTGATTGACTTCTCGGCGGACTGTAGGAAGCACCATCGAGCGTGTCCTAGGGAAACGCCGTCCATGAGAGCGCCCACGCCGCCATTGATATCGGCAGAGGCTTCCTTCACCAGCGCATTGCCAAGTCGCGCAGTCAATTCGTTGTACACTGACATGATCAGCGCGCCCTGGTTTGCAATCGACGGATAGAGGTCAACCGGAATGCTGTCTGCATACTGCTGGGTCATGCCGTCGAGCATTCTGAGCAGGTTGTCCTTCACGGACCTTGGGGCGCGTGCGATAGGTCGATAGCGGAACGCCAGGCGCGCAGGATTGATCTCGACGTTCACTTGACCTGCTTGGATCATATGCACCGACATACGGAACCGATCGCCATCGATATCGATCACGCCGATCGAAGGGTTGAAGATGATATTTGACCGCTTGTCGTAGCGCTGCTCGAACCAACTGAAGATGTGTGCGGTCAGCGCGCCAAGGCTAAGGTCGTCAGGCCGTGGATCTTCGATTGAGGGAGGGAAAGTCAGTGCAAGGCTCCGTTGAAAGCAGAAATCTCTCCATGCGCGAAACGCCCTAGCATGTGGCGGCACGCCGCTCTTGCGCATCTCGTTGTCGAGGGCGGCAAGCTCGGCGTGCAGGTCCTGGAGCGTGTTCAAGGTGGCTTGGTGCTTGTCCATGCACTGGAACTTAAATCAGGCCCCGCGCCATACAAGGCAGAAAAGGGACGGCGGGTTCCTCGCATACTGAAGGGATACATACCAAATAATGGGGATAGCGGTAACGGGCGCCAACGAAATCAATGACTTATTTTTAAAGGCGGGTTAAGTCTTGCCGATGGTCCGCCGCACGGCATCGCCCCAGGCGAAAGGGACTTGAACCGGGGGGGGCGGGACGAAACGGTCTAGCGCTACCATCATCAACCACACCGACCTCATGAGCCGAAGCATCCCATTCGCCCCCTTTGAATGACGAGTGTCTCAAGCAAAATATGCTCCGACGACTGGCGCGGTCGAGTTCCTGATAAAGCCATTCAGCGTAGATAGATTCCCGTCCCGGACCACTTTCTGCTGTCGCGCCGGCCGTGTGGCCGAGTCTGCACTGGCAGCCTCATCCCGCCTTTTTGCAAGTCGAAGCATCCTATTTTTTCGACGGCGAAATTGGATGACTTTTCAAGGCGGAACGCCTTTGCATTTATGCCTTCTATCAAGCATCGGAGACAGCGATGGAAATCGCCCACTTACTGGATATGGATGGCGTTCTTGTGTGCGGTGGAGCGCCCATCGAAGGTTCTATTGGCTTTGTCAGGACTTTGGTGGAAGAAATGAGAGCTTTTCAAATTTTTACCAACAATTCCAGGTACACGCCCGAGGATCATGCGCACCGTCTTCGTGGGATGGGATTTCCCGTTGAACCTCACCACATATACACTTCCGCGCTGGCCACTGCGCAGTTTGTCAGCAAGCAGTTTCCCGGGGTCCCGTTGTGCTTGCGCAATGGGGTGGTCCTTAGGGCTGAAACGAAGTTAAAGACGGCGGGGCGAGGCTTTCTTGAACCGCGAGGAATGGACGCGCAGCGGCAAGGGGAAGAAAACGCAGCGACGTCGTTGCGGGAAGACGATCGAGGCTGAGTCAAGCGAAGACGGTCTGCGGTCAGACCCAATCCATTCGAGGGCGCTGTGGGCGTAGCCTGGAATGAACAGACAGGCAGGAACAGCCACCAAGGCGATCGTGATCCGCCAGCCTTCGCGTTCGCATGATGTCGGCTTTCCAGCTTTCCTGAGGTAACCCCGTCTCAACCGTCAACGATGATGTTCGCCATCCGGCTATCCAGGCGAACAAGACCCGGCCTGACGGTCAGCTTATCCCCAAACTCCGGTGAGTACCCAAGGTAAGCGACCTCGCCTGCCCTACCGCTGACGGCTGTCCACAAGCGTAACAAAATCCAGAAGTGTCATCAGCCAGGGCCGCTGGCTCTCGCGGTAGGTCTCATGGAGCTTCGCCGGCAGTACCAGCTGGAGACGCTCTGCCTTCATCTGGTCGGTCTGGTTCTCGGATATGGCCGGCTCAAGTGTCAGCAGATGCTTTGACGGTATCCGTGCCGCCTCCGGAAGCACCTGACGCCAGCGGTCTTTCAGCGTCGATTTGGACGCCAGCATGGTCAGCAGGTCTGGAGAGAAGTCGGGATCATTGTACTCGGCATGACCAGGAAACAGAAAATCTGGCCTGTTGCGGTTTTCGGTCTCCGCGCCCCGCGAAAACCGGATCGACCGTGCCTGGAACAGCGCTTCCAGATGATGCTCCAGCGACTGCCCCGCCCGGGATTTCCGACGGTTCTGCACGCTCAGGGAAAATGCCAGAAAACCATCAACGTCAGCGATACCATCGCCACCAACAAATCCGTTGCTCAGCCGCCCTGCAACAATGTGGCGCTCCAGCCGCCGGAACAGAAGCTCTTCCCGTTCCAGCCACGCCATGAGAACCGCGTCCGGATTGTCCAGTGCCGAAACGCCGGTGAGTGAAGTCCGCGCAAGCTGCGAGAATTCCCGCGTGCCGGGGAACTTCATGCCAAATCTTACAATAAGCATGTCAAGCTCGCCGGCCTCCGGCTCTTCGAAATCGATGCCGAGCTCGTCAAGGATATAGCGCGCCGCAAAATCGACGATGGCGGCCTGGTCCTCGGTAATTTCGCGGCCGGTGAACTGGAGTTCGGGCTGGTCCTCCAGACCGAAAAGCCACAGCAGCTGGTTCTGGACGGTGCTGTCGGCGGGCGTGACGATCACCATGGCCGTACCGTCACGCCGCAGGGCGACAAACAGCGTATCACCTTCCTTCATCAGGTCGGTCACGTCATTGGTGTAGTAATAGAGGTGGTATTCGGTCCGCGTCGCGTGCTTTTTGCGCGCGTCGTACCAGCTCAGCATGCTGTCGGCCGCAACACCCTCCTGCTCCTCCCCGAGCCATATGAACCGGGTCGGGATCTTTTTCCGGTCGGCATCTCCCATCAGTGCCCGGAGGGTGCGGGAACTGTTAAACTCATGCTGGTTTGAACCGTCTGGTGTCGTTTCGACCATGCTGAGCCGCTTGACGGCCACGCCTTCAAAGTAATCAGAGAGCAGGCCACGTCTGATCATTCCCGCCCTCTCACTGTGAGCTGCGGCCGCCCGGACTCAAGCCACGTAGCGCACTGGACGATGACATCGTCCAGGAGAAGGGCCGTTCGTCCACGTATGGCACACTCCCAGACGACCCCGCAGCGCCACCCAAGCTCGGACAGCGCCCGCTCGGCTGCTTCATCCCGCTCACGGTTGCGGGCAATTTTTTCACGCCAGAATTCAGGCCGTGTTCCTGGCAGCCGGAAGAGATGGCAGTCGTGCCCATGCCAGAAACAGCCGTGCGCGAACAGGACCGCCCGCCGGCGGGGAAATACCATGTCAGGTCGGCCAGGCAGGCGCCGGTCATGGAGTCGATACCGGAATCCGCCCGCATGAAGGGCGAGCCGCAAGATCATTTCCGGCCTGGTATTGACGCCCCTGATGCCGGCCATCATCCGGCTGCGCACCTCGGGCGAAACGATGTCAGCCATTGGCCGCGAAGGCCCTGTCTGCATCGGGCCATGTGACCCGGCGGACAAGCGGAGACGGTCCGGCGGTGGGCGTGCGCCCCAGCGCGACCTCCAGGTAAGGCCGGATGGCCTGCGCGACAAACTCGACGACAGGCACCACCACGGCGTTGCCGAACTGCCTGTAGGCCTGTGTGTCAGAAATGTTGATGCGGAAAGGACGGTCAGGGCGCTCGAAGCCCATGAGCCTTGCGCATTCCAGAGGTGTCAGTCGCCGCGGCCGTTTGCCGGGCTGGTCAATCAGGACTTCGGACCCGTCCTTGTAATAGCGCGCCGACAGGGTCCGGGAGACGTCGTCCGGACCAAACAGGCTGAAACCGAAGCCGTTGCCTGCGGCACGGTGCTTTTCCCTGTACCCCTGCAGGTATTCCCACAGGCGTGGCGTCAGGGTGTATTTCGGGTTGACCTCGGCATGATCCTGGAGGATGGTCCGCAACTTCGGCCCCGAGCCTGGTTTCGGCAGCACCAGCGCTTCAAAATCGAAATCGGTCGGGTCCCTGAAACCGACGATGAATATCCGCTCCCGCTTCTGGGGCACCCATGGCTCCGAGCTGATGACACGGTACTGGACGTGGTACCCCAGCTCGTTGCGCAGCACGTTGATGATGGTAGCGAAGGTGCGTCCCTGATCGTGGCTTTCCAGATTCTTCACGTTCTCCAGGACAAACGCGGCTGGCCTGTGATGTGCAATGATCTGCGCCGTGTCGAAAAACAGGGTGCCCTGCGTGTCGCACAGGAAACCGTGCGGCCTGCCCAGGGCATTCTTCTTGGATACGCCGGCGATCGAGAACGGCTGGCACGGAAAGCCCGCCAGAAGCACCTCGTGTTCGGGTACCTTCTCCGGGTTTTTCGAATACTCCCGCACGTCGCCGCCGATCGGGTGATTGTCCGGAAAATTCAGCGCGTAGGTCTTCTGGCAGCCGGGATCCCATTCTGACGTAAACACGCAGCGTCCGCCAATGCTTTCGAAACCCATCCTGAGGCCGCCGATGCCGGCGAAGAGATCAATGAACCGGAAGCCGGCTGGTGACTGTTCCACCGGCGCAAGCCGCTGGCGGGCAGCTTCCCTGAGCGTCCGCATGGCGAGCCTGCTTGGCTCGCTCCTGCCCTCCTCGTAACGGTAGACGGTGCGCAGGGCCACCTCCAGAAGGCTGGCCGCTTGGTCCAGAGTCAGACCCGCCTGGTCCCGGAGTCTGGTGAATTCTGTACGTCTGCCGCGCATCGAATGCTCCGAATCATTTCTGTGTCATTTTTTGACACCTTGACACTGGATGTCCTAACGGGCAATGAATTTTGTTCTCTTTTTGTTCATTGGCGAGTCTGCATCCACACGTTTAGTTCTGAAAGCTCCCGATCAACGCTTTGCCCGTCCAAAGCCCTGCCCTCAGGCAGGCCTGATTCCGGCGCCGCCGGTGCCGCGCCAGCGGCCGCAAGAGAAAGGGCGCACAAAGCGGAGGCGATGAAATGTCCGCAGCGTGGACAGATCCATTTCATTGCCGGAGCCAGTTCGTGACCTCGAGACCGGTTAACGGGGCGCCGAAGGAGCGTCAGCATGGCGACGCCGCAGGCGGGACGCGGGGCCGCCGCCCCCGGCGAGAGGTGCCGTATGAAGGCGGCAGGTCCGTCAGGGTCGCGGCGAATTGAAGAGCGGCATCCGTTCAAGCCCGAGCCAGGCGTTGCAGCGGACCAGACGACGAGATCCTGGCAAAGCGCTCAGCCTGTCGCAGCCCGAACGGTTCGGACAGCGTCCTGCCCGGCCCGGCAGGTCTGGCTTACAGATGTTGTGGAATTTCTTGCGCTGGCAGGTGAACGGCAACTCGGGCAAAAGTAGACGACACGCTTCCCTTGCGCTTTTTCTTGCTATAAATCCGGTGTGGGAAATATTGGGGGGATTCTGACATGATGCTGCCGACGGACGGCAGGCGCTTTCGTGCTTGACTCGGTCGGCACCGTAGCGGTTTCGCCGCTGTTCAGGCTCGCGCTTTCGAAAGGCCCCGAGAGTTCCATCCTCTTGCACCTCAGGCGCGGAGCGGCTGTCAATGGCCGTGATGCTGCAGGGCGAACGCCGCTGATGATCGCGGCCGCGCTTGGACGGGAAGACATCTGTGCTCTTCTGCTGGACGAGGGGGCGGAATCATCGCTCAGAGATCCTGGCGGCCTGACTGCTGCCGAGCTCGCCACAAGGGCAGGCTACCGGGAAGTCGGGCATTATCTTTCGCAGGTAGCTCTGGCGGATGCCGTCCTTGACCAGCGGGCGCATGAAGGGCTCCGCGGCCCTGAACCAGAAACCGGCGCCGCAGGATGGGAGCCCGAGCAAGATTTCCAGCCGCCAGAGTGTAAACAGGCGCCCGACGAGAGTGTCCTGGCTCTCCAGGCAGCCATTTCGTCACATCGGGCAAGGGTCCATGACGACGACTGGTCGTCCGCCGAAATCTCCTTGCCCCCGGGATCTTCGCTCGGCCAGACCTTCGTGCTGCCTGACCAGGCGGGCATGATCCTGGCTGAGGCGATTGCAAGCGGATGGATATCCGGGCGCAGCCTGCGTCAGGCCTGGCCAGGGGCCACGGTCGATCAGCTTCTCCTGTTCAGGCTGATTGTGCAGGAAACCGGTGTCAGGATTGTCGCGGGCCGCATCGCAGCAACATTTCTGAACCGCGGAGCCGTGGTCCCCGACCGGCAGGACAGGGAGCTTGCGGCTGCAGCAATCATTCAGCTTGAGGATGAACTGAACAATCCTGCTGCTGAGGAAAGATACCTCGCCGACATCCGCTCATTTTCGACTTTCAGCCGCGATCGGGAACAGCGGATCTTCATGTTACTGGCGCAGGCGCGCCAGGAGGTTGCTGAGGCATTGAAGGGCTGTCTCCATCTGTTCAGAGGTCTTGAGACAGTCCGCACCCCGGGTGAAAGCGTCGAGGAACCGGAAGACACGGATATCGAACTAAGCGCGCCTGATGCGGACGGTTCTCCCGATGATACAGATCTTGCGGAAGCGGATGACGGCGCTGGAAGCTGGCCACATGAAGCCCTTTTCAAGGCGCTGGAAGAGGTCAGTGCCGATCGTCACGATCCAGCCGTTGCGAGACTGTCAAAAGGCCTTGAGAAATACTGGGCAGCCCGCAACCGGGCGATGGAAGGCGGCCTGAAACTCGTGCCCTGGATCGCACGAAGATACATCAGGCGAGGACTGCCATTCGACGATCTTGTCCAGGAAGGGAATCTCGGACTGCTACGGGCCGCCGAGAAGTTCGATCCGCAGAAGGGAGCGCGCTTTGGAACCTATGCCACCTACTGGATCCGGCAGAGCATGTTGCGGGCGGTCGATGACCAGTCGCGTATCATACGGATCCCGGTGCATGTCGCCGAACAAATCAGGAAGGTCGCCCGGCTGCGTGAGCGGACACGGGCCGAATTCAACAGGGAACCGAATGTTGATGAGGTGGCGCAGAAACTCGAAAAGCCGCCTGCCTTTGCAAAACGGATTCTCAACCTTCTGGTCGCCTCAAACCGGAGCATCCCGGAGAGACTTGTCGACAGAACTGGTTCCCAGCCGGATCGCCGCCACGATGCGGCATGCCTTCGCAGGCTGATCGAGGGTGTTCTCGCGCAACTTTCGCCCCGCAGCGAGCGGGTAATTCGACTGCGTTTTGGGCTGGCGAATGTCGATGAGCATACGCTTGAGGAGGTCGGAGATCTGTTTGAGGTCACCCGTGAGCGGATCCGTCAGATCGAGGCCAAGGCAATCAAGATCCTGAGACATCCCAATCGCTCGACTGCGCTGCAGCCATTCCTGTGACATCAACTGTTCCGCCACGTTCAAGAAATGCTCCACCACGTGCCAGCGCCATGGTCGAGGCTCTGCGCGGGCTAGGCTATTCACCGGCCACCGCCATTGCGGACCTTATCGACAACAGCATTGCTGCCCGTGCCTCCGCTGTCGACATCCGGTTCGTCTGGGACGGGCCGGACAGCAGCATCTCGATAACCGACAATGGCGCAGGCATGCACGAGCAGACGCTGGATTCAGCGATGCGCCTTGGCGAAAGAAGCCCGCTCGAGCAAAGGGAGACAGGCGATCTTGGCCGGTTCGGCCTCGGCCTCAAGACGGCGTCATTTTCGCAGGCGCGGCGCCTGACTGTAGCATCAAGACGCGATGGCGCGACGTCCTCGCTGCGCTGGGACCTCGATGTTCTCCGTGACGACCCGACGGGGAGCTGGTCACTTCTGGAAGGACCCTCGCCCGGTTCTGAATCCCTGCTGATGCCTCTGGACGAAATGCCAGGTGGAACGCTGGTTCTGTGGGAAAACATGGACCGGATCGTTCCTGCCGGCTCCAGGGACCAGGATTTTCTGGCTGTGATAGACCGTATCGAACGGCACCTTTCGATGGTCTTTCATCGTTATCTTGAGGCCCGCCGGCTGGTTATCCGGATCAATGGCACGGCCATCCAGCCGTGGGACCCGTTCCTGCGCAGCCGGCCGGACACCTGGCGGTCGGGATCCGAATCATTCCGGGTCAACGGTCATGGCATTGAGGTGGAAGGTTTTGTCCTTCCCCACAAGGACCGGCTGTCACCAAAGGTATACGACGAGGCGGCCGGACCGGATGGATGGACGTCCCAGCAGGGCTTTTATGTATATCGCAACGAGCGCCTTCTCGTTGCCGGGCACTGGCTCGGTCTCGGACAGGGCAGATCCTGGACCAAGGAAGAACCGTTCAGGCTTGCGCGCATCCGCCTCGACATTCCCAACAGTGCTGACGAGGACTGGAAGATCGACATCAGGAAATCGACGGCGCGCCCGCCACTTGAGGCGAGAACGCGCCTGTCGCTGTTTGCAGAAGACGTTCGCCAGCGTGCGCGCAAGGTCTTTGCGTTTCGGGGCAGACCGGAACGGTCTCCAGGTGCGGGGCCGGTCTCGCCCGCCTGGCATGCGACGCACCTCACGGGCGGCCTGCGCTACCGCGTCGACCGCAATCATCCGGCTGTTGCGGCAGTGCTGGAGAATGCCGGCGCTATCCGGGACGACGTCATCGCAATGCTGAGGGTCATCGAGGAGACGGTACCGGTACAGCAGATCTGGCTCGATACGGCCGAGGCAAGAGAGACGCCGCGCACGGGTTTCCAGGGCGTACCGCCGGAAGAGGTCAGGTCTGTCATGCAGACCGTCTTCAACAACCTAGTGAACCGGAAGGGGTTCACGGAAGAGCAGGCAAGACGCCAGCTCGCGGCCACCGAACCCTTCGACAGCTGGCCCGGCTTTGTCGAAACGCTGCAATCCGTCTCCAGAGGATAGACCATTGAGTAACCAGAGTGTCATCAAGTTTGCCCAGGAGCTGCTGGTCAGCGAGGATCCCGGCACGATCAGCCCCGCGATGATCAGCGCAAAGATCGATCAGGTGCTTGCGTTCCAGCCAGCCTGGCGTGAGGGATTCGACCTGGATGCAGCGATCGCCGAGCTGGTGAGACGCTTCAGCGTATGGGTCGGAACCGACTCCACCATACGCAACGACGAGGGCCACAGGCCGTGGCTTGAAGCTTCGCGCAAGAGCGACTGGCGATACTGGCAGCGATATCGCGAGTATCTCGAGGCACGGATGTCCCTTGCAGCGGTCGATGGCCTTGATCGCTCCACCGACATGATCCTCGGAATGCTGGAGGATCCGCTGCGTGATGGAGCATGGGATCGACGGGGGCTGGTCGTGGGGCATGTCCAGTCGGGCAAGACCGGAAACTATACCGGTCTGATCTGCAAGGCAGCTGATGCGGGCTACAAGATCATCATCGTGCTGGCCGGTCTCCACAACAATCTGCGCTCGCAGACGCAGATGCGTCTCGACGAGGGGTTCCTTGGCTATGAGACCCGGCCGATCGCTGACGATATCCGCGAGATTGGCGTCGGTCTCGTGGACCGGGACCCCTCGATCCGTCCCAACTACGTCACGAACCGCACCAACAACGGTGATTTCAGCACAGCCCGTGCGAACACGCTCGGAATCACGCCGGAGCAGCGGCCGTGGCTTTTCGTGGTCAAGAAAAACAAGACCGTGCTCGAGCGTCTGCTCGGGTGGGTACGCCATCATGTTGCCGACGCACAGGACGAGAACGGGCGCAAGATCGTCAAGCGACTGCCCCTGCTGCTGATCGATGACGAGGCTGACCATGCCTCTGTAGATACAGGCGAGCAGATCTTTGACGAGGACGGCAACCCGGACCCCGAGCATCAGCCGACCGCGATAAACAGCCTTACCCGCAAGATCGTGCACACCTTCAGCCGGTCCGCATATGTCGGATACACTGCGACGCCCTTTGCCAACATCTTCATTCACGAGCGGGGAGAAACAAAAGAGGAGGGTCCGGACCTTTTCCCCTCTGCCTTCATCGTGAATCTGGCTGCTCCATCGAGTTATGTCGGCCCTGCGCAGATCTTCGGGCTCCGGTCGACAGCAGGACGCACACCTGGACTGCCGCTTTACCGGGAGGTGGACGATCACATGTCGGAGGATGGCAGAAACGGATGGATGCCGCACACCCACAGGAACGGTTACGCGCCGCGCAGCGACCGCGAGACAGGCATCCCGGCAACGCTGGAGGCGGCAATCGACTCCTTCCTGATCGCCTGCGCGGTGCGGCGGCTGCGCGGCCAGGGTGATGCACATTCCTCGATGCTGGTGCACGTCACACGATTCACCTCCGTGCAGAAGATCGTGCACCAGAAGGTCGAGGAGTACATCCTGTCGCTGCGTCAGCGCCTTGGCCGCCAGATCGGACATGAAGACGCCGAGGCGCGTCTCGGGCAACTGTGGTTGGCCGATTTCGTCCCGACAAGCCAGGCTTCAGCAGAGAGTTTCGGGACCCTCGCTGGAGATGCAGTACTTCCCGCCTGGCCGGATGTGCTCGAGGCAATCCGGCTGATCATAGCCGACATCGACGTCCGCATGATCAACGGCACGGCAAAGGATGCGCTTGACTATGCAGACCAGACAGGCCCCGGGCTGAAGGTGATCGCCATTGGCGGCGACAAGCTTTCGCGTGGGCTAACCCTTGAGGGCCTGTGTGTCAGCTATTTCCTCCGGACGTCGAAAATGTACGACACGCTCATGCAGATGGGCCGGTGGTTTGGATACCGCCCCGGCTACATTGACCTTTGCCGGCTCTACACCACTGGTGAACTGGCGGGCTGGTTCGGACACATCGCAGACGCCGCCGAGGAGCTTCGCGAGGAATTCGATCTCATGGCCGCTTCTGGTGCCACTCCCCGGGAATACGGGCTGAAGGTCCAGTCACATCCCGTGCTGCTTGTCACGTCGCGGCTGAAGATGAGATCGGCCAAAAGCTTCATGCTCTCGTTCAGCGGGCAGGTTTCGGAAACGATCACCCTCTTCACAGACGAAACGGTGCTGAAGCGCAATCTGGATGCTGCGACGGATCTTGTCCGCAGGCTAGGAGAAGGCGAGGACAATCCCGAACGGCGGCGGGGAGATGGCATCCAGCGCTGGCAGGGACGGCTCTGGAACAATGTCGCCGCCACCGACGTCATTGCCTTCCTGAATTCGTACAGGACGCATCCGGAAGCATACAAGGTCAACAGCGTCCTGCTCGCCGAATTCATCACGAAGATGAATCTCGTTAACGAGCTGACCAGCTGGACTGTCGCTGTCGTCGGCGGTGGGCGCGGCGTGTCCCATCCACTTGCCGAAGGTCTTGACGTGGCCATGCTGAGACGGTCGTCCGACGGTGTCGAGGGGCGCTATTCGATTGGCCGGCTGCTGTCACCGCGCGACGAGGCGCTCGATCTGGATAAGGATGAATGGGACGCGGCCATGGCGATCACCACGAGCGGCTGGAAGCCTGATCCTGCGCGTTCCCGATCCGTCGAGAGTCCCTCCGACCCCTCGGGGCCGGCTATCAGGCGGGTCCGGGGTGAGGGCATGGACGGACAAGGCGGCCATCCCGAACGCGGCCTGCTTCTGATCTATCTCCTTGACCCGGCAGAGGCAGGCAGGAACGTGCCAGCGGGGCTGCCGCCGGTGGTCGCCTTCGGCATCAGTTTCCCCGCCAGCGAGTCCGGAACAAAGGTCGAGTACAAGGTGAACAACGTCGCGTGGATGCAGGAGTATGGTGGTGCTGACTGATACGGGCGAACTGGAGACCGCATGGAGTGCGCTCGCGGGCCAGAAAGCGGAGAAAGGCTTTCTGACGGTAGCACTTGGCCATTCACAGCCCCGCTTCAGGGGCGGGATTGCTTTTCCTGAAGGAGGCGAGACGCTCCTTGTGGGATTCAATGTCGATACCGCACCTGCCAAAGCCGAGCTGCCCGAAGGCAGCGGGTTCCGCGTCGAGACTGCAGGAGAGGCGCTGGCGCCGGGCTTCGGATTATGGGTCTGCCTGATCCGTCAGGCGGGAGCCGGCCGCGATCTTTTTGTCCAGATGTCGGCCGATATTGTCGCTGCGCTTTCGGCTACCTCCACGAAGTCGGACAGCTGGCTACTCGCGCTGATGCTTGCCCGTATCAGGGCGTGGCAGGATTTCATGCGCAGGCCTAGGCCAGACCGGCTTTCGCCGGAAGAAGAGATCGGGCTGTATGGCGAGCTGGTCTTTCTTCGTGAATCGCTTGATGCGGGGGCCGTTCCCGACATCATGGTCCATTCATGGGCAGGCCCCCGGGGCGGACTTCAGGATTTCCAGAGCGACACCATAGGGATCGAGGTGAAGTCGACGACATCGGTCAACGGCTTCCCGGCCCAGATCAGCTCGCTTGAACAGCTGGACGGTCTTTCCGGCCGGCCGGTTCTGCTTGCCGGTCTCCGGCTCTGCCAGCAGCAGACCGGCCAGACGCTGCCCGAGCTGGCTGATGCTCTAAGAGCCCGGGTCGCATCATCCCGGGACCTCGCTGCTTCCATGGACCGCGCGCTGCTCCTGGCCGGTTATGACGGTTCGGCCGCAGGCCTTTACTCCCGCCGGTTCGATCTGGTGGACGTCCGCGTTTTCGAAATCGATGCCGGTTTTCCGTGCCTGCTGAGAAGTTCAACTGATCCGGCAATCAGGGCAGCGGTCTATGAAGTCGATCTTGACCTGGTGAATGCGAATGTCATTTCACTGCCCGAAGCTCTGACCCGTTACGGAGTGCTTTCCGCATGACCCTTCAGGAATTTCTGATCCAGACCCAGAACGAGGTAAATGCCCTCGTCAGTGATCGCATGACGGAAGGCGGATATCTCAAGGCCGAAGCTGCCTTCACCGACGTCGTCATGCAGCACATGGCCGAATGCGGCATGACGTTTGATCCCCGTGTCCTTCATATCGAACGCAAGGTCGGTGCTGCGACGCTCAAGCTCAATGGTTACGCCGTGTCGGACGAGGCTGACCAGGTTGACCTGTTCGTCACGCTGTATTCGGGGACCGATACCGTTCAGCCCATATCGGACAGTGAGGTAGTCAAGGCAGCGGAGCAGTGTCTCAAATTTCTGGGCAGCTCCGCGGATGGCAGACTGGTGAAGGCGATAGATCCTTCCGATGATGCCTACGAGTTCAGTCTGACCATCCGGGACTGCTACGCCGATCTCGAGCAGGTCCGTGTCTATGTGCTGACTGATCGCCAGGCCAAGACCAGGACGTTCAAGCCGCGCGATGTCGCCGGAAAGTCGGTGCGGCTGGAGGTCATGGATATCGAACGCCTGCACCGGCACTGGTCGGAAGGAAAGCCGCGTGACGAACTGGTCGCCAGTTTTGAGGAGATCTGCGGCTCCCCGCTGCCGTGCGTCTATGTGCCTGGTGAAAACGAGGAATATGACTACGCGCTCACGGCGATTCCGGCGAATGCCCTGCGTTTGCTCTACGACCGCTATGGAGCCCGGCTTCTCGAGGCAAATGTCAGGTCGTTCCTGAGCCAGACCGGGAAGGTGAACAAGGGAATCCGGGACACGCTGCGGGACACTCCCGAGCGGTTCATGGCCTACAACAATGGTATCGTCCTGATTGCTGACGAAGCAGGCCTTGGACGCGCGGGGGACAGCTCGACGGGCCTTGCCTGGCTCAAGGGAATGCAGATCGTAAATGGCGGCCAGACCACCGCGTCAATCTATTTCACCAAGCGGAAGTTCCCCGAAACGGATCTTGCCCGGGTCAGGGTTCCGGCAAAGGTGATAATCCTGCACCGGCACGACCCCGAGGCCGAGGAAATCCTGATTGGTGATATCTCCAGGTACGCCAACAGCCAGAACGCGGTGAAGGTTTCCGATCTCTCCGCCAACAAGCCGTTCCATGTCGAACTCGAGAAACTTGCCCTGTCGACCTACTGTCCGGATGGCGTTGGCCGCTGGTTCTATGAACGGGCAGCCGGCAGCTACAACGTCATGCTTGCCAGGGAGGGAACGACTCCGGCGAGGCTACGACAGATCAGGGATGCAGTGCCGCCAGCAAGAAAGATTACCAAGACAGATCTTGCCAAGTACATCCAGGCCTGGTCCAGCAGGCCGCATATCGTTTCGCTCGGCAGCCAGAAAAATTTCGAAAGGTTTATGGCCGAGCCCGAAACCACCGCAGCCGGGTCTCTGGATGTGGCGGGGTACAAGAAGCTGATTGCACAGGCGATCCTGTTCAAAGCAGCCCAGAAAGTGGTTCGAAATGGTGGCTTCAGCCAGGCCCAGGCAAACATAGCCGCGTACACCGTGGCCTATCTTGCGGAGAAATGCCGCAGCAGGCTTTCCCTGGAATCGATATGGCAGCGCCAGTCAGTTTCTCCGCAGCTGTCGAGCTTCATTTCGGAACTCGCTTCGAGAATGAACGAGGTACTCCTTCAGACGGCCCGCGGAGCCCAGGTATCCGAATGGGCAAAAAAAGAAGAATGCTGGGATAAAGTGAAACTTGCGTCGCTTCCGGCAATTCCTGATGGAGTGCCCGAACTGGCGCGTTAGGAGAAATCTTTTGGCAACCGGCACAGGCGTGCTTTCGGACCTTTTCAGCGGGATCGTCTTTAAGCGGCTGAGCCCGGTCGAGGTCGATGCCGTAAGATCCAACCAGCATGAGTTTAACGGCTCCAGACCTCTGATCGAGCTGTTCGGCCGCGAACAGCCGCAGCGTCTGGATACCGATTTCTACTGGATGTCCAACGCCGGGCAGCTCGTGTCTGAAAGGGGAATGCTGACGTGGTATGATGCGAGGGCGCGTCATCCGACGCGGACGGAGTACCGGCTCTACTACTACGACAATTCCGTAACCCGGAAGGCAACGGCGGGAGATACCCTCCTTATTGGCCGCAAGCCCGATAAATCGACATTTCTCCTCATAGCGCCTTCCACGGGCGCGGCAGCAACGCGCATTGCCTGGCTCTTCGGCATCGAGGTCGAGCCGGGCGCGGCTTTCGCGGCGCTCGATCTCGATGCCGCAGAGCGATCAGGACTCAGTATCGCATTCGGCATGGACGATCCGGAGGAGATGTCACTGTGGCAGACAGACCAAAGCGCGCGATTGTCCGACGAACCTCCCGAACTGCGAAATTCCATCAGGATTCTGCAGAAAAGGCTTGGAGAACATTCAAACAGGACAGCGATCAAGGCATTGCCCACTTTTCAGCCCGAAGAGTAAGCCGGCCTGCTGCTCCCTGCCGTGATGACAGGAGACATGCTCTATGGACCTCAGGAAACCGCAGGATCTCCTTACTCTGCCTCGAGGGGAGACGATCACCAAAAGGAATCTCTACGATCTGATCCAGTTTTCAAAGGTTGTGGCATCTCCATACTGGGGCGGGTCCGACTTTTCGATCGGGAATACGCCGCAGCAGGGCATCAACTGGATTGGTGCGCCACCTCGCGTCCATGGGGTGGTGATCAAGACGCGACCGGGCTCGTACGAAGAGGACGGATGGGTAGACCAGACAAGGGACATCTATCGATATTCCTTCAAAGCCAGGAACTCCAGAATCTCCTATGCCGAGACCGCAAACAGTGTCCTGATCGCCCAGCCACAGCATATGTACCCGGTCCTTCTTTTTACAGAGAGTGGGCCGGGCTGGGTTTTCGAAGGGGAGTTCTCGGTCGCCGAAATCGAGGATACCAACGTCGTTCTCCATAGATACATTTCCGGTACCCATCATACCTCTACTCTCGACGACGAAGTGGTCTTTGAAGAAGGCGGCAGGCGGTACGCTGTCCATCTTCTTGCGGAGAGAAGTAAAGGTGTGGTCGCTCTCCTCAAAAGTGCGGGTACTTTCGTCTGCGAAATCTGCGATGTCGACTTCGCTGTCCGGTATGGAATGGGATACATCGAAGCGCATCACAAGGTGCCCATCTCGAGCTACACCTCCAAGCATACCGTCAAAGCTTCGGATCTCGCGCTGCTTTGTCCCAACTGCCACAAAGGTATCCATCTCCACATGAAAATGGACGGAAAGAGCTACTCGGAGATCAGAAGCCTGATTCGTTCCCACATGAAACTGGTGAACACGAAATAAGCCTCTGCAGTAGTCTGCACGACAGAGTTCCTTCGCCAGATTGTTGTCATATATTCGCAGACACTGGTATCGCCTGATAGTGGATGGGCACCTTGTTATCAGCGTCTTCGGCAATCACGCATTACGGGCATCGCGGGCCGCTACGGCTGAGGCGCGGCAGACCTGATGCCGTCTGGTACCCGGGGTCTGGAAATCCCGGCCCCAAACACGACGGCCTCTTTCCATTGTCGAAGTCATTAAGGCAGCCCAAACGAAGCGCGCTTGCGCTTACATACGGTTTCCGCAATCCTGACCAGATGCGACATTCGCTTATTGCATTTGCTCTGGCGCTCGCGAGAGTGCGGTTGGCTCAGAGGCCCTGCGCCGGTGCAAAGGAATGGAACCGCTGTCGACGGCTGCTACAGTCTCCGCGGCTCTCCCCAGGTGTACTACCCGCCGGATGAGTTTGAGCGGCACCGCAAGAACACGAAGCTGGCGACCGAACGCGCTACTGCCTACATCGCTATTGAGCTGGAAAAAGCAGAAAAGCGCAGGGAACGGCTCGCCTCGCGACAATGACCCGAACATCCTTTGCTGAAGAGCTCGAGAGCGCCGCGGATCGCATTGCGGACGTATCGCGGCCGGACTTGCAGATCATCCTCCGTCGTGCGGCATTGATGCTCAGGAATATCGCCGGAGTGTCTCTGGAGCCGGCGACCGAGGATGCACTCAATGCCATAGCTGCCGAGATGAGGATCAGCCGATCGGATCTTATCCAGATCGTGTTGCGCGAGTGGCATGAGACAAACGCCTATTTGCCGGTGCGTACCATTGATGAGGAAAGCGAAACAGACGGCAAGGCTTAGTAGCGATGACGCCCTTAATGAGGCATTGAAAGGTGGCGCCAGTGTGAGAGCACCATCCGCACCGTCCAGACTCAGCATGGCGCTCCGGAGCTAGTCGTATACCGCTTTGGCAACGCCAATTTGGCCCGCCTGCAACGGGTTCTTGTCAATCGTGATAGGTCCAATCGTTGATCTCTGCGATCCGTCTGAAGATACCGTCAACGCCCTCGGTTGTGGGATCAGCGCGTGTAAGCCAATCCTCAGCCCACGCTATCCATTCTTCAATGCTCCGCCCGTCAATTTCGGCAGACGGGTCGACATTCATTGAGCGAAGCGCCACGAGGAAATCGCGTACGGTGGCAAGCTCGTGCCAGTCTTGTGCCATCTCCTTGAAGCGGCGCCAGCGGTTCGCGTCGCGTTTGCGCCGTCGCTGCTCTTCATATCGGCGTTGCTCCGCAAGCTGACGCTCGCGCTCGACGGCTTCTCGATCCTTTCGCTGTTGAACCAGCAACGGCCCAGCAGCCACGAAGGTGGTGAGGATGTCAGGCAACATATCTTGCATTGCCTGTTTGTCGCTCTCGACCCATTGGCGCCGTAAACCGCCAGGCCACTGCCACGTCTTGATCTCGAAGACGAGACGTCCGGTTGCAACCAACTCCTGCTTCCAGTGATTGTCGTCGGGCGAGCGCCATCGCTTCTCATCGGCCGTTAGCGGTCGACGTTCCTGCTTTTGCTTCTCACGAACCTGGAACTCGACTTTTTCTCCCAAAACCTCCGCAAATAGTTCGCGCCGGTCTCCCTGTTTAATCCTGCCGCCGTGACGTTCGACGGCCTTGAACAGAGCGTCCAGAATCCGGTGCTTCCGGCGATCGCTTTGTGTGAACTCGCCCGGATCGTACAGACTGCGCGTCCACGGATCTCGCTCCCTGCGCGCTCGCTGCTTCTTCTCCTCGTGCTCGGCGAGCCACCCCGCGATAACCGCATGAGGTCGCAGAAGACGCTCGCTCACCGCTATAGCAGGCTCGCTGGCGCGAGCCTTGTCTACCTGCTGTTGCACCTCCGGCGGCAGGTCAATTGGCGGTGGCGGCAACGGTGTCGGCCGAATGGTGATCGCATGGGAACTACCAGATTCCGGCAACGGAGGCTGTGCCGGCGCCCTGCCCACGGCCAGCTTCGCCCAATAGCCGCGCGGCGGATACGGGATGTTCTCCCGATCGCAAATCTTGGCGAGACCATTGCCGCTGATGCCAAACTGCTCCGCCAGTCGAATCATCGGCGTTGTCCAGACCGAGCTATATAGCTCGTCGCGCGTTATCGTCGTCGGCTGTGTCGGACGCGGCTTGATCGGCGCCGGCACGGGCACTTCGAGCGGTTGTGCCCGGATGTCGGGCTTTGGAGCCGGATCCGCTTTTGGTGTTGCCGTCCCTTCTTTCAGCCTGGGCCGGCGCGCTGCGCCTCAGATCGGAAGAGCACACGTCTGAANGGCTGGCGCCGGCGGCAATGGCTGCTGAACGACAGGTTTCCCGAAGTCCTTTCGCATCCAATGGCCAGCAGGCGGAGTGGGTATGTCCGCACGACGCAACAGGGTACCCAATATTGCCGTCGTCGTCCCAAGCTCTGAGACAATGTGCGACATCGGCTTGGACCAAACTCGGTCATACAGCTCTTGGCGGGTGAAGTGGTGTTCCATGAGGCCAGGCAGGTCTTCGAGTGGGGCCCAAAGTTGAGTGGTTGCGGGCATTCCGCTCACAGAACATACCGGAGCACATCCGATCTGAGGAAGCCTTGCGACTGCGATTGGGTCGCGAAATCGGACAAAAGCCTTGTCAGATCCTGCCAATCGCCACGTCCGGCCTGATGTGACCGAACAGATCGTTGGACTACGACCCGCTTCCGTTTCGGGCGCATGTAAGCGCTCTCTTCGCTCAGCCGCAACAGCGAAGCCTGAACCGGTAGTTCGATGGGTGTGGGGAAGGTGGCAGCGCTCGAGCGCTTCCATCATCAACCGCACCAATCTGATGAGCCGATGCATCCTATCTACAGGCCGCGACCGCAGTTTGCCGCACAGCCCAATCACACCTCTTCCCCCCGGGATGACGCCGGTTTACGGAAATTCTGATTTCTCAACCGGGACCGGAGGTGAAGCCGTGAGAAGCGACCCGCTCTCTTATCCTCCACGAGGCCTGTCACGCGAGGAAGCTGCGCGATACGTCGGCGTCGGGATCACCAAGTTCGACCAAATGGTTTCGGACCGTCGCATGCCGAAACCAAAGAAGGTGGACGGTCGAGTGATCTGGGATCGTATCAAACTTGAGGCGGCGTTTGCCGACCTGCCTGGCGACGATGAAGAGAATATCGTCGACTTCCTGTTGCAGGGGAATCATAGAAAGGAATAGATTCGTTTGCGATGAAGGATAAATATCCTGGCCTCTCCTCCTATACCGATCGCCATGGCAAGGTTCGCTGGCGCTATCGAACCAGGGAGCGCGTGGTCAGTCTGCCTGCACCTGATCAGCCTGGATTCAAGGCGGCTTATCAAGCTGCCGTCGAAGGCCGAAAGGCCCCAAAGGCGCCCGTCGTCAGGATGCCGGGCGCTGCCCTGCCCGGCACGTTCGGCGCGGCCACCCAGAGGCTAAAAGTATCGGTCAAATGGCTGGCCCACGACGAAGCGACAAGGCGAAAAAACACTCGTCTAATCGATGAGTTCCTGGACCTGCGGGTAGTGCCTGACCATTCGCTTACCTGGCGCGACGTGCCAGTCAAGAATCTCAGGCGTGCGCATGTCGAAGAACTTCTGGGCCGTTTCATTGCCACGCCTCACAAGGCGAAGCACCTGTTGGTCGCAATTCGCAAACTTGTCTATGTCGGGCTGCGCCAGGATTGGATCGAGACAGACCCTACCGCCTCGGTTGAATGGCGGCCTGCCTATACCGGCTGGAAGGCGTGGCCTCGCGAAGCAATGGAACAATTTGAAAGGCGCTGGCCAGTCGGCACTTCCGCACGCACGTGCTACGGCCTTGCTCTTTGGCTTGGCAATCGTCGAGGCGATGTCGCAGGCTTGCGATGGGACCAGCGCGTAACCCACCGCGTCCTGATCGATGGTGTCGAGCGTCAATTCGACGGATTTGATATTGTTCAGGCCAAGAACAAGGGAAGGACCGGCGGCAAGCGGCTTTTCGTTCCGGTAACTCCCATGCTCGCCGAGATCCTCGACGCCGCGGACCGGCGCGGCGAAACCGTCCTGGTCACCGGATATGGCCAGCCTTTCTCGGCGAAATCCCTGACCGGTGCCATGGCACACTGGTGCGCCCTCGCCGGATTGCCGAAGGGCCTTACGCTGCACGGTCTGAGGAAGTCACTCGGGGTCTATCTCGCCGAAGCCGAAGCATCCACCAGGCAGATGATGGATGTTCTCGGCCACGACGACATCGACCATGCCGAGCTCTATTCCCGGGAAGCGTCGCAGGTGCGCTTGGCTGTGCAGGGCATGGACCGAGTCGTCCGGCTGGTAACGCGCAAGCCGCTGCTTGGCGAACCTGTTGGCGAACCGCATGGCGAACCTGTCCATAAACCATTGATAAATAACAATGATGGTGGGCCCGGAGGGTGTTCAGAAAGCCATAACAATCAATTGGTTAGAGATCAGTGGGACTTCAGAGTATTCAAATCTTTTCCAATGTTTTTCGATGTTGTTGTCCCACTCAGAAGTGCCTCAGTCCACCAAGCCGACGCACTGAACGCCTCACTCGGAAGGGAGGTTTGCGCAAGGCGAAAGGAAGATCGCGTCGGTGTGCAGCCTTCCTGAGAAAGGTCGCGATAGCGCCAACTGCTGACGCTCAGCGCGAAGACAATCAACGTCCTGTTAGGGGCCGCAAGCTGTAAGTCTGCTTGTCGGCAACAGGGTAGGATAGCAGACGCTTGCAGATGGCGACCGCGTGGGAGACACATTTGCGAACCGCCATCGCGATCACATCGTTAGATACCGCCGCTAGGGTGCTGGTCGCCGGCAGTACAGCTCAAAATCGCGCGGGACTTTGGGCGTGCGCGGCCGAACAGGGGCGATGAACGCGAGAGTGGCAAGCCGGCGTTTGCTCTGATGGCCGAGCGAGGCACAGGCCGCTATGTTGGCAGCGCATTCATGACCTTGAACCGGAAAATGCGGGAGCGGCTCTGGAAATGGGTTCAGGAAGCCCCAGGACAGCCGCCAAAGGGCATGAAGCGGCCCCGGCGACACAATGGGTCAAGCCGGGGCTGATCGGCCGCGTGAAGCACCTGCGAGGCGAGGAGGACTTGCGCCACGCCTCCTTGCAAGATTTCAAGGAAGAGAAGCCCTAGCAGGGTCTGCTCCGTCGAATTCAGACTTCGGGGTAGGCGGACAGATACAGGGATGGTGCGGCTGTGACACTCATTGCACAGATTATCGCTTTTCCGTCGGAACAAAGCCCGTGCGCCGTAGTTAGTCCGCGATCGCACAGCCGTGCTTAACGAGGACAGATTCATGAAGACGAGTTACTTGGTGGCCTGCTTGGCCACCGCTACTGCTATTGGATTCGCAACGCCCGCCTTCACGGCGGAAAAAGCGCAGGATTTCGTCACCAAGGCCGCTGTCGGCGGGATGTTCGAGGTGGACTCAAGCAAGGTCGCCCAAGGCAAGGTAAGCGCCCAAAACGTCAAAGACTTCGCACAAAAGATGATCGACGACCACGGTGCGGCTAACGCCAAGCTAGAGTCGATTGCAGGCGAGCAGAAGCTGCAGATCCCCGCCGATCTGGACGCTCCCCATCGGACCGATTTGCAGAAACTTCAGGACGGCAACGCACCGCTCGATCAGGCCTACGTCGAGACGCAACGTAGCGCTCATGCCGACGCGGTTTCCTTGTTCGAGGAATATGCGAAAGACGGCGACAACGCTCCGCTTAAGGCGTTCGCCCACGAGACACTGCCGACGCTCAAAATGCACAGGGAAATGATCGAAAAGATCGCCACAACAATCGGCACCGACCCTTCCTCGGCAACGAGTTCAACAACGCCGGCTGCTAAAACGACGGACACGCCCAACGCCGCCGCTCCTATCCCCGGCGCCAACAGCTTTACCGAGGACCAGGCCAAGAGTCGCATCCTTGATGCAGGTTATTCGAACGTATCCAAGCTCACCAAGGATGACCAGGGCATCTGGCGCGGTCAGGCGAGCAAGGACGGGAAAGACACCGCAGTGGCGCTCGACTTCCAAGGCAACGTCATTGCCGGCAGCAATTAAACATTTCAAGGGAGAGACCCCGATGAAAACAGTAACTGGACTGTTCGACAACTACGACGACGCCTCCGAAGCCGTCGGTGAATTGGAAGCAACGGGAGTCCCGGCTGCCGATATCAGCATCGTGGCAAGCAATTCTAGCGATTGGTACGATGACGATCGCTCCGAGGCCGGTGAGGATGCCGCCAGTGGCGCGGGAATCGGAGCAGTGGTAGGTGGCACCGGCGGATTGCTGACAGGGCTGGGCATCATGGCCATTCCAGGCGTCGGACCGGTGGTCGCGGCGGGATGGCTTGCTGCCACAGCCGCGGGCGCACTTGCTGGCGCTGCGGTCGGCGGTGCTACCGGAGGGATCATCGGAGCTCTCACGGATTCCGGCGTGCCCGAAAGCGATGCGCATGTTTACGCAGAGGGCGTCCGACGTGGCGGGACTTTGGTTACGGCCAAAGTTGCGGACGAGCTTGTGCCGAGCGCCGAGCAAATCCTCAATCAATCCAGATCGGTCGACTTAGCCGAACGCCGCAGGGACTATGAAGCGGGCGGTTGGACCGGGTTTGACGCCGACGCCGAGGACTATACTGCCGATGAAATCGAGCGTAACCGCGCCCTGAACACCAACCGAATTTAATTGAGAAGCCCTGCCACTGTCGTTGGCGGGGCTAATTTCGTTGTTTCTTGATGCCAGTTCACTCTGGCTACTCTAGGTCCTCAATTCCGCCGGCTCGGCCGCGGATTCTTTTCATTCCTTCGACGGTCGCGAGCAAGCGATGCACAGGTTCTCTTCTCCGGTCTATGTGAGGACCGATCGACCAGACTTACGCCATGGCGTCGATCACGTCCAAGGAGCCGCCGAGCAGCTCGTCAAATGGGCAAAACGCGGTCCTAGGTGGAATAAGGCGATGACGCTTTGCCTGTCTGCTCTGGAGGGTGATCCGATTGATCCGCAGATAGTACGGAAGGCTTTTGAGGCTGCGGCCAGGGAGGCCAAGATGTTGTTCCCCTCCGACTAGGGTCTTACCAGCCGGCTACGAGCTCTAGTCAGAGGGAACGCTCCCCTTCGGCTCGGTGCTCGAAACAGAATTAGTGCGATGGCTGGCGCGGCTTGGCAAACGCCCCATCCCGCATTCTTGGCGCAGCGGGGATGCTCGCACCTATGGTGCTGAATGCCAGGGCGCGTGACTGGCTCCATTGCCCAGGGAAGGCGGATCAGTTCGTCGCTCATCCGTTATCGTGCTCTTGGATGTGAACGAAATCGCAACAAAAATGTCAAGCACTGTCTTGACGGGAGAGGAAGATATTCCTTATTCGTTGGTTGAATCTCACCAGGAAGAACTGAGGGCGATGCGCCATTCGTGCTGGCCGGCGAAGCTATGGCAAAAACAGGGGAGGACAATTTCCGGATCGAGGTCTGGGACCGCGAGGAGAAAGCGCTTGTAGAGACCATCTGCCGCTCGCCGGACTCTTTTGTTAGCCAAGCGGCCTGGCAGCCGGTGACCTGTGCGAACAAGGGCCTCACCTCGCAAAACCATATGACCCTGCAACTGTTCTGGACCACGTCAAGAGGCTGAAGGGCGGGTCGGCGTAGGGCTTTGCACCGCACCGGTTGCCAGACCTCGGCGCGAATTTCATCGCTAGACGGCCTAGCTCACGCATCATCGCACGCGCCATCGCAAGCTGCCATTGGCCCGACGACGAGCTGGCTGAAGACCAAGAGCTGGACGGTCACGAATTCGAACTGCTCGGCGAGCGTGAGCCGGGTAAGGCGGCATTCGCGCTGCTGGCTGAGCCAGGCACCGGGAAATATCTCGGTACCGGCTTCATCACCCTGGGCCGCGACATGAAGGATCGGCTGTTGAAGCGCGTCCGGGGGCACGCCGGCCCGCCGCCAGAGGCCATGAAGAAGCGGCCGGCGACGCGCGCCGACGGCAGCCTCCACGATCCGAATCTGGAACGATGCGCGCCGACCGATCAATGTGCAGGTCCGTGTTCTTCGCTGGACCCAGAAAAACGGGGAGGATGCCTACGAAGGGTCGACGGCGACCACGACACGCTGCAGATCGGGCTGGCGGGCAATGTTAATTTCTTCGCCTGGCCAGAGGGTGCTTCGGCGGATAGCCCAGCCCGGCGGACCCGCTCTCCCCACCCCGGTTTGGAGCGTGGGTCCTTGGAACGGAGTCGCATCATCGGCGTTACCGGGCCAACCAAACGCTGCCAATGATATGGAGGAACGGGCGTGATTGAGTTGACCGAGAAGGAAAAGCGCTTTCTCACGCGCGTTGACACCATCACTCACGTTCCGTGGTCGAACAAAGTCACCGCCGCAGATGCCGAAGGCAAGCCAATGCGTATCGCAAGGGCGACGTTTGCCCGATTAAGAGACGACGGCATCATCATCCGATCCACTAGCGACCTGACCTCGAACACCTACGTCATTAATTCTGCACCCGTGACGCCACAAGTCGCGGAAGTGGAGGAAGCATCCTGATCGGGCGGGATGCTCAGCGCCCCATGATCGCGCCTGATTTTGGTTGCTCCGGTCACCGTTTGAGCACTCGCGGGAACAAAGGTCGTGTCCGCCTGTTAGATCACACCTCGAACAACGGGAGACTGCGATGCTCACCAAATCTCTATTAGCGCTTATGCTGGCTACCGGCTTGACTGCAACAGCAGCACCTGCCCTTTCGCAAGAGACGCCAACACCTACACCGCCTGCCGCAGCCGATGATGCTCGCGACGACTTCGACTGGGGTTGGTTAGGCCTTATCGGCCTACTGGGTCTGGCAGGTCTAACAGGCCGCAGGAGGCGGGACGACACTCTCGGTCGGACGAACGTCAGGTAATGAGCTACGGCGTGAGCGCCGAGCGCCACTCCGCCATCCTCGCCGCCCTTAGTAGCGCTCTGCCTCAGATGTGCGATGCTGAGCACCGCACTGGCGCCTTCTCTGCGTCGCACAGTGCGGCGTTCTACTTCTTACGCTTATACGGGAAGGTGGCGTCGCCATCATCATTCCCGGATATGACGCGAGGATTGGCGCTAGAGACGCCGTCGCTGGTTCCACCTTTGTGGTTTTTCTCTGACTGGCCCTTGGCGTCCGCCTCCGGGCCCGGCTTAGCGGATGAGCGTTTGAGTTCTCGATCGACTACCGAGCGGCTGCCTTCGGCCGGGTCTTTATCAAGACGGTTTTTCTTAGACATGGCTCTTTCTCCGTTGAGAAATCGCCAACTCGGCATGAGGAGCAAAAGTTCCCTCGAATAGGCGGCTTTCCGCTTCTGCCCTCCCCGCTGGCGATACCGTGCCCCAGTCGGGCTAGGCCGCCGGGCGCTCAGGCGGGCAGAGGCCCGTCTTCCTCTGCTTTTCGATCGGCCTCCGCCGCTTCCATTTCAAGCCGCGCCAAATGGGCCTGGATCTCCTCGGGCTCGGCGTGCTCTAGCCCGACGACATTGTTCCTCGTTTCCTGCAGTGCAACGATGATCTCATCAAGCTTTGCATGAATAGCAGCGGTATCGCGATAACCCTGGATCAGGACGACACCGGTAATCACAATCGCAGCTACTGAAAGCGCATAGGTGACTACGTTTGTAAGCCCGAAAGGAACCACCGCGGTGCAAGCAACCATCGCGGCGATCATCAAATAGAAGCCAGGCGGCCGGGACAAAAAGTCGGCAACCGCAAAGAGAAATCGGTTCATGCGAATCCCCAACGAACAATCTATTACGATTGGGGGATTTTACATATTCGTCAATGCTCCGGGGGGCTATGAGCCGGACGGGCTCGAATGATGCCGGTTGACGATCAGTCTTCGAAGCAACGGCGGAAGCGCCATGACGGGTTTGAGATGGATGGACTGTTTAACGGTTCTCAGCAACCTTCCGCCCTCAGGGATCGCACCATTCGCACCACAATCGGATCGTACGGGATTTTTTCATCGCTGCTGTAATTTATGACAAAGAGCGCGGCACGGTCGTTGCAGACCGCAATGGCGCGGACATATCGGATCTGTTCGTTCTTGATACCCGAGTAGCTGGCCCATCTCGGCGTGACGCGCCTATAGGTCAGTTTCCAGCCCTCCTTTTCATCCTCGACCATGCGGTGCTCGATCTCGGCGCGAAAACTGTGCTTGCCGAGCCTTGCGCCCCACACGGTAAGAAGGGCATCGTTTTCGCCCCGAAATTTCCGCGCCCTGGTCCGAACGCTGCGTCAGGACAAAGCCAGGGGGAACATCGAATATGAAGCCAAACTGCCTGACGCCGAAAAGCTGCCACGCTTGCGCTTGGAGAAGCGTGCTGCAAAATAAAATTGAAACGAGGCTCAACAGAAAACGTGCCATTGGCATTAAATTAGCGTCGCGTCATATACTGTCCAGACCGGACAAGATTGGCGACAAAAAAAGTCGCAGACGACTTGCCGCTGATGGCAGCCTCTGCGCGACTGAAACCCGGGAGACCACCCTTGAAATTCTTAAGGGTTGATCACTTCAAGCCGGGCTCCTATCAACCACGGCGGCGGGAGATGTTGGCATAGCGCCGGGGCGGACTAGCAGGTCTCGGGGGCGTTATGCACTTCGATCCAGGCGGTCGATCTCATCGGGCATTCGCCCCCGCCACTCCGCGATAGCGTGGCAGCGACCATCCCTTATGCAACGCCATGCCGCGCACGAGCAGCCCGGCAATGAGACCTGCCCCGAGCACGACCTCGCGACTTAAGCCGATACTCGTGAGCACAACAAAGACGATCGCCCTAGCAAGGGCTGCCGTGACATAGACTTCACGGGAAAGCACTCCATTGCCACCGCCACCACCGCGCCTGAGCCTGCAAGCAAAGCGCGCTCCGCACCCGTGACAGCGAAGAGCGCCAAACCGGCATCGAGCCACAGGAGCAAGCGGTAGCGACTCTGCGGGATGTGAGCGGTGAAAAACACTGCGCATGATACGATGACGCATGCGAGAAGAACGGCGGGCTCCCGCACCCAGAAAACGGGGCTCAAGCCCAGAAGAAGGTCGCGCAGCGTGCCACCGTCGATGCCCGTCACCGCGCCGAGCAGGACGAAGCCGACTACGTCCATTTGCTTGCTCGAGGCGACCAGCGCGCGCAAGATCGCAAAAACGATCAAGCCCAGCCAGTCGAGAAGTGCGGCGGCTGTGTCGAAGAGCTTAGGAATCTTCCGCTTAGGTGGCGACCGCAGCGCGTCTTCCGCTGCTGCATACGCTCGGCTACGCGTCAACACAGAACCAATGCTCACTGTGGGGAGAAAGTCTAGCGAAGAGTCGCTGCCGTCCTTCAGACAGCCATAACGGTAACGGGGCCACTCGCTGGCAACAATGACGATACCCGATCCGACCAGACTGGCTGAGTTTGCCGAGTTCGACCCCTTATATCTACATCTGAGAAAACGCCACACCCAAAAGTCCGTCGCGCCTTCGGCGTACTTAGCGGATCGTGCGTGAATCCCACGACTTGAGATGCCCGTGGTCACAGCACCTAGCAAGGTCAAGACGCAGCTCGCGATCGCGCGCACAATGATCCGCGCCGCCCGGCTGTTCTAGGTGCTGACAATCGGCCGCAGCGAGAGCTCTTAAAGCTTCTGCCCTAGATCACGGCGCAAGAGACGCGCTTCTCTCAGGATCGAGGCACGATCAAGCCCGATCAGCGATGCAATGTCCCGTATCTGCTGCTCAGTTGCACCTGACTGCTGCGCAAGTGAGCGCACATAGTCATCTGTCGGGCGGACCCGCCCTGCTTCTTCTGCCATCAGACAATGCCTTACGTTTGGGGCAGGAGTGCGATGCTCGCTCCCAAGCGTCAGCGCCCATTGTGCGTGGCTGGCGATCTCACATTGTACCGACTTGCATAGACTTTAGCAGATGGAAGCGTGTTCGCCAGCCGTGGATGCCCTAGCCATCGAACTCGCCAAAGCTACGAGCACGGAATCGTCGGCAGGTTTCTCGACAAAAGTCCCGGCCTTGAAGGCCTCACCTCGGCCCTCGATGTCCGTGGCACTATAAACTACAAAGGGGATGTTGCGGGCCACGAGTTCTTCAGCAACCGAAGAGCTGACGCCGTCCTGCAAGAGCACGTCCAGGATAACGACGTCCGGCTCAACAAGGGCCAAAATTTGTCTTGCACGAACGCAACTTGGCTCTGAGGCTACCGCAAAGCCAGCCTGTTTAAGGTACGCCTCGATGTCAACGACGATCATCGGCTCGTCCTCAACAATGAGTGCTAAAGGCTTTCTCATGTGCTCCTCCTCGCTGGGCAGCCGACCTGCGCTGACACCACGGCGACCAATTTCATAAGCCTGTCCGGATCAGAGTGCATGCTCATTTGTTAAACGGGCGAAAACAGATCGCGCCCAGGAGGCATGGAGCCAGGCTCTCATGCGATTCGCAATCGCGTGTCAGCCGACGAAGATTACGAAGCGGAACATTTCGCCCGCGAGAATGGCGTCACGATCGAGCAGGTCCGCGAGCTCATCAAGGCCAACGGCGACGATCGTGAAGGCCTGATAGAAGCCGCGAGGGTATTGCGGGAGCGGAAGTGAGATATCGGACCAACAACGAAGGCACGGGCTACACGGGCAAGGATCACGACCGGCCAATCAAGCCCGAGGCGGAGCATTTCGAACACTGCCCTATATGCGGGCAGGATTTCGACATGCGCGATCTCGGTCAGGTGCTTCATCATGCAGAGCCGGAGCATAGGCCGGTTCCGGTAGACCAATAGACCGGCCATTCGTCGCTGAAACTCAGCAGCGAGGGGTGCCATATGTGGCTGTGATCGCCGCGCAGATGCCGCAGCTTCATCCCGGGCGTGTCCACCTCTTATCCGCATCAGCAGCGTGGAACATCTGAGGCGAATGCAAGTTCGGCCGGTAACGCCCATGGAGGTAACCAAGTCCTTGTGTCCAGCTTTGTCCTCGGACGTGCTCATCCGCAAGCTGCTTCGCGTCGCTGATATCAGCGATGATGACGCCGCAGCCTTAGGAGGCCTCACGATTCAGGAGAAGGATGTTCCGCCTAACAGGGATATCGTCTTAGAAGGCGATCGACCAACCAACTCATTTGTCGTCTTGGACGGCGTGGTATGTTCATACAAGCATACAGGTGCGGGAAAGCGGCAGATCACCAGCTTCTTTGTCGCAGGCGATCTCCCGGATCTGCACGGCATCCATCTCTCAGTCATGGATTGCAGCTTCTCGAGCATGACGCCCGGCAGATTGGGCTCAATCCCGCACAGCGCACTTCGTCGAATTTGCGAACAGCGCCCGCGTGTTGCAACCGCATTCTGGCGATCGACCCTGATTGACGCTGCGATCTACCGGGAATGGGTCACCAACGTCGGGAGACGGGACGCCTACGCTCGCACGGCCCACCTATTATGCGAACTCATTGTGCGGTTGCGGTTTGCAGGACGCATTGAGGACCACGTCGCGGATCTACCGATCACCCAGGCAGCATTTGGTGATGCGGTGGGTCTGTCCGCGGTTCACGTGAACCGCACGCTTCAGGCGCTACGAGGTGACGGGCTGATCGCCACGTCAGGTAGCAAGTTGCGTGCTCTCGATTGGCCGGGTTTGGTTCAGGCAGGGGAATTCGATCCGACTTACCTGCACCTGAAGGACCCCGACGTGGCATTCTGATGACGGAAGCCGATATGCCGAGATATTTCTTTGATAGCGGCGATCACCAGCATCTCGTGGAAGACAACACGGGTCTGGAATGCGAGGGGATTGAGGCAGCGCGCAATGCAGCCGTCGAAGGATTGACTGAGCTGGCAAAGGACGAACTCAAAGGTCCCGATGGGCAGCAACTCATCATGGATATCAGGGACGAGAGTGGCAGAAAGGTTCTGAGGCTTCGCCTGTCCCTGGTGATCGAACCGCTTGAGGTAAATGCCGTCTCGCCGACATCCAACGAAGATGAAACTCGACGTCGCGGTTGAACCTTGCGGCGCCGGAGCACCAGCCGCTTGTAGCTGTGCAGCGAACGGAAGACCGGACCTTTTAGCCGACGTCGCGGATCAAAGCGATGCGGGCCTTGCCAAGCGAGACGGACAGGCGCTCTAGAAGGCCTTCGTCCACTTCGGAAGCCAGACCGAACCGCCGGTCGTGCTCAACGATCCTGTCCTGGATCGACACGAGGATTTCATACCGAGCGACAAGGCTCGTCAGGACTTCCTGATGGTGGGAGGTCAACGCTTTTCTTTCCGCGCTACAATCGGGCATAGAGTCGAAGGCGTTCGTAAAGAACTGCCTCGTCAAATTCGCCATCTGAGAAAAGTTCCATTGCGATCACGCTCAGGCGCTCCGCCTGCTCGCTACCGACGGGAATACCTTCCTCAACGCGAACACGATCAAAGACCTGCTTCAACAAAGTCAGGTCACTAGGAAAGGCAATGCCACTCTTTGCAGTCTTAAGGCTGACCATATGCCTTTCCTCCCATTGGGGCGGAAGCGCGGTCGCTCACAGCCAGCGATGCCCGTTGTCTATCGCCGATGAGAACACATTACGCCGATCGGCGCGGAGAGTCTTGAAAATAGCGCCAGACGCTTTCTGCCCGTCGGTTCCATGCTGCCCGGGAAATGACAACAATGAACCGTTGAAAGACAGGCAGTGCGACGGCGAGGCATTGGGAACCAGAACAACCGTAGAGCGTGACCCAAAGCCTGGATCTGCAAAAGCGGCCATTTCGCTGAGCAGTTGCCTTCATGCCGGCGAAACGCATGCGCCTGGTGTTCCGTGCGAACAATAAAGCCCGCGCCCCACGAGGATAGGACGCGGGCCGATCAGTGCATCTCCGATCTGCAGCCCATCTTTGGGAGGGAACAAGATTGCTGCACTTCCCGAACTTTCATCTCCAGCATGTGTTCCAAAGAAAGCCAAAAATGCCTGGAAAGTGGAGCCATTCATGGCAACAAAACCCTCCCGCCGGCGTTCCGGTTCAATCCAAGGGCTGAAAAGGCTAACCATGGGCGAGGAAGAAAAGTCCGACCGCGACCGAATGACGGATTTCCAGGCGCAGTTCCTCGCCAAGGAAGCCGGAATAACTGAAGCTCAAGCGCGCGAGCTGATCNCGAATGACGGATTTCCAGGCGCAGTTCCTCGCCAAGGAAGCCGGAATAACTGAAGCTCAAGCGCGCGAGCTGATCGAGTTGATCGGCACCGATCGAGCATCATTACTTCGGGAAGCTCGGCTGCTGAAGGCCCGGCTGAAGCCTCGGGACGCTTAGGAGCATCCACATGGGACAATTTTGAAATAGAAGCCACTCGATTGAATGAGAGTCGCGCGCGAGCAGAATCGATGATCTACGCCAGACGGTAAACGATACCCGCCGCCTAATACTGGCATCCCGTAAGCTGTTGGATCGCATTGCCGCAGACGATACGCTGAGCAAGTGATCAACCGCTAAAATCCCGCACCATCAAACCGCAGAGCTATTCCGCGCTCGACCTTTGCGCATCGGCCGGCGATTCGATCGAACCGCGCGGCCTGCGGAGAGGACCGCGGCTGATTCGAGGGCGCCAGGCGCAGCCTGCCTTACTACGACTTCTTGGTCTTCCAATTCCTCTTCGGTTTCGGTGCCGATGCAGCAGGAAGGGCAGTCTCAGCTTTAAGTCGTTGCTCCCGCAGCCGAGCCGTCTTTGCATCTCGTGCGACCCGCTCAATGTCTGTTAATGCCGCGCAGCATCCGTGGTGCGCTCCCGTCGGTCGTGTTTTTCTTTATCGGTTAAGCCATGCCTTTCCTGCATTCTTTTGTCCTCGATCTGACGGTACGGCGCTTTTGTTGGTGCCCGAACGATTGTCGCCAGATCGTGTTCCCCCAGACAACAAGAAAGCCCGCCGCACCTTTCGGCACGGCGGACTATCAGTCGTTTGCACAGGGCGGGCGGGGATCGTAAGAATATCCTTCGCGCGCCGGCTGCGCTGCGTCCACCAACCGGCAGTTGGAATGTATTAACAGCTTGCCGTCATCCCGCATCCTTGCCGCCGCAACCTGACGGTACCGGAAGTGATTCCGGATGTGCTCGTTGAAATAATTTCGCAAAGGCGGCTTTGAACGCGGCGAAGGTCTCCGGCGGCACGTTGTCAAACTCGTACCGCTTGTCGCTGACAACGAACCACACCGAGAGGATTCTGCTGTCGGGATCGTATGCCATTTTTCGTATCGAGGTCGATGGCCATGATAAATGACTCGATCAAAAGTCTTCAACGATCGCAGAGCCTGTCACGTTCCTTCGTAGTGTTGCTCGCGAGCAGCGCACGAGGATTTGCTCCGGGCCACCTAACGCATTGCGGCATCGCAAGCGCGGCAGGCACGGTCTTCCGGGTCTCTCTTTTCTACGCCGGCAGCGAACTTCAACCTTCCAATCGCTTCGATGGCGAAAGGGGCTAGGCGTGGGGAACGCTAATGCGCGATGCGTCGTTTGAATTGCCGACAACGGTGGCGCGCGTCGCTACCGTGACTTTCGCGGAAGCCCCCGATCATAGCGGCTTCTCGATTTTCCCCAGCAACCGCCTATATTCCCGCTCCGGCTCGCTGTAGGTGCCATCGGCCAACTGGAACAAACCATCACGGTCCCTGATGACGATCTCGCCCCGCGTGGCTCGGATCAGGCCCCTGCCCTCAAGCTCCTGGATGGCAACCGTGACACCCGGTCGCCGCACACCGAGCATGACGGACATGAACTCGTGGGTGATCGCAAGCCGGTCACCGCGGACGCGATCGTGGCACATCAGAAGCCAGCGAGCCAACCGTTCGTCCAACTTCGACCGTGCGTTTACCAGGGCGGTGTAGCTGGTCTGAATATAGAGGGTTTGGACATAGAGAAGCAGAAGAGCCTTCAGCGTAGTGCTCTCAGACAGAGCAGACGACAGTGCCGGGGCTGGAATNGACATAGAGAAGCAGAAGAGCCTTCAGCGTAGTGCTCTCAGACAGAGCAGACGACAGTGCCGGGGCTGGAATTCGCAAGCCGCTTCCCGCCAGCTGCATATAAGTGTCATGCGCGGTGCGATCGCCGCCTAGGGCCACTAAGGCTCCAGTCATGCCTTCCATGCCGATCAGGCCGACCTCGGTATCCCGGCCCTTAGGTAGTTTGGCGACGACCGACGCGATGCCGTCTTCCAGGAAATACACGTGTTCGATAACGGACTTCGTCGACTCAAGCTGGGTCCGCATCGGCAGCGCTACCCGTTCCATGTTGGGTTCGATTGATGCCAGATCGCCAGGGGAAAGTCGCCGCAATAAAGCATTTTGATAGGGAATATTGGGCTGGTTAAACATAAACTCCACCCTCGGTAGGGCAAGAGCTTTCTGATCTCCCAGCCGTTCGCGCCCGTGCCAACGTGCGAACGATAAAACTACATATGGGGTCCTAAAATCCCGAAGCCAATCACTTTAAGCATTAAGGGCGGGTACCGGGCATTCTGGCGGCATCCGAGAAGGGAAATCGCAA
>NZ_AYWU01000039.1:0-48373 GCF_000502375.1 Mesorhizobium sp. L48C026A00 | reverse complement strand
CGCTCCCTGGACATCTGTCCGGGCTGCGGCGGCGCCATGGCCACGCTCGGCCCGATCCCGCGCAAGGCCCCGACCTGGCCAGACACCTCATGACACGCTGCGCACCGACACGCTCGCACCGTCCATCCCGGCGTCTGCTACATCGCCGTCGGGCATTTGCGCGCCGCTAGTCAAAGTCGCAGCCCGGCTGTCGCCAGCAACGCTGCACCTCAGCGTCAACGACCCAATGGCATCGTCTCCCGCGTCGCAGATGGTCCTGCATCGCGACGACGGGCGACCGCCCAAGAGCGATCGGCGAGCCCGCTCCGGCGCCTCGGACACACTGTCGAGCCCTAAATCCCCATAGCCCCGCCCGCCATCCCGCGGTTCAGTTCAAGGCTTCAATGTAGTCGCGACCCGTGCGTGCCCGCCCAATCGCGCCCGCGACTACACAGAACCCTCCAGATTCAANAGGCTTCAATGTAGTCGCGACCCGTGCGTGCCCGCCCAATCGCGCCCGCGACTACACAGAACCCTCCAGATTCAAGATGCTGGCTGGAAGGAGGCCAGCATCGGATGACACGAGCCCTTTCGAACGATCTTCGTGAGCGCGTTGTTGGTGCGGTATTGTCGGGCGAGAGTAGCCGGCGGGTTGCGGCGCGGTTTGGCGTAGCGGTGTCATCGGTTGTGAAGTGGTCGCAACGTTACCGGGCGACGGGCAGTGTCTCGCCGGGCAAGATGGGTGGCCACCGCCGCCGCGTTCTGGAGCCGCATCGTGCGTTCATCGTTGACTGGATCAACCCGACCTCGGACCTGACGCTGCATCGGCTGAAGGATGAGTTGGCCGCACGCGGTGTCATGGTGTCCCACAATGCGGTCTGGCAGTTTCTCAGGCGCGAGGGNCTGAAGGATGAGTTGGCCGCACGCGGTGTCATGGTGTCCCACAATGCGGTCTGGCAGTTTCTCAGGCGCGAGGGGCTGAGCTTCAAAAAAACGCTGTTCGCCCTTGAGCAGAGCCGAGCTACATTGCCCGCAGGCGCAAACGTTGGCGCTCCTGGCAGGGTCGCCTTGATCCGCAACGGCTCGTCTTCATCGATGAGAGTGAGCGGAAGGAGTTCAACATGAACTAAGACCGTAGCGTAAAGCTGCGTGAATGATGGGGGACGGTCCTCCGGGATCGGCTTTCAGGAGCAGGTCTCAAACCAGTCCAAGCTGCTGCGGTAAAGAGCCGTGGTTCGAAGACGCGTCGTTATGAACGTAAGTGTCGCCGAAACCAGGACCGTCTCGTCATCCTGGGACAAGTCCGCCGGGTGCCTGATGACAGGGCGGGCAGCGACCGGCGTTGAGGGGGCGTGAGTCGGACACAGGCATTCCCGCGGAACTGCTGGAACCAGGCTCCTGATGCAAAGGGAGAAGCTCAAGCGGGCCAAACCGCAAGGCGAGAGTACCGATGCAGGAGACTGGGGCGGACCGGCCCGTATGAGCGTTGAAGGCCCTGTAATGGGGCAGGAGCAAAAGGGCCGGATCAGGTGGTCGTATTGTTTGGAACAACTGGAAACAGGATGACTTCGGAAGATACGACAGACAAGCCGTTTCGAATTGCGAAACGACAAGTGTACGAAGCTTACGAAGCGGTCAAAGCCAACCAGGGCGCAGCCGGGGCGGACGGGCAGACCCTGGAGATGTTCGAGAAGGACCTTGCAGGAAACCTTTACAAGGTCTGGAATCGGATGTCCTCAGGGACGTACTTCCCGCCGCCGGTTCGCGCTGTCTCCATTCCGAAAAAGAGGGGGGCGAAAGGGTTTTGGGTGTGCCCACCGTCAGCGATCGGATCGCACAGATGGTGGTCAAGCAGATGATTGAGCCGGATTTGGAGATCCTCTTTCTTCCAGACTCCTACGGCTACAGGCCGGGAAAATCGGCTCTGGATGCAGTTGGCGTCACGCGTCAGCGATGTTGGAAGCATGACTGGGTTCTGGAATTCGACGTCAAAGGGCTGTTTGACAATCTTCCGCACGATCTCCTGCTGAAGGCGGTCAGGAAGCACGTCACATGCAAGTGGGCTCTGCTCTACATCGAAAGATGGCTGGCAGCGCCGATGGAGAAGAACGGGGAAGTCGTCGAGCGAACACGCCGTACCCCGCAAGGGGGCGTTGTCAGCCCGATCTTGTCGAATCTCTTCATGCACTATGCGTTTGATCTGTGGATGACCCGGACGCATCCTGACCTTCCATGGTGTCGATATGCGGCCGATGGTCTTGTGCATTGCCGGAACGAGCAGCAGGCAGAAGCCCTCAAGGCGGAGCTTGGTGCTCGACTGGCAGCATGCGGGCTTCAAATGCATCCGACAAAGACCAAGATCGTCTATTGCAAAGACCAAAGGCGCAGGGGGGAATACCCGAATGTCGTGTTCGACTTCCTCGGGTATCAGTTCCGGCCGCGACGCGTGGCGAACACACAGCGAGATGAGTTCTTCTGTGGTTACACGCCTGCGGCCAGCCCAACGGCAATGAAGTCGATGCGGGCCACGATCAAAAGCTTGAACATCCCGCGGCAGACGCCGGGGACGCTGGCTGAAATCGCCCAACAGCTCAATCCACTCCTTCGCGGATGGATAGCCTTTTATGGCCGCTACAGCCGTTCGGCCCTGTCCACTCTGGCTGATTACGTCAACCGGAAGCTCAGGGCGTGGATCATGCGTAAGTTCAAGCGCTTTCAGTCCCATAAGACGCGTGCCAGCCTCTTCGTGAGAAAGCTGCCTCGGGACAATGCAGGACTGTCTGTGCACTGGAAGGCGTTCGGAACGAATACGTTTACCTGATGGGAGCGGTGTGAATCAAGAGGTTCACCCACCGTTCTGCGAGAGGCCGGCAGGTGAAATCCCTCCGGCCTACTCACCCCTGGATAAAGCCAACATGTCCCCGCTCCGCGGCTGGGGCCCGAAGGGGCAGCGGCTGCGGAGCTTTGCTCCGCATGGCCATTGGCGCACCATGACCTTCCTGAGTGCCTTGCGCTGCGATGAACTCACCGCACCTTGCGTCTTCGACGTCCCATCAATGGCGAATGCTTCCGCGCCTATGTCCGTCAGCAGCTTGTTCCGATCCTGCGGCGCGGCGACATCGTCGTCACGGATAATTTGGGCAGCCACAAATCCGCAGCCATTCGCCAGGCCATAAGGGCAGCCGGCGCAAAGCTGTGGTTCCTGCCTACCGTACTCACCCGATCTCAATCCGATCGAGCAAGCCTTTGCCAAAATCAAACATTGGATGCGACACGCACAGCGTCGAACCATCGAAGAGACTTGGCGCACCATCGGCCAACTCATCCAGACAATCACACCAGCAGAATGCGCCAATTACCTCGCAAAAGCTGGCTATGCTTCCGTCAAAAGATGAAAGGCTCTGGGGAAAATCGAGCAGCGGTATCCAACAAGCCGGGCGGCGGCCATCTAAGAACGCGATGGTACCGTCCGGGACATTATATTGGCGAATTGAAGACAGGCTGGCGCATACTTGTGCAAAGCGGAGAACCGCAATCCCGCCGCCCAGGTCGCCCGTCACTCGCAAATAGGTTGAACAATGAGCAAAGCACCACATCTTACGTTCGATCTTGATGTCCCCGGCGTGAGTAGGGGGCATCTTGTTGTGCCGGGAGGTACCGACCGTGAGGAGCTTTCGCTCCCTGTCTTCAGTCTCAATAAAGGAGAGGGACCGCGTCTTCTTGTCACCGGCGGAAATCATGGCAATGAATTGGAGGGGCCAATTGTCGCGCGACGGCTCATCAAATGGCTGCCAGAGGCGCAAACCTGTGGAAGAGTCATCGTCCTACCGGTGCTCAATCCATTGGCCGTGCAGGCCTGGAGCCGCAATACTCCGCTCGACGGGTTGAATCTCAATCGTGTCTTTCCGGGCCGGGCCGACGGGTCAGTGACGGAACGAATCGCGAATGCGGTTTCGCGCGTATTGTTGCCAACGGCCGACACCGTATTTGATCTGCACAGCTTCGGACCAACGTGGGAGTTTCCACCGGCGGCCACGACGCACCCCATTGCCGATCCCGATCTCATGGCCAGGACGGTGAGAATGGCGGAAGCGTTCAGATTGCCCTTGACGTTGGTCTGGCAACACAATGACACGGCTGGAATGTTTGATATCACGGCCCAAAACCAGGGCAAGGTATTTGTTTGCGCTGAATTCGGCGGGGGCACGGTCGGCGCGGACAATCTCGCAATCTGCGAGGCTGGAGTACGCAACGCGCTCGTGGCGCTCGGGCTGGTCGAGGGCAAAGCCGAGTATCCAACGCTCCGACATCAGAGCTCCGGCCAAACACTCGAAACGCATCCCTCCGATCAGTTGAAATCGCCAGCACCAGGCATCTTCGAACCTCGCTGCTCGGTGCTGGATGAAGTGAGGCAGGGAGATCTCATAGGCATCCTGCATCCGATGGATTCGCTGTCCTCCGAGTCCATTGATATCCGCGCGCCTGGAACGTCCATCGTCTTGGCCATAACATCGGGGGCGCATGTCGACGCCAACAAAGTGGTAGCGCTCGTTGCGCGGCCGCTGAAGATCTAAGAATCAGGTGCAGCTAGCGCCTCGCGCGCCAGTAGCGGAACCAATTTCAATCCCGTCCGGGTGAATCGAGTGACCGAATTGCAGATCAAAGACGTCCTCCTTGCGTCTGGCAACGGCGCATTCTTCTATGACGATCAGGCTGCCATTAGGTCGGGCGCGACCCAGGACGGCTTCATCTATGTCGGCGAACCGACAACGCCTGGGTTCAATTCGATTCGCATTCCAGCATCTTCGCTCAGCATTGGGGTGGTCCTTGCCGACGAAACCGTTGTTTGGGGCGACATGATGAACGTGCAGTACTCTGGTGCTGGCGGGCGCGATCCTGTGTTTGAAACCGCTCAAATCTCGGATTTGACGTCGCGCGTCGTGGCGCCACGGCTTCTTGATGCCGATGCTTCTCGTTACCTTCCTGCCTGCGCGACGGTTCTCGAGCCTTTCGAACATAAGCGGTTACCTCTAGCGATTGAATATGGCGTCAGCCAGGCGCTCCTTCGCGCAGCGGCTCATCTTCAACGTACGACGATGGCGGAGATCATATGCGGTGAATTTAACCTACCGCTGCCAATACGTAGGGTCCCGATTTACTGCCAAAGCGGTGACGCTCGCGAAATCAACGTCGACAAAATGATCCTGAAAGCGGTGGATGTGCTTCCCCACGGCCTGATCAACTCACGGCAGAAATTCGGCGCAGGCGGCCAGACTTTCCTGGAGTTCGTCAAGTGGGTTGCAACGCGCACGCGCGAACTCGGCCGCCCGGGGTATCAGCCGGTGCTGCATTTCGATGTGTACGGCTGGATCGGCCAGGAAATCGGCCTGGAGTCGCAACGGATCGCCGACTTTATTTGCAGGGTAGCCGATACCGTTCCGGGTTTCACGATCAACATCGAGTCCCCGGCGGACTTTGGTTCTACACAAGCTCAGATTGAGAATTATGCCCGGATCGTATCGATCCTGGATGACCGGGGTTCGAGCGCTCGCATTGTGGTAGACGAGAGGTGCAACACGCTTGAGGATATCCGGCTCTTTGCCGAAGCGAAGGCTACGCATCTCGTGCAAATCAAGACGCCCGACGTCGGCTCAATCGCCGACACGGCGCGCGCAGTTCTCATCTGCAAGGCGAATAAGGTAGGGGCGTATGTCGGGGGGAGCTGTACTGAGACGGATCTCTCCGCCCAGGCTTCAGTTCACATTTCGGTAGCGACCCAGGCCGACATGATGCTCGCAAAGCCCGGAATGGGTGTCGACGAGGGATTTTCCATCGTCGGAAACGAACAGAACCGGTTGCTCGCCATCCTGAACCGACGAGCAACTAAAAATGTTGATCGAAAAGCGCGGTGTGTCAGCAATGCAGAATAGCCTTGAGGGGATCACTGTCGTTGCTGTGGAGCAGGCCGTAGCCGCGCCTTATGCGTCGTCTCGCCTTGCGGATGCCGGCGCCAGGGTAATCAAGATTGAACGGCCGGAAGGGGACTTTGCCCGAAGCTACGACAAGTTGGTGCGGGGGCAGAGCGCCTACTTTGTCTGGCTCAATCGGGGCAAGGAGTCCGTGTGTCTGGACCTGAGGTTGGAGGCGGACCGTGAGGTCCTCGATACGCTCATTGCCGATGCTGACGTCTTCATCCAGAATTTGAAACCGGGCAGTATCGAAAAACTGGGTTTCGGGTCTGCTGATCTGCGTTGCCGATACCCGCGACTGATCGCCTGCGACATCTCCGGTTTCGGGGATAAAGGGCCCTATGCTCACTTGAAGGCTTATGATCTCATCGTCCAGGCCGAAACAGGTCTATGCGCGATCACCGGCAACCAGCAAGGGCCTGCGCGTGTAGGGGTCTCGGTTTGCGACATCTCGGCGGGAATGACAGCGCATAGCGCCATTCTTCAGGCCCTCTATCACCGCGAGGTCACCGGCGAAGGCACCAGCATCCAGGTGTCACTGTTCGATGCCATCGCCGACTGGATGAATGTTCCGGTTCTGCAAAGCGACTACAGCGGCTATCACACCGTACGCGCCGGCGTGAAACACCCGTCGCTGGTACCCTATGGCGCCTATCGTTGCGCTGACGGCAAAGAGCTCATCTTTTCGGTTCAGAATGACCGTGAATGGGTAAACTTCTGCGAGAAATTCCTGGAGCAGCCGGAGCTTACACGTGCACCTGGTTTTGCCGATAACATGGAGCGCCTCGGTCACCGTGCACAGCTTGATGAGGTCATTGAGAGGCGCTTTTGTGAACTGTCCTGCCATGAAGCGATGCGGGAGCTTGAGGCGGCCGGTTTGGCATATGGCCGACTGAACGATGTGAGGGATGTTTCAAACCATCCACACATTCGCAGGGTTGAGGTTGGAACACCCGAAGGAACCGTCGAGACGATAGCGCCGGCGGCGATTTTCAACTCCGAGCACCCCTCACTGCGCCCCGTTCCGGCTCTAGGCGCTCACACCGAGATTGTCCGCGAGGAAATCCTGGGGCGTTTGCGCGCGCGGGCCGCGTCTGCGTGAGCGCGAGCGTTGTCGGTAAGGTTGGTGCTCTCGCGATTTACACGGACCGCGCATACTTCGGTCACGTAATCGCATAGGACACCCAGCGAGCCCACTGCCGCCACCCTGGCTAAAATCAACCGCAGAGACCCTATGATCAAGGACATCGCTCCGGCCGTTGAAAGCGCGATCTCTGTACCACGCTGGAGATCGCTGCTCTTCGTTCCCGCCCACATTCCGCGCTTTGTCAAGACGGCCCATGAGCGAGGTGCAGATGGCTTCATTCTCGACCTGGAAGATTCCGTTCCCCAGGATCAGAAGGCCGAGGCGCGGCGGCAGCTTCCTGAATCCGTGGCAAATGTGGCCCGCAAGGGTGCATCCGTTTTGGTTCGCGTCAATCGTGGTCTGCGTGCCTTAGCGGGCGATCTCGATGCAGCCGTGATCGCTGGGGTTGACGCACTTGTTCTTCCGAAGACGGATTCGGCAGAGTGGATATTAGAGATCGCGAATGCGGTTTCGGATCTTGAACGAGAAAGAAATCTTCCGCTGGGGCGCATCCGGTTCCTTGCCCAGATCGAGACGCCGGGCGCCTTGCAAAGGCTTGCGGCCATTGCGTCGGCGCATCCAAGGATGGTCGCAATGGCGCTTGGTCCTGAAGACTTCAGCGCTGCTGTTGGCGGCGCCCCGGAATTCGACCTTCTGTTGACGCCGAACCTTGCAGTTCTTTTTGCTGCGCGTGCGGCAGGGTTGCTCCCGCTGGGCTTCATAGGAAGCATCGGCGAGTTCTCGGACACTCAAAAACTTTGTGAAGCCGCGGCGCATGCGCGACGGCTTGGCTTTGCCGGAGCCTTGGCGATCCATCCGACACAGGTGGCCATATTCAATGAGGCTTTCTCGCCAAGCGCACAGGAAGTCGAGTGGGCCCGCGCTGTTGTTGCGGCGGAGAACGATGCCACCGCCCGCGGACTGTCTGCTTTCTCGTTGAATGGTAGGATGGTTGATCCGCCTGTGGTGCGGCGCGCTCACGAAATCCTGACCCTCGCCGGCAGTAACTGACCTAACTCCGGTCAATGGTCCGACCGGGGACCTTTCCCTGCTGTGCGCCAGCAAGTATTACTTGCGGCCCATCTCGTTTCGAGATAAACGCTAAAGGACTGGGGGAGTTGCCTCAGTTGGGTTAAGCCGTGGATATCAGGCAGTTAAGATACTTTGTCGGCGTGGTGGAAGCCGGCAGTTTCACGAAGGCCGCTTCGCTCCTGCATGTCGCTCAGAGCGCCCTTAGCCTCCATGTGCGTCAACTGGAGGAAGGCTTCGGCACTCAGCTGCTGGTACGCGACAGGACCGGCATCAGTGTGACGGCCTCCGGAAGTAAACTGCTTGAGCGGGCGCGCACGATTCTCAGGGAAATTCGACTCACCGAGATGGAACTGACCAACACGATGGCTTCTCCTTCCGGAGAGGTGACTATTGGTATTCCGTCCGGGGCCGCGCGTGTCCTTAGCGGTCCGCTGCTTGAATCGGCAAGAAACGAGCTGCCAAGGATCTCCCTTAAGATGATCGAGGGCATGACGGGACCGCTGGAGGAGTGGATGGCTGCGGGCCGCTTCAATCTGGCTGTCCTCTATCGCACTGCCGAGAGCGCGAGGCGGATGACGGTGCTGGCACGCGAAGAATTTTGCCTTGTGGTGCCGCCGGGTGAGCCGCCTTTCGAAGACGAGATACCGCTCGTCGACCTGCATGCGTTCCCGCTGGCGGTCCCCATGCGCAACAACAATGTCAGGCGTTCGGTGGCTGATGTGGTTGCGCAGCACGGTTGTGTGCTTGACGTCAGATTTGAAGTCGACTCCCTTTCTACGATCATTAGTATGGTCATGGAAGGAAAAGCGTATTCTATCCTTGCTCCGTCGGCCATTCAGAGGGAAGCCTCTCAGGGACAGGTCCGGACGGTTAAAATCATTGATCCAGTGATTACCCGCTCCGTTGTGCTTGCCGTCAACCCCAAAGATGAGCAATCTCCCGCTGTCTCTGCTGTCCGCAAGCTGATCCCCAATGTCACCAGGACATTAATCGAGAGCGGGCAGTGGCCGGCTACGGCTCCGGTCCGGGCTTAGGCATATCCGTCAAACCGAGTCCCAGTGCTATCACGCTTCCACGGGGGGGCGAGCCGGCCATCAATCTGGATTCGAGATGGTGTTGGGCGACATTCCATATTTGACCCGGCGTGACCATCGCGATGAGACTGCAGAGAAGTGAGCCGATGGTCGGGGAGATTCGGCTGGTCTCGCACTGGCAGAAATACTCAAGCGGAGCATGGGATGTCCAACGCCACGAGCTATCAGCTTTTCATCAATGGCAGATGGCGCGCCGGTGGTAGCGGAGCCACTCTGCCGGTAATCAATCCAGCGACGGAGATGGTATTTGCCTCGGTGGCCTCGGCGACGATACCGGATCTGGATGAGGCCCTCGCTTCGGCAGAGCGCAGCCGCAAGGCCTGGTCCTCGCGGCCTGCAAAAGATCGTGGCGAGATTCTCGTAGCAGCCGCCAAAATTCTGGCAGCGAAGGTTGAAGCGGCGGCTAGGGATCTGTCAGCCGAACAGGGAAAGACGATTGCCGAAGCGACAGGTGAGTACGCGCGCGCTGTCGAAACGCTGGAGTGGAACGGAACGCACGCCGAAGAGTTGTCGGCCCCTATTCCGATGGGCCCGAACCGGATGATCGTCCCCGAGCCACTTGGCGTCGTTGCTGCCTTTACGCCTTGGAACTATCCCGCCGTTCTCATCGCCCGCAAGCTCGCCCCTGCTTTGGCGGCAGGCTGCCCCGTGATCCTCAAGGGGGCTGAAGAGACACCAAGCGCGGCTGTCCATTTCGTCGAAGCCTTGCAACAAGCGGGTATTCCGGACGGCGTGGTCAATCTCGTCTTTGGCGTGCCGGTGCAAATATCCCGGCATCTCCTCAGCTCGCCGATCGTCAAAGTCCTAACGTTCACGGGCTCTACCGAGGTTGGAAAACAGCTCGCCAAGCTCGCCGCGAATAACTTGCAGCGATGCATCCTCGAGCTCGGTGGGCACTCCCCCGTCATTGTATGCGACGATGCCGACCTCGCAAAAGCTACACCGGCAATCTCGGAATACAAGTTCGAGTGCGCTGGCCAGAGTTGCAACGCACCCAGCAGGATCCTCGTCGCGCGAACCCTATATGAAGAATTCCTGTCCCGGATGACGGAAGTCGCCCGAAAGACCAAAATCGGTCCGCCGGACGACCCTGCGACGGAGATGGGGCCGATGGCAAATGCACGGCGAATCGAGGCCATGCAGCGTCTGGTTAACGATGCGGTCGATCGCGGTGCCGCCATCGAAACCGGTGGCACCCGCCTCGACCAACCGGGTTTTTACTGGCCGCCAACGATCCTGACAGGCGTGCCAAAGGATGCCAGAGTGCTTCATGACGAGCCGTTCGGACCGATCCTCACCGTGGCGCCGTTCGACACGATCGAGGAGGCGATCGAAGAAGCCAACGCCACTGACTATGGCTTGGCCGCCTACTTCTTCACCGGTGCTGACGATACCAAACAGGCGCTGATCGGCGGTCTTTCGGCCGGCGCTCTGAGTGTGAATTATCTTAAAGGGGTCTCAGCAGATGCGCCGTATGGAGGCGTTAAACAGAGCGGGTATGGATATGAAGGAGGCGAGCAGGGGGTGCGGAGCTTCCAGAGCCTGAAACTGGTCAACGGGTTTAGTTCATTCGGGTGAGATTTCGTGAATAAGACAAGACGGACCATAGCCGGTAAGGATATTACAAAGAGCGTCGCCGACGCCCTTCAGTACATTTCATACTACCATCCCCCGGACTATATCCGGTACCTTTCGCAGGCATACACTCGCGAACAGAGCCCGGCGGCGAAGAACGCCATCGGTCAGATCCTGCTGAACTCCCGCATGGCGGCCTTCGGGCGGAGGCCGATCTGCCAGGATACCGGTCTCGTGGTGGTCTTTGCCAAGGTCGGCATGGACGCCCGCATCAAATCAACGGCCAGTTTCGCGAACCTCGTCAACGAGGGCGTCCGCCAGGCATATCTCGACCCGGACAATCCCCTTCGACCATCGATCGTCTCGGATCCGCTTGCCGGGCGGGTGAACACGCGGGACAACACACCGGCAGTCGTCCACGTCGACCTTGTGCAAGGCAACCAGATTGAGATCACCATCGCCGCAAAAGGGGGCGGATCGGAAAACAAGGCGCGGTTCACCACCCTGAATCCTAGTGCGTCCGTTGCCGACTGGGTAGTCGACACCGTTTCGACGCTGGGCAGCGGATGGTGTCCGCCCGGCCTGATCTCGGTCGGCATCGGTGGCAGCGCTGAAAAGGCGATGCTGCTTGCCAAGGAGGTCATGAACGAACCGATCGACATGTCGGAACTGATCGCCAGGGGGCCGTCCAACTCGGAGGAGGCGCTGCGGATCGAGCTGTATGAACGAATTAATGCGCTAGGCATCGGCGCTCAGGGCCTAGGCGGCCTGACCACGGTCGTTGACGTCAAGATTGCTACCTATCCTACACATGCCGCGTCGAAGCCTGTGGCGCTCATTCCGCAATGCGCGGCCAACCGGCACCTGAAGTTCTCCTTGGACGGCTCGGGACCCATCAAGCTCGAGCCACCTGACTTTTCCGAATGGCCCCAGATCGGTCATGAGGATTTGCACACAACCGACGTCCGGCGGGTCAATCTCAATGGGCTTACCAAGGAAGAGACGGCATCGTGGCGCTGCGGAGAAACCGTTCTTTTGTCGGGAAAGATGCTTACGGGCCGTGACGCCGCCCACAAGCGAATGGTCGAGCTAATCGATGCCGGCAAGCCGATCCCGGTCGATCTGCGGGGACGCGTGATCTACTACGTCGGACCCGTCCGCGCTGTAAGGGATGAGGTCGTAGGGCCGGCTGGCCCAACAACCTCCAGCCGTATGGACGGTTTTACTGAAAAGATACTCGCCGAGACTGGCCTATTTGCGATGGTCGGCAAAGCGGAAAGGGGCCCGGCGGCCATCGAGTCGATTGTGAGACACAAAACACCCTATCTCATTGCAGTGGGTGGCGCTGCATACCTGATTTCAAAATCGATCAAGGCGGCGCGGCTCGTTGCCTTTGAAGACCTGGGCATGGAAGCCATCTATGAATTCGAGGTCCTGGACATGCCTGTCATAATGGCTGTCGATGTTGAGGGAAACTCCACCCACAATTCCGGGCCGCTTGAGTGGCGTAAGCGCATGGCGGCCGACAGCATCGCCCGCAGCATCGGCGTTTGAGTCCGCCGGCTGCGCGAATCCGGCCAGGACTCCCGCCTCGGATTTTGGCCGTATCGGTAACACAAGCGGCCATTTGTGGTTCAGCTCCTCGGCGAGTCAGACAAGAAAAGGCTTTCAAGTCGCTCTCGATGCCAAACACTCAGTGTAAAGACTGCATCGACCTGCCGTCGATTGACGCTCAGGGTGCTGTCTAGGAGTACTAATCGGGTCAAGCACCGGAGATACCAAAAAGATGCGGAATTCATTTACCAAGAGGCCGCCGCCGACAGGCGACCACTCCTTTCCAAATGCGTCATCGCCCGGTTGGGGGCAGGGGCAATACCCCAACTGTTCTAAAGCGTTTCTGTTTGGATCGCTCTCAGTCCCCTGACTTCGACACCTCGCAGTGAAGCGTTGCAGGCCGAGGACGAATGACGCCCACTACATTCGTCCGCTTCATTGGTACTAATTGCGCTGTCGACCACCGCTTGAGAGCAAAAGGTCATGAAGTCGAAACCCGATCCTGTGCGACTGGACGCTTGGGATGTCCGGATTCTCTCTGAGATCCAGTCAGACGGTCGGATTTCGAAAAGCGAGCTCGCAAAGCGTGTTCACCTTTCGGCGTCGGCTTGTTCGGAGCGGCTCCGCGTGCTCCAAGCCGCAGGGATCATTGAGGGGTTCTACGCCCGACTAAGTCCAGCCCTTATGGGAGGCATTATCTCTATAATGGTTGAGGTGGTTCTGGATCGTCACCGTCTTGAGGACCAACGGCACTTCGAGACTGCGATCCAACAGATACCGGAAATCCTTGACTGCTGGGCCATCGGGGGGCGGATCGACTATTTAATGCGCGTTTCATCCCCTTCCATGGCTGCGTATCAGGATTTCATGGAGGAATTGCTGCAGGCAGGCTTGGGTATCGAGCAATACTACAGCCTGGTCGTGACGAAACCGGTGAAATCCAACTCACCGATTCCTCTGTCCGCCCTGAGGCAACGGTAAAACTCCCGAAGCCTTGGTTTTCGCGGCGATTGGTGCCGATTCCGTGAATTCGTCGGCTAAAGGTGTGCATTCCCGCGAAACCCAAGACGTGTTTGCCCTATGCTGGTTTCCAACGGGCGGCTGGCCGAGTGTTCCCAGCCGAGGAATCGCGAGGAGAGGACGATGCGTTTGAGCAATCTNGGTTTCCAACGGGCGGCTGGCCGAGTGTTCCCAGCCGAGGAATCGCGAGGAGAGGACGATGCGTTTGAGCAATCTGGAACCGATTAACTGCGGGGGAAGGACCGAACCTTCGTCTTTCATGTTGGCGCGGTAGGGTATCTGAATTCGAGATGGCTTGAATCTACAAAAGGCATTTGACGTTAGCGACGCTCGTAGAGACTGTGTTTCGGACCTCAAGAAATTGAAGAGCAGCACAAAGACCCCGTCCCTCTCCCTCTCTGGTCCCCCGAGTTATCGTCTCCGCCGCGGCCTCCGGTATTGTCGTGTATCGCCGAGGCTCGCGGAAGGTGGGGCTCTTGGGTGAGATGTGCGATGTTCATTCAGAAAGTTGCTGAGATGAGACAGCTTCATCCTGCCATTGATGCGACGGCCACAAAAATCGGAAAAGGGGAGGAACTGCCGATGCCCAATGGAATTCTTCCGCCGCCCGAAACCCCGGCCGGCGTTGGAGGGGAGGAAACCAGCGAATTTCTCGACCGCGTTGAATTGTGGATCGCCATATGGCACGGCATTTCGGCGCCTACCGAGAATTCAAGGCGTGCTGCCGCCCGGCTTGAGAAAAAGATCCACGAGATCGAAAGCATGCGCGGCACCTTGCGCTTCGAGGACGAGCCGGCGAGCTTCAACGCAGCGCTTGTAGAGGCGAAGGGACAGGCGCGATGAGCGATCTGGCTGATTTCAGTTTAACCGAGGTTGTCGACGCTATTCGTGACCGAAAGGTTTCTTCACTTGAGCTCCTCGATGCGTGCTTCGCTCAAATCCAGCTTGCAGGGGAAGAACTTAACGCTTTCATCTGGCTTGACTATGCCGGCGCTCGCAAATTCGCGCGCAAGGCAGACGAAGCACTCGAGAAGGGCAACTGGCTAGGTCCCCTGCATGGAATTCCTTTGGCTCATAAGGACATGTTCTATCGGGAAGGAAAGCCTTGCACTTGCGGTTCGAGAATCCGTAAGGATTTTGTGCCCCTGGCGACAGCTACTGTGCTTGCTCGCATGGACGCGGCGGGTGCCTATAGCTTCGGCGGTCTCAACATGGCTGAGTTTGCAGGCGGCGGAACTGGTCACAACAGGGAATTCGGCGACTGTCACAATCCTTGGAATCCGGCCTATGTGCCTGGCGGCTCTTCCTCGGGATCAGGTGCGGCCGTAGCTGCGCGGATGACCTATGCGGCACTTGGATCCGACACGGGCGGCTCGATTCGGCTACCGGCGGCAGCCTGTGGTGTCACGGGCATCAAGCCGACACAAACACGCGTTAGCCGCTATGGCGTGATGCCGTTATCCTTCTCTCTTGACAATGTCGGTCCTCTTGCCCGCACAGCGCGGGATTGCGCCCGCATTCTCTCGGTCATCGCAGGACATGATCCCTTAGATCCAACCAGTTCGACTGAGAGTGTGCCGATTTATGAGGAGGCACTAAAGGGCAAGGCCGAGGGTATTAAGATCGGCGTCCCTGACACATATTTCTTGGACAACGTGGATCATCCGGTTGGAATCGCGTTTGACAACGCAGTCGGGTTGCTAGCCAGACGTGGCGTCAAAGTGGAGTGCGTTCCAGTGCCCTTTATTGATGCGATCTTGGCATACGGTGGGGTCGTTGATAGTGTCGAAGCGGCGTCCATTCATGCCGAATGGATGCGCAGCCGTCCGCAGGATTTGAGCACGGATATTTCATGGGTCTACCCGGGCTATGCTATTCCTGCAACCTACTATTTGGAGGCCCTGTCTCGGCGCGGACCTATTCTGAGGGAGTTTTCAAAAGCAGTTTTTAGCAGGGTTGACGTGCTTGCGACGCCGACCATCCCTACCTGCATTCCGACATTGGCGGAAACCCATATAGAGCATCAGTCAGTCGTCGGTGAAGGTAAGGCGGCTAAGCTTTGGGCCAATACCGGGATTTTCAACTACCTTGGCCTTCCAACCGTAAGCGTAAGTTGCGGTTTCGATCCAAACGGTCTGCCGATTGGTCTCTCCTTTACAGGGCGTCCATTCGGTGAGGTAGATATTCTCAAATTGGCGGACGCTTATCAACAGGAGACCGATTGGCATAAGCGGCGGCCGATGTTGCCGGCTCAAGATAAGATATCGAGTGAGCGGTAAAAAAATTGAGGCACTAGCGGGCCCCATGGCCATGAGTGCACCGACCTACAAGAACCACCGCTATCGGATCGAAATGGTGGCCCGTGACCCGCGCTGTCTGACTCTACTTGCGATGATCTGAGGTGAGAAGTGACGGCGCTTATAGCTTAGCTGACTGGCGCGGGTGCATAGCAAGTGCGTCCGTCGCTGTAGCCCCGCACCATCCGTTACCGTAACATCACCCATTTGCCGGCTTATAACAGCCATCAGCTCGGTAAAATATTCGCGGCTCCAGCTTTCGCTGGCTTGGCCCGCAGCGAAAAGCTCTATGACCTCGCGCTCGCTATATTCCAAGCTGCGCAGAATTTGCCGCGTCGACGCTCCATATTTTTCGGGCGGCAATGGGGTGTAAATCTTTGCAGAAATGGGGCGCACTGCGTAGGGGTCAACCTGCGTAACGACGTGCCCGCACGCAGCGTCGAGAAGGAGTAACTGCCTTGATCTATGCCCGGGGTGCCATCCGCAATCCTCGCATATTTGAGCGCAGCTCGGCAATATCCTCACAGATTGCAGCTCCGATATAGGCTGCCTGAAGCCTTGATACCCATTCCTCGGCTGAATTTGTAAGGAAGGCCCTGGCCAAGAAAGACATGCGACAGCCATTCGGCATATCGGACAAAGCTTCAAGGCCTTCGACCCGGGCGAATCGAGGCAGGTCTCGCTCAGACGCGCTGACAAGTAGGCTCCGGCCTGAGGCCGTCACCACTACCATTGACACGATGTGCCTCATATGGGGGGGATCTGAAGCTCAGGCTCTCGACCGATCACGTGGTGGGTTCCGTCGTAGATGCACTGGGCCTGCCGGTCCGCTTCGAGATCGGGCCGGGTCAGCAAAACGACATGGCACCTGCCTGCGGACTAGTCGAGCGGCTTGCTGCGAACCAAGTGATCGCCGACCGCGCTTATAAATGATTAAATTGTCACTACAGCCTTGTCGTGACGAAACCAGTGAAATCCAACTCACCGATTCCTCTATCCGCCCTGAGGCAACGGTAAACTCCCGAAGCCTTGGGTTTTCACGGCGATTGGTGCCGATTCCGTGAATTCGTCGGCTAAAGGTATGCATTCCCGCGAAACCCGAGACCCGTTTGCCACTATGCTGGTTTCCAACGGGCGGCTGGCCGAGTGTTCCCAGCCGAGGAATCGCGAGGAGAGGACGATGCGTTTGNACTATGCTGGTTTCCAACGGGCGGCTGGCCGAGTGTTCCCAGCCGAGGAATCGCGAGGAGAGGACGATGCGTTTGAGCAATTTGGGAACCGAGCAACTGCGGGAGAAAGATCGAAGCTTCGTCTTTCATCCCTCCACGCACTTGGCCAAGCACAGTCGCGGCGAGACGCCAAACCGGATCATGGCCGGTGCAGAAGGCGTGTACATCTGGGATACCGACGGGCGAAAGAGCCTTGACGGTTTCGGAGGGCTTTACTGCGTCAATATGGGATATGGCTGCACGGAGATTGCCGAGGCCATCGCCCGGCAAGCGCACGAGTTGCCATTCGCCCATGTCTATGCGAGCCAGGGAACCGAGCCAGTTGCCCTTTTGGCAGAGGCCGTGGTCGAATATTTTGGTCAGAATATGCGAAGGGTCTTTTTCGGCCTCTCCGGCTCCGACGCCAATGAAACCAACATCAAGCTGGTCTGGTACTACAACAACATTCTCGGCCGCCCTGAAAAGAAGAAGATCATCTCGCGCAATCGCGGGTATCACGGGTCAGGGCTGGTTACAGGTAGCCTGACAGGCCTTGCCTTCTTTCACAATTTCTTCGACCTGCCTTTGAATTTGGTGCGCCATACGACGACGCCACATTACTATCGCCAGGCGCACGACGGCGAAAATGAGGAAGCGTTCTCCAGGCGCTGTGCCAATGAACTTGAAGCCCTTATCCTCGCTGAAGGCCCGGAGACGGTTGCAGCCTTCATCGGAGAACCGGTACTTGGGACCGGCGGCATCGTTCCGCCCCCGAAGGGATATTGGGCTGCGATTCAAGGGGTACTTGACAAGTACGATATACTTCTTATTGCCGATGAAGTGGTCTGCGGCTTCGCGCGAACCGGTGAGAAATTCGGATCCCACCTCTATGGCATGCGCCCGGATTTTGTGACCATCGCCAAGGGCTTGAGCTCCGCCTACCTGCCCATCTCTGGGTCAATTATCGGCGACCGCGTCTGGTCGGTGTTGGAACAAGGAACGGAAAAGCACGGGCCACTTGGCCATGGCTGGACATATTCCGGTCACACGCTTTGCGCGGCGGCCGCGCTTGCTAATATCAAATTGCTAAAGGAAAGAAATATCCTGGAACATGTTCGGGACGTCGGACCGTATTGGCAAGCCCGCATGAAAGCCGAACTGGAGCGACATCCCATTGTTGGCGAGGTTCGCGGCGTCGGCATTATATCCGCCGTGGAGCTGATGCGGGATCCGAAGGGCCGGGTACCATTTGAACCCGAACTTCAGGTCGGCGTGCGCGCCGCCGCTGCCCTGTTTGAAAATGGTGTCATAGGCCGCGCGATGCCGCATGGCGATATCCTCGGCTTCGCCCCACCTCTGATCATTACCCGAAAAGAGATCGACATCATCGTCGACGCAACCGCGAAATCAGTCGATACGACCTATCGCGCGCTGAAGGCGGAAGGCGCGATATGATCTGACGTAACGGATGACGCCTCCCACTCGGATCGACCAGGATATCACCTCCGGGAGCCCAGTGGCGTCATGAGTTGGTGCGTGCAAAGCCACGCTCTTCGCTCTCAAAGGCAACTTGCATGGAGGGTGTGCGAGCCGGTGCTGGAATGCACCCCCAGTTCCAAAAAGCACAGTGCCGCCTTGGCGTCCGAGACGGCGACGTAGGGCTGCTGCAGAATTGTAGAGGTGAGACTCTCACAGAGCGTAGACCGCAATCTACCGTGAGCCTGAGCTCTTCCACGGAGGCAGCCTCAACAGCCTGCAAACAGACACCCCGACCCTGAAGTGCAAACCACCCAAGAGGACAACTGTCACGAGCACATATCGCCCTCCCAAGGCGCACCGGCCCGGCACGGAGCTCAGTCTCCGGCCGGGCCTTCAACTCTGAATGGCTGCGCTTTGGCCGGCCCGTCTTGGCTCGTATGTGAGGGGCGAGAACTCACTGCAGTTTAGCTATGCAAAACGCTTTTCATAGATTTGTAGAGCAGATCGCAGACAGCGCTGACGCGACGGACCTGCGCAACGCTCTGGGCGAGATTGCCTCTTCGCTCGATTTGCCGTCTTTTGCCTATCTTTTCCCTTCGCCTGGCAAGGGCCGCAAGGTGCGCCTGATTTCCACCTACCCTCAATCCTGGACATCTCACTACCTTCACAGTCGGTATGAAAAGATTGACCCGGTTATCCATCAGGCGCGTGGTGGTCAGGGACCATTCAACTGGGATGCGCACGGTGCTGATCTCGAACTGTCGACGCAGCAGCTACAATTGATGGATGAGGCGACGCAATTTGGCATTCACTGCGGCTTCACGATCCCGATCCATGACAGCACCGGTACGTTTGCAGCACTGACCTTCGCCTCGGATGAAAGGCGACCACTGTTCTTCCGGCTGATTGACCGATATGACCGCGTGCTGCAGCTCATCGCGGTCTTCTTCCATCTTCATGCCTGTCGCAAGTTGGCCGACGGCAGGATCGTGGATGGCGTTGCCCTATCGCGAAGGGAAATCGAGTGTCTGAAGTGGGCGGCTCGCGGAAAGACGGCGTGGGAGATCGGCCGCATCTTGGGAATCAGTCGGCACACCGCAGCCTATCATCGGGATAACGCCAGGAAGAAGCTTGGCGTGAAGACGGCTATTCAGGCAGCCGTTCGGCTTGCACTATCCAGGCCATCTCTCTTCACCTGATCTCCGAAACCTGGACACATGCACAGGTTGTATCAACTCCGGCCTTTGCCTTCAATCGCAGGTGTTATCCATGCGAGGGAGAAAGGCCATCATGATGCAGTTGATCACGCCGGATTGCTACGCTGAGTTCAGCGACGAACTCGAGCAGATGCACCGCTTGCGGTATCGCGTCTTCAGGGATCGACTTGATTGGGACGTTTCGTTCAGCGGCGGCTATGAGGTCGATCCGTTCGACGCGCTTCGTCCCCACTACCTGTTGCTGCGTGCGCCCACCGGGCGCATCGACGGTTGCGTGCGCCTGTTGCCGACCACCGGACCGACGATGCTGCGCGACAGCTTCTGCGCTCTCCTTGCAGACCGTTCGGCGCCGGAAGATCCGCGGGTTTGGGAAAGCAGCCGTTTTGCGCTTGATCTGCCGCCTTCCGCGCCGAAACAGGCGGGCATCGCTATTGGCACCTACGAGCTGTTTGCCGGGATGGTCGAGTTTGGGTTGTCACGTGGTCTGCGCAGCATCGTAACCGTAACGGATCTGCGCATAGAGCGGATCTTGCGTCGCGCCGGCTGGCCACTCGAACGGCTGTCCGATCCGCAAACAATAGGCAACACGCGCGCCGTTGCCGGATATCTCGACGTCTCAACAGAGAGCTTGGAAGCCCTCCATCGCAATGGCGGACTCAAGGGCCCGGTACTGTGGACACCGGTCATGAAGATCGCCTGAGCCTGGAATTCAACCCTTTCTTGGAAACGATGCAATGGACGAAATAATACCTGGCCCTGCCTGGCCGGACAGGCAAGATGATGATGACTATGGCTATGTCGAGCGGCTGACCAGCCGAGGCTGGGCCTGGGAATTCCTCAGGCGCAATCCGGACTTCCAGAAGGATCTGGCGAACGCGCTGCTCGGTGCCGAACGCACGAACGCCCGGTCCGTGGATATTATCAGCCTGCCTTCGAACACTGTTGATCTCTCGCGGTGGGGCCTTCTGTTTTGCAAGCTCGAAAGGAACTGATGCGAGCGTCTTTTGGTGCCCCTGGCAATGTCCGCATGTTTTACCGGTTGCTGCCGAAATGGCGGCGCGGCCGCGCGGGGTCGACGTGCTCGATCTCACCGCGCACTCCTGCCGCATCTCCATACTCGTCACGCGGGATGGGCATCAGCACGTCCTTGTCGAGGACAGTGGCAGGAGCTTGCAGCTGGCAGCCTCAGGCGTCAGCATCCTCGATGCTGTGCGATTGACATCCTCCGTCCTCTGGTCGCCAGAGGAACTGAAGCAACGCCTGAACGCGTTGGAATGTCTGAACAGCCTCTGTTGGACCGGCAGGCTGCAACCAGGATTCTTTCCGACCGAGCCCCGTTGCTCGCGGTTGCGCCGCGTCTTGCGTGCGCTCGACGGCTCCATCGCTGGCGCACCACACCGCGAAATCGGCCTTGCCCTCTTCGGCAGAGCCCGCGTCGAGCAGGACTGGGCCGACCCCGGTGACCATCTTCGCGACAGCGTCCGCCGTGCAGTCAGACGCGGGCGCTGGCTCATGAACGGTGGTTATAAGCGTTTTGTTCTATAACGACTGTCACCATCAGGCCTTTTGGCCAGAGAACAGCTCTTTGTACCCCGCCACCACCAGCCAGTGGGCGCGCGCGAGATGGCTGCGAACCGCCCTTTGGGCGCGCGCTGGCTCTTGCACTGGATCGATGCCCAATATCGCCTGCGCCATCTCTTCTTCGCTCGCATTGTCGGCGCATGCGTCTATGAGCTTCAAATATGTCGTGAAGTGTTCATCGTCGTAAGCGGTCAGGCTCTCCGCCCATGGGACCTCGTCGGCAACAGCAGGTTGGAACAATCTGTCTACCATTTCATGTCTCGCTTAAGACCTATTCCGCGCCCGCGCGCGCACGGCACAATATCCTAAAATGGGATAATCCGAAACTGGGATTAGTCGGTGAGCCGGTTCCTTCTTGGCCGGTTCGTCTGATGCCGAAATCCCTTCGATCAGCTCGCCAGCGCCGGCTATTAAAACGCCTGATTGCGGCGCGCAAAACCAAAGGGGTCACCCAGACCCAGGTTGCTGATATGCTGGGCCGCCCACAATCCTTCGTGGCCAAGTACGAGGGTGGTGAACGTCGGCTGGACGTAATTGAGTTTCTCGACGTTACCGAGGCTCTCGATATCGATCCTTGCGAGCTTCTGGCACAAATGCGTCGCTGTCGTGACCTGTAGATGGCGCTGCGCTTGGATTGCTCAATACAAGCCCTCAGCAGGGCCTTGTCCGCGATCGGCGCATTCGGTTCAGAGTGTAACACCGCTGTCCTTCCGAAAAATCGGTTCCGCGCAGCCGCCCGCGGGCGGATTGAGACCTCCGGTGTGGAATCCGCTGACTTGGGCGGATGGACATGCGCCAGTTGGTCGGACTGTGCAGAGGTTCAGGCAGAAGAACCATCTGACGCAAGAGCAACTTGCCGAGATCTCCGGCTTCAGTCAGCAGTACATAAGCGGTTTGGAGAAAGGCCGCAGAAATCCGACGATCGTCACGATCTACGAGTTTGCACATGGAACTCGTGCGGCCCGACAAACTGGCCTAAGAGTTCCGCAGAGACCGGGTCTTTTTCGATCAGGATGACGACGCACCCCGATCGCGCATGCGAGGGCGTAGAATTCCGACGATGCGCCGTTTCATACCGGTCAAGACAGACGACAACCAGCCAGCATTGCTGCTGGTTGACCTGCGCGACAGGCTGATCCGCAATCGCACGCCACTCGCCAATGCGATCCGCAACTATCCGACAGAATATGGGCTGATCGCCGCCAAATAATGTGCAGATCGACCGCTGCTCAAGCGTATCTTAGCAAGATGGGACGCTGCCGGATTGGCGGCGGGAGCTGTTCGCGCTTATGCTCAAGAAATATGCGCAGTTGCAAACACATCTGAAAGATGTGGACCCGAGATTGATAGCTTAACGTCGGGCCAAGGAGAGCAGACAGCGCCTGGCGCCACTCCCGGTGTCGGCCCCAGTGGGGCAGGACCGACTTGCCGTACCCGCCGTAGGCGGTGAGGTGAACCGGGGCATCCCCGTTCCCGTTCGCCGGGACCGACCTTCGTATAGGGGATCATCTCACCATCGGTCGAGACTGCCTCGTGGCGCGTCACCACCAGCCCGGATGCGTCGAAATTCACCGGGGTGCCCTTCAGGATTACTGGAGCGCCGAGAGGCGCCGCGGCATTGAGGTCTAATAGGAGAAGCTTCCGTGGCGTGATCGGGTCCTGAGCCGAAATGAGGACCTCTCCATTGGTCTCGTGACGTTCCGCATCGAGCGACCCNCGTGGCGTGATCGGGTCCTGAGCCGAAATGAGGACCTCTCCATTGGTCTCGTGACGTTCCGCATCGAGCGACCCCAGGTGAACAGTGCCTTGGGCAGGCACGGTGTCCAGCGCTCGGCGCGTCCATTCCTGGCGGTCGGGGGTGAACATCTCGAAACGCGGATCGAGGTTAACGAGCTAGGAGAAAATGAGCTTCCCGTTATTCCAGAAGAATGACTGCAGGGAGCGCCTGTCGCCTGGTTCAAAGAGGATGGCAAAACTNAATGAGCTTCCCGTTATTCCAGAAGAATGACTGCAGGGAGCGCCTGTCGCCTGGTTCAAAGAGGATGGCAAAACTGCGCTCGCCGGCCATGAAGGAGGAAAGCGAGATGCCGATCAGCGCGTCCGCGGGGTGGGGCACCAACCGGGAAATCGTTTCAGAACAACCGATCAGAGCGCTGGGTCTCATGCCCGACATCGTCGATGATCTGACAATGAGAGCAACTGTAGGGCCGCCAAGACGCCAGATGGCGCACAACCACCGGATTATATGGCGCCCATTTCCGCGGACCAGTCGAGCTGCCAACTCGAGGAATGACTCGAGTTCAAGTTGTGGGGGCCGGCCGTTGATGCGCGACGAAGACTTTGAACCGAAGCCCCGCAAAATGCGCGTCACCCCCGGCCGGAAATACCTCGATCGCTGCCGTCAGCCAATCTTGCTCGTGGTTGGGAAAGTCGCGGCAAGGGAACCTTCCATGGCACCGGTATCGGGCGCGGTGTCGGCGTCTGCAGTGAGCTTGCGTCGCGTGACCGCTTCGCCGCCTTCCAGCCGCGCCTCGTCATCAAGTCCCGTGTCGTCAAGCTGGATGGAAAGGGACTTCACTCGGCGCGCGCTGATCTGCGCTATATTCAGCGCGCTGGCATTCGATAGCAAGCGCTTGGGAACTCTATGATCCGGAGGATGGCACGACCAGCGACCGTCGTCAGTTCAGATTCATCTTTTCGGCGAGGGACGGTGACCGATACCAGGATCTGGGCGTTTCGAGCCGAGGCCGGTCGCGACAGCCTCGTCCGCCCGGGCAAGGAAATGTTCGAGCAAGTGGTGTGTGTCTGAGCAGCGCAAGGCGCTGACGACGCGCATAGTTTGCAAAAGCTGACGCCTCACGAGCGCGCGACGAGGATCCGCCGGACGGAACCTGCTGTGAAAGGGCAGACCGCTATATTTTACATGCGGCTCGGGTAATCAGGCTTGCCTCGTAATCGATGCACGGCTAGCCAAGTCAATACCCAGTCGGCGGTGGTATTAAAGCGGATGTCATAGGATTCGCCCGCAGGTAATTCCCTGCAAAGGGTTTGTGTTAGGTGCAGCCGCAAGCATCCGTTCGCAGGGGGCGTCCGTAGTTCAGCACAGTCGAACCCAAAAAAGCGCCGCACCACCGGGTAGAGTCCTTTGAAAAGTGTTTCCTTTGCCGAAAAGAGCAGCGTTGCCAGCCGATCTGGAGGGAGCGCCGTCTGTCGTGCAATCAAGGCACGTTCACGCTGGTTAGCCGTCATGCTCAGGATCGATTCCAGCGCGTGGCCGCTGGCTATTTCCTCGATGTCGACACCGGCTTGCCAGCCTGGATCGCCTTTGGCGAAACAGGCGCAATGCCCCCGCGCATGGGTGATTGAACCAACTGAGCCTTTTGGCCAGACTGGGGCGCGATCGGGACCGATGGGGATCTCAGTATTAAGTTGGCCCAGCGCCTGCAACGCCGCGCCCGCCATCGCGCGACCGGCTAGAAATTCGGCACGGCGTAAAGGTAGTGCCGTGCACAAGCTGGGAGGGAAGGCCAAGGCGAGCTTATGAAACAGATCTTCCGTGTAGCACTCGAAATCGAACCGGCCATGCACAAGAACCGCATCGACGTATCCCGTGTCGTGCAAGGTCACGTCTTTAAGAAATCCAAGCGAACGGGCAGAAAGAGCAGTGAGGTGCCTGACGGCTGAGGCGCGCATGCTGGAGGCCGCGATCACCGCCACAGGGCCCAGCCTAGACCCCATCGCCGTAGACAAACGCAAGGTTCTCCTTCGGCTCGGGAAAGCTCAGTTTTCGCGGTGGCGACCGCATGTTCGGCGAGCGTGAACATGGATGATTTCTCCTCAGTCCGTGCCGCAGCGCGTTTGGGGATAGCCCGAGCATGGGTTGTGCCAACTAGGAAAACCGTTTCAGAACAGTGCGATCATTCTGATAGCACTGTATCATTTCTGACATCGTCGAAGATCCGACAACGAATCTAACCGTGACCGCCTGTCGGTGCCCTGTGCGAACTCGGTGTGCGCCGCGGAAAAGTCAACTCACCGCGAACTCGTCGAGTTGCATCCGAGGAATGATTCGATTTCAAGGTGTGGGCCGACCGTTGATGTGCGACGACGACTTTGAACCGAAGCCCCTGAAACATGCGCGCCACCCGCAGCCGCAGATACTTGGATCGGGCGCTGCCGTCAGTCAATCTTGCTCGTAAGAGGCGGTGAGAAAGTCGCGGCACAAGCGACCTTCCATGCACCTGGATTTGGCCCGGCGCCGGCGTGTCCGAGTGCGTGCGACCGCCGTTGCGGTCGTGTCGTTCTCGTTGAAAATGGGTACGGCGCCAACTTTGAGAAGTTGTTGAATGGTTGAAAACCGCATTGAGGCGGCGATGCTGATCGTCTATATCTTCGCGGGTCAATAGTATTTGCCCAACGCCAAGCCATGGCGTTTAAAACTTCGTTCATAGGCACGCATGAGTTGAACCTGACCGATAGCGGCGGCCGTTTGTTTCTCCTCAACTCGCAGAGATCTGTCCAGATGGTTGAAGTGACTTGAGCCGACCGCGACAGCACCAGACGTGACGATGATCACCTGCTGCCCGCGTGCGAAAAATCGGACGACATCCTCTATTAGTGTCTCAAGCCAAGAACCGCGTATTTCTCCGGTTTCTGGATCGCCGATCAGTGCTGAGCCAATCTTCACTATCAGCCGGCGAGCCGAAAGCAATCGGATCGAGCTTGTTGGTGCTGCCGCTGAGTGTTGCTGCACTGGAAGTGAAGACACGTCTCGCAAACTCACCTGTCCTGAGCGTCACGGCCTTGGAGGGTATAAGGGCGCACGAGGCGCCCTTCATTTCAGATCGGCTGTCAGCAAGCCGCGTCGCCTTTGGTATCAGAAACGGTAGGTGACGCCTGCGCCTATCAACCAGGGATCGAGCGCGGCCTTGCCGGTCAGCTTCGCGCCGTCGACCGTGACGTCGAAGTCTGGCTTCAGGAAGAGCTTCTTCACGTCGAAGTTGACGCCCCAGTGCTGATCCACCATGTAGTCGAACCCGACCTGCAGCGCGGTGCCGAACGTGTTCTTAATCTTGAGAGCATCGGCGCTGCCGACATCCTGGTTATAAAATATCGTGTAGTTCACGCCGGCGCCAACATAGGGCTTGAACCCGCCGAAATTGGTAAAATGATACTGCAATGTGAGCGTAGGCGGCAGCAACCAAACCTTGCCGATATTGCCCAGCCCGCCGATCGTTCCTTGGCCGTCGATGTTGGCGTAGGTGGTGCCGAGTATGAGCTCCGTGGCGATGTTGTCGGTGAAGAAATATGAGATATCGAGTTCCGGCGTCACAGTGTTTGAATAGGAAAGACCGGAGCCGGGCACCGTATTAACGTAGCCCGAATCCTCAGTGATGACCCCCAACGCACGCAGGCGGATCTGCCAAGGGCTTGGCGCTTCCGTGACCCAGTCTCCTGTCTGCCGGGCGCTCGCGGCTTGCTCAAGGTCCGCCGCGACGGCATGCTGTCCCACCACACTGAGGACGACCACCGCTGCTACTTTCAGCGCCACGCCCATTCGCTTTCTTGCCATGTTATTCTCTCCTTGCTCTTCAGAAATGACGAACTGCACTATGAAAAAACCTGCTCGAATTAACTGAGATTGACTGAGCGCTCCTGCTCATTTTGGATGAGACTGGAGCACCCGTTATTGCGCCCTGCTCGCAATCATCGACCTGTGCTCAATTTGAAACGTTGCCTTTGTGTGGTCCGCCCGCCTATCGAACCCGATCAGCTTGCCAGCCGATCGCACTGCGAAGGAAATTGTTGCCCAGGGCGATGAATGCGGCTCGCTCCCGATTGTCCTTGCCGTAGCCGTGCCCGCCCGCGCTGGGCTCGTAGAAGTAAGCGGGATAGCCGAGAGCCTGCAGCTTTGCGGCCATCTTGCGCGCATGGCCCGGGTGCACGCGCTCGTCGCGCTTTGTGGTGGCGATCAGGATCGGCGGATAGCGGCTGTCCCGGCGCCGCGGCGTGATAGGCGGAGATGTCCCTGAGGAAAGTCCAATCCTCCGGCATGTCGGGATCGCCATATTCGTCAATCCAGCTCGCGCCCGCCAAAAGCTTGGTGTAGCGGCGCATATCGACAAGCGGAATTGTGCAGAACAGCGCGCCGAAAAGCTCGGGATAGCGGGTCAGCATATTGGCGATCAGGAGGCCGCCATTTGAGCCACCCTCGGCGGCAATCCGCCTCGGCTGTGTAATGCCTCTTCGCACGAGGTCGTCAGCAACGGCGGCGAAATCGTCATGGGTGAGGCGCTTGCCCTGTCTGCGCCCGGCGTCGTGCCAACGGCTGCCGAACTCGCCGCCGCCCCGGATGTTGGCGACCACGCACGTGCCGCCGCGTTCGAGCCACAGCTTGCCGATCGAGGAGTTGGAGTAGGGCAGGAGCGATAGGCCGAACCCACCGTAGGCGGTGAGGTAAACCGGGGCATCCCCGTTCCCGCTCGCCGGGCCGACCTGCGTAGAGGGGATAATCTCACCATCGGTCGAGACTGCCTCGTGGCGCGTGACCACCAGCCCGGATGCGTCGAAATTCTCCGGGTTGCGCTTCAGGATTACTGGAGCGCCGAGAGGCGCCGCGGCATCGAGGTCTAATAGGAGAAGCTTCCGTGGCGTGATCGGGTCCTGAGCCGAAATGAGGACCTCTCCATTGGTCTCGTGNGAGGTCTAATAGGAGAAGCTTCCGTGGCGTGATCGGGTCCTGAGCCGAAATGAGGACCTCTCCATTGGTCTCGTGACGTTCCGCATCGAGCGACCGAAGGTGAACAGTCCCTTCGCTGGGCACGGTGTCCAGCGCTCGGAGCGTCCATTCCTGGCGGTCGGGGGTGAACATCTCGAAACGCGGATCGAGGTTGACGAGGTAGGAGATAATGAGCTTCCCGTTATTCCAGAAGAATGACTGCAGGGAGCGCCTGTCGCCTGGTTCAAAGAGGATGGCAAAACTNAATGAGCTTCCCGTTATTCCAGAAGAATGACTGCAGGGAGCGCCTGTCGCCTGGTTCAAAGAGGATGGCAAAACTGCGCTCGCCGGCGATGAAGGAGGAAAGCGAGATGCCGATCAGCGCGTCCGCGGCATGGGTCATCCCTCCCACTGTCCATTGCTTGCGCGGCTTTACCGCCAGCCAGTCGCCGAAGCCGCTCCACGAGGCGTCCCGAGGAAGGTCGATCCGCATCTTCGGCCCGCTTCTGTCACCGATTCGGCCGATCTTCTCAAAGAAGGTCGACTGCTCGATGAACCAGAGGCGTTCGCTCTCGGCGGTGCGGTCCAGACGGCCGGACACGCCGAGGGATTCGGAACCGGTCTCGAAGATTACGGGCGCGGTGAGCGGATCCGCGCCACGCTTCCACAGCCGCACGGTGCGCGCGTAGCCGGAGCGGGTGGCCATGCCATCACCAAACGCACTAGAAAGCAGAAGCGTGTCAGGGTCGAGCCAATTTACCCCGCCCTTGGCCTCCGCGAGGTTGAAACCGTCGGAGACGAAGCTAAGAGACCCCAGATCGAATTCGCGATGCACGACCGCGTCGCTGCCGCCGCGCGACAGGCGCAGAACGGCTCTTTCCCGTCTCTCCGGCTCAAGGGACGCGCCGCGCCAGATCCAGTCCTCTCCGTCGCTAGCGGCGAGGGCGTCCAGATCGAGCAGCAGCTCCCACTGGAGATCCACTTTCATGTAGGCGGCAAGGGTGGTCCGGCGCCACAGTCCGCGCGGATTTCGGGCATCTTGCCAGAAATTGTAGAGGTACTGGCCGCGGCGCCTGCTCAAGGGGATCCGGTCAGGGCGATCGAAAATCGCTATCAGGGCGTCATGGTCCCGCTCGAATTGCGTTCCACCGAAGTGCTCCAGGGTCCTGGCAGACTGGCTGGCGGCCCAGTCAAGTGCCCGTTCGCCTTCTACATCTTCGAGCCAAAGATAGGGATCATCGTCGGGAGCATTCAGCATTGGGCGGAAATCGAATGCGGTCATGCCCGGATAACTCGAAGAGTGATGTCGCCTGGAAAACAGGCGCAAAGTCTTCCGTCGGCCCGGGAAAGCTCAGTTTTCGCGGCTGCGACCGCATGTTCGGCGCGCATTATCATGGGATGATTTCTCCTAAGTCCTTGCCGCAGCGCGTTTGCGGATAGCCTTGCACGTGTCGTGCCAAACGAGAAAATCATGTCATAACAATGCGATCACCCTGATGGCGCTGTGTCTCATGTCCGACATTGTCGAAGATCCGACAACGAATGCAGCCGTGACCGCCTGATAGAACCTCGTGCGCGAGCTCGGTGGGCACTGCGGAACAAGCAGTGAAGCTCACCGCGAAACTGGCCGAGCTTCGGACCGACATCGGCGACGGGGCGTTCGACGACCACTACGTCGCTGGTGTCGGGCGCGGCACAGCCTGAGGACTCCGCGGCGGCGATCATCGAATAACTCCGTTTACGATTGCTCCATCCTGGCCCACCGGTCGGCGCGCAAAAGACTGCTTTGCGGCCTCATCCCTCCGCCTGGATTGAGTCGCAGGGACCGAATGGCGCACGTGCTTTTGGAACCGGAAGAGTGGTCATAACGCAATTCTCTTCGGGCTATCTTTACAGAGATTCGACAATCCAGTTGGTGAAGGCCCATATCGCGCAATGATTGATCCGCTTAGGTCTGGGCATGCGCCCATCCGCAACCATCTCATCAAGGGCATCGATCCGACACCAACACAGCGAATTGGTTCCCCATGAGAGAGGGGTCGCGATGGACATGAGATTGCGTCACTCTTCATGATCGCGGCCTCCGAGGATGTCGGGATCGAGCCACTGCAACGGCACGATAGGGCGAAGGATCTGGCAGCTCTTGCAACTGCCGACCTCGATGGACAAGGCATATCGCGATCTGTCCGGCAGAGACACAGGGTTCTGCACTGTCCGTTCATGAAGACTGTGCTGGTCTCCATAAGAGAAGTATTCTGGTGCAGAAGGTGCCCGATTAGCTATTCGGAAAAAGCGACATCGACGTGCAAATCGGGCGCCGCCGTGAGGCGTCCCCCTCAATGTCGGATTTCGGACAGGATCGTAAATCCGCCAACCCATTGTTTAACAAAATTTCCTTCTCTGGCACGGCCCATGCATGGGACTCTGCGAACGCATTAGCGAGACGTCGTCCATGATCATGCGCACCGAAAATGCCGTCGCCGCAGTGAAAACCACGCTCTCGCCTGCCATCAAGCCGCCGAAAGGCCGGCGCGTCATGGTCGAGGCGGGCGATTGCGCCGGCTTCAAACACCTTAATGGGCCTGGAAAGCTCCTCGCGTGACGGCGACGCGGGCATCCAGACGGGCGGAAAGGACATACGTCGTTGCCCCACGTCGCCGGCATGACCCGTCGATTGTCACCGCGCTGGAATGCTCGGGTCTACATTCGACGACCCGAACGCGCTGGACAAATTCTCGCAAACCCGGTCGGGACCGGGGCTCGAAAACGCTCGCGAGGGGGAGCCCAATCGCTGTGGCCGATATTCGCCGCGAACAACCCGCCTGGTGGGAAGACTCTATTGGAGGAAAGCAAGTGGAGTTATCTTGCGTTGGGGTCGGTGCTGGGCCGTCCAATTTGAGCCTTGCGTGTCAGATACACGAGCAAGTTGGGCAAGGGGCACTGTTCCTGGATCGGCAGGTCGACTTCCGCTGGCATCCAGGCATCGCATTCGAATCCTCGGAGCTCCAGGTCAGCCACTTCAAGGATCTGGTCACGCTAGTGAATCCCCGATCAGCCTACACTTTCGTAAACTTCCTGCACGAGAACGGGCGTCTGTATCACTTCCTGAACGCACAGTTCGAAGCCGTGCTCAGAGTTGAGTTCGAGCAATACCTGAACTGGGTGTTCCATAGGAACCCACTTGTGCGTGGCGGCGAGACAGTGCGCGAAATCCGCTTTGACGGCGAGTTTCGGGTGCGGACGGATAAGGCGGTTCTCGGCGCCAGAAACGTCGTGGTCGGCATTGGCAAGCAGGCGCAAATTCCGCCTCAGTTTCAGGGCTGGACTGGACGCAACCTGTTCCACTCATCTGTTTTATTGCACATCCATCCTGAGGTGCGGAGAAAGCATGTCTGCGTGGTTGGCGGAGGCCAGTCGGGAGCCGAGGTGATGTTGCATCTTGTCGGCCTGCCGAAAGAACGGGGGCCTGCCTCGATCACTTGGGTCTCGCAGCGCGAAAACTATCTGCCTCTGGACAACAGCCCGTTCACAAACGAGTTGTTCATGCCCTGCTTTTCGGATCGTTTCGCGGCGATGAGCGAGTCGCAGCGTAAGCTGCTCCTGCGGCGTTTCGTGCTTGCCTCGGACGGCATTTCGGAAAGCACGTTGCGCGCGATATATCAGGCGCTGTACCGCCACGCATTTTTCGAGCCAAACCGATCCGACATCATACTGCGGCCAGGCTGCACCGTCTCGCACTGCATCAACGCCGGCGCGGGTCACAGGCTGACCCTGCAGCACGGCATGGTCGAGGTCGAAGAAGTCACGGCTGACATCGTCATCCTGGCCACCGGTTACGAGAACGCGGTGCCAGACTTCTTGGAACCCATCGCGCACCGGCTGGAGCAGATCGACAATGAATTAGCTATTCGCGATGATTTTTCGGTGAGCTGGGACGGACCGCGTGACAGACGCATCTTCGTACAAAACGCGAGCCTCGGGCAGCGCGGCCTGGCCGATCCGAACCTAAGCCTGCTGGCCTGGCGCGCGCGCCGCATCCTCGATAGCCTTCTTGGGCGCGCGCCATGCGCGAACCCCGAGCATCCTGGCTTCATCAGCCATACCTCGATCGAGAGCTGGCCCGCCCCCGCAGCCGAAGAAATGGGCAGCGGGATATGACTCGTAAACTTTTGATCATCGGCGGTGGCATCCTAGGAATGATGTCCGCCTCCGCTGCGGCGAAGGCCGGAGGCTTCTCCGAAATCATCGTGACCGAACAAGTTCTTGGACCAAGCGGCGCATCGCATTATTCTGGGGGCGTGCATTTCCCCTACGGTTGTCAAGACTGTACCAGGTCGCTCACTCGAAAGAGCGCCGTGGTCTTGGCGGCCATGGCTGGGTCGGCGGTCAGCGGATGGTGCCGGCCTTTAGCGATGCGTGTCGTGGCTGGACCGGGTGAAGCGATTGATCCGGCCCAGTTTACGGAACCCCTGGACCCGGCTGAGCCTGACATAGGCAGTCTCGCGCCGAGCTTCTGCGGACAATATCCGTCGGAGCGGAACGCACTTAGCATCGCCGTCCCACATGCGTGAGTCCGTCTCCGTGGACCCGCAACTTGCCCAGCGCCCGACTGCCCTAATTGGGATGTCCGACCAATCTTTCCAACAGGAGGCTTTTCGCATGTTGACTGATGCACAAAGAGACAAGTGGCAGAAAGACGGATACGTCAGGCTCGAAAGGTTCTTTGCTCCAGCGGCTCAGGAAGATATGTCTACTTTTGTCGAAGATATCTCACGCTGGGATGTCAGCGATGATAAATGGCTCATGTGGTTCGAGAAGACGACGGACAATCGAAAGATCATCTCCAAGATCGAGAATTTTCTCGACTTCCATGATCCATTGCGTCGTTTGCTCTTAGAAGATCAGCGCATAAAGTCAGCGGTCGATGATTTGCTTGGCGAAGATTCGCGCAGGCTCAAGGAGTTGCTTATTTTCCACTACCCCGACAGCGGCGGCTATCTCCCGCATCAAGACATTTATCACATTCCACACAAACTCCCCGACCGGATGGTCCATGCGGTGGTTGCCATAGGCATCGACGACTCCGACCCGGAAAACGGCGGGCTTTTCTTCAGCCCCGGCAACCACAAGAAGGGGGTATTTCCCATGGATGCCGGTGGGGTGATCGATCCTCAAGTCGCCGAAATGTTCGCCTGGGAACCCGTAGTATGGAAGGCTGGCGACATCTTCATCTTCGACGATTACGCACCGCACTACTCACGACCGAACAAAAGCAATCGTTCGCGGCGGACACTCTACTTGGTGTTCCAGCGTGCTTCAACCGGTGGACCGACCCGCGCTGAATATAACGTGCTCAAGCGCGCCCTTAACCCGCCCGAGGGCAAAGTGGCCGATCTCGACAAACTCAAGCCCCCAAATGGCATTTTCTATCGCGATTGAGCTCACGCAGCCAAGCGGAGGCATGCACACGAAACTGATCGACCGCTCAAAAATGGGCGGAGAGTGTGGCGTTCTGATTTGCGGGCTCGCGGAGCATCGACCGCAGCCCGTTACGACGCTTCGGCACGTGGATTGTGGAGGTGGTCGCAGGGCGGTCTTCTGTGACGACAGCCCGACTGGCGCCCCCCTCGTCACCCGCCTGGCGGCCCAGAGCTGAATTATCCTGGCCGCGGCCGCCAACGGGTCGGGCTACCGTTTCTCTGCGCAACTGGCACAAGAGGCTGTTGCGTTGGCAGCCGAAAATCCCACTGCTCCAACAGCTTAGGTTCGTCATGCGCAAATACAGGTTTTCTCGAACGGAGCTGTCGCGGGCGTTCGGTATCGACATGGCCACGCTTGGAACGGGAAGCGCTCGCACGGGGTTTTCATTCGGAAAGGTTGGACCCGGCGTCACATCCGAGCCCCATCGGCACGACGAAATCGAGGCCTTCGTGATCCTGTCAGGATCGGGCAAGGTCAGGTTCGACCTTGGGGAAATCTCGGTCGAGGCGGGCGATGTCGTTCTGTTCCATCCTTTTGAAGCGCATGTGCTGCGCAACGACGGAAACGAAGACCTAGATTTCGTCGATGTCTACTGGCGAGACGGCGAGGCCGCCCTTGATGCCGCTGCAAAGACCACGGCTCCACGCGGGCCGATCTTCGTCTTCTCCACGCCGCCAACGCCAAATGGCGATCTGCATCTGGGGCATCTTTCCGGCCCCTATTTTGGCGCCGACGTCTATACGCGTTTCCTGCGCATGAAAGGGGTCGAAGCCTATCATCTGACTGGAAGCGATGATTACCAAAGCTACGTCGCCACGCGCGCTGATGCCGATCAGTCGACGCCTGCAAAGGTGGCGCGCTACTACGCCCACGAGATTCGCGCCACGCTTGCACTTTTCGATTGTGAGGTCCACAGCTTCCAACCCACAATGGGCGATGACGGTTACGGCGAGTTTCAAGCCGCGTGTTTCCGCAGGCTTCTGAGCAGCACGGCGATAGATCTGCGCCAGAGCCCTGCGCTTTTCGATGCTGTGACAGGCCACTATCTTTACGAGCCGGATGTTAGCGGCCTCTGCCCCGATTGCGGCGGCTCCGCCGGTGGCAACATCTGCGAGGAATGCGGCGCGCCAAACCTATGCCACGACTTGGGTGCAGCCCGGTCACGCCAATCGGCCGAGGCGCCGCTGGTCGGCTCCGTCCGCCGCCCGGAACTTGCCTTGGACCGATGCTACGACAATATCGACCGGCATCTAAGGGCGTCGGGCGTCCCGCTACGGATCTTGGATCTCTTCGCGCGCCTACGCCGACGCGGCAACTTTTCAGTGCCCATTACCCACCCCTCGGACTGGGGCCTGCCGGCCGAAGGGTTCCCGGGGCAAGTGATCTGGGTCTGGCCGGAAATGGCCTTCGGTTTTCTTTACAACATCCAGGCGCTCGGCCGCTTGCTGGGTCGCGACTGGAAGGCGGAGATGCCCGGCAACGACTGGCAGATTGTCCATTTCTTCGGCTTCGACAATTCGTTCTACCACGCGCTACTCTACCCCGCTCTTTACGCCGAGGTCTTCTCTCACTGGACGCCACGCATCCACTATCACGTCAACGAGTTCTACCTGCTCGACGGCAAGAAGTTCTCAACCAGCTGCCGCCATGCGGTCTGGGGCAAGGAGATTCTGAGCCCAAAGACAGTCGACGTCGTGCGCCTCCATTTGGGCCTGACACGCCCGGAAGATGAGCGGACGGATTTCACGCTGGACGCGCTGCGCCGCACCGAGAACGAGGTATTCCAAGGGATTTGGCTGAACTGGCTTGATGCGTTGAACCAGGAAATCAAGCAGGATTTTGCCGGCCGTGTACCCGATGCAGGCGACTGGAGCCCGGTCGACCGCGCCTTCTTTGCTCGGATAGAGATCTATCGCGCGGCGATGGAGCGCGCCTATTCGGACGAAGGCTTCTCGGTCCGGCGCGCGGCCGCTCAGGTCTGCGATTTCGTGCGCGATTGCGTGATCTACCGTCGGGCGCAAGACTATGCGGCGGCGCGACGTTTCTATCCCGCCCGCAATCGGACTTCGCTAGCCCTTCAGACGACGGCCGCTGCGATCCTGGCACCGACACTCGCTCCGCTGATGCCCCGATTCGCCAGAACGCTGGCGCGAGGAATCGATGGCGTCTCAACCGAAACATGGCCCCGGTCCGTCCAGCGCCTTGCGCCCGGGACGCGCTTTGATCTCGGACCCGTGTTGGTGTTCTACGCCAAATCCGCAATCCTCATCTAGATGAGGAGGAAGCACTATGAGCCCAAAGGTGCACCAGTGAGCTATCCCAATCTCGACCAGATCTGCGCGGCAATCAAAGCCGATGATGCCAAATATCTTTACTCGCTGTCACTGGCGACCGAAGCCGCTATCAGACGGTAGAGACCAGATTGGCGGACCTGAACCAACGCATCGTCGACACCTTGGCCCGCGCCTTCGAGGACCGCTCGGCCGATCGCTTCCCAGCCCTTGCTGTTTCGTGCCGCAAGTGCCGTGTAGGCTCGACTGCGTTGACCAACCTCTTCGGCATCGCGGGATTTCCGTCCTCCAGCCGGTCAAGACTGTCATGCGGTTCGAGGCGCTTGGTTAACCTGGCGCGCCCTGGATCGTGCGCCGATCACCGGAAATGTCGAATGCGAATGCCTGCCTGATGGTATCTTCGATTCTGTCCGAGCCTGTACCGGCGCGGCAGTCGGCCGAAAGAACAACCGAGCTACTGACAATCGGAAGGTAGCAGGTTCAAAATTCTGCCCCAGAAACCGGATATTGCGCACAACCAGCGTTCACGATCGCGATGGTGCACAAGCTTCCAACCAGACCCGCGCAAAGACAGCCCGTCGCCTGAAGATAGTCGGCGAGGGCCGCCAAATCCCTCGCAAGCGTATCCTCCGTCACATGCACGCCGTCTTCGCCGACAATGCAGACGCTTGTCTCGTCGAGAGATAAGTCCAGCCAGGGTGCTCCTTCAGGATTGCGTGTTTGCTCGGGTACGGAGCCGCCCCTCAGTTCCCAATCGAGGAGCGATCCTACAATTCACATATTTGGAGATCGCTCCCTAGGTTACCCGGTCTGTGAACCCTGCAAGCCGAAAATTCAGATGCCGCCCATGCACAGATATTTCATTTCTAGGTAGTCCTCGAGGCCATGGCGGGATCCCTCCCGCCCGATGCCGGACTGTTTTATCCCACCGAACGGCGCCGCTTCTGAAGACATCCGGCCGGTATTTACCCCGACCATTCCATATTCCAAGGCCTCGGCCACACGCCAGACACGCTTCAGGTTGGAGGCATAAAAGTAGGCCGCGAGGCCGTAGATCGTGTCGTTGGCCTCACGCACGACCTGATCCGCATCTTTGAAGCGAATAATCGGTGCCAGCGGCCCGAATGTCTCTTCTTGCGCTACGGTCATCTCGCTGGAGACACCGGTCAGGACTGTCGGTTGGAAAAACGTGCCATTCGTGCCGATGCGTTTGCCCCCGCATCGAATTGCGCCGCCTCTGGCGACGGCATCGGCAATATGGGATTCGATCTTGGCCAAAGCGTGCTTGTCGATGAGCGGTCCGATGTCCACTGCGGGAGCGAAACCGTCACCAACTTGAAGTTGGCGAGCCCGTTGCACGAATTTCTCGACGAACTCGTCGTGAACGCCCGACTGGACGTAAAGCCGGTTCGCCGAAACGCAGGTCTGGCCGGCATTGCGGAATTTCGCCTGGATCGCACCGTCAACCGCGGCATCGATATCGGCATCATCGAAGACGATGAAAGGTGCATTGCCGCCGAGCTCAAGGCTGACTTTTTTGATCTGGGTCGAGCACTGGCGCATGAGAAGGCGCCCGATCTCAGTCGACCCGGTGAAGCTGATCTTGCGGACCTTGGGATTGGTACAAAGTTCGCGGCCGACCGCGTCACCTTCGGACGCATAGATCAGGTTGACGACGCCTTCGGGAAAGCCAGCCTGATGGGCGAGGGCGAACATTGCTCCCGCCACGAGCGGCGTCTGTTCAGCGGGCTTGAGGACGATCGTGCAGCCCGCCGCCAAGGCTGGCGAGATTTTGCGCGCCACCATCGAGGCCGGGAAATTCCATGGCGTTATCGTGCCAACAACTCCGATGGGCTGCTTGATTACCAGCATTCGGCGGTCCATGGATGGTGCGGAGATCGTCTCGCCATAGACGCGATTGGCCTCCTCGGCGTACCATTGCAGATACGCCGCAGCATGCGATATCTCCGACTTGGCTTCTGCAAGCGGCTTGCCCATCTCCGCGGTGAGAATCTCGGCGAGATCGTCGGCGTGGTCGATGATCAACTGATGCCATCGCCATAGAACGTCGCTGCGCTCACGTGCGGTCAACCCTGCCCATTCAGGCTGAGCGACATAGGCCTTGTCGATCGCAGCGCATGTCTCCTCGACACCCATGTCGGGTAGTTCTGCCAGCACTTCGCCAGTCGACGGGTTGAGGACCTCGAATGTCCGCTCGCTAGTCCGCGTGCCAAGTGCCGGCAGGCGATCAATGGGTCCAAACAGGTCAGGGGATCTCAGGTGACGGATCATCGGCAGGCACAGGGGCAATACCGGATTCCTCCTCAACGCAGCAGGTATATATATATATATATATAGGTGCGGTGTGTACTCCGCGACGTCCGGGTTCCTTATAGGGCCTCGGCCAGACAGCTGGTAGACCACGATACCCGACTGGAAAGGGAGAATACCTGAATACGCTAGAAGATGCCTCGCGGTTCTACTAGTCGAACGATTGAACAACGGACATCGGCTTCGCCAGCCGCGCGGAGTGGATGCTGGTGGCCCTACAATCTGCGGACCACGAATCGGCGACTCTATCCACTCGAAGAGAGGCTGGCCTGAGGAGGAGCGCACCCCAATAATGACGCCTGAACCGGCAAATGCCTGGCAAGGCCCGCGAAAACCGCTCCCCGCGGCTTTAAACAGATCCCGTTTACCCGGCGAGCGCCCGCAAGATGACAAAGAGGATGGAGAGGAACAGTGTGGCGAAGGCGCGCCGAGGGAAGACCGGCCGGCGCATTTGCATGGGGATGGAGCTCATGATCAATTCCCCGCCTGTTGCTGCGGCAAAAGATAGCCTGTCGTCGAATGGTCGAGCACCAGATAACGCGCGGCGACCGCCTTGACCTCGTCGGTGGTGACCTTGCGGACGCGGTCCGGCCTCTCGAGCACGTCCTTCACATTGCCACCGGTGGTGAGCGTCTTGCCATAAATGTTGGCGATGTGGTCCAGCTCGTCGTGCGCTAAAATCACCGAGCGGAAATAGCGGTCTTTGGCCTTGTCCAGCTCGTCGCTGGTGACGCCATCCTTGGCGATCCGGGCGACTTCGGCAACGGCCGCCGCTGCGAGATCGACGAGCTTTGCATCGCCGCGCGGCGAGCCGGAGATGGTGAAATTGGTGTCGTCCAGCATGGAGCCCTGGAAGAAGGCGCCGGCCGCCGAGGCTATGCCTTGCTTGACGACAAGCTCCTGATGGAGCCGGCTGCGGTTGCCGCCGCCGAGGATCTCGGCCAGCAGGTCGAGCGCCTCGGCCTCGCCGGGCTCTGCCGTATGATAGGACGGCACCACCCATTGAGTGGAAAAGCTCGGCACCGAAACGCGCGCATCGGTCAGCGTCACTGTGCGCCTGGTGTTCTGCTCCGGCTCGACCGGGCGGTTGCGCGGGGGCAGGTCCGGCCCGCGCACAACCTTGCCATAGGTCTTCTCGGCCAGCGCCTTCACCGTCTCAGGCTCTACGTCGCCGGCCACCACCAGCACGGCGTTGTTCGGTCGGTAGTATTTGTTGTAGATGGTGAATGCGTCGGTGCCGTTCAGCTTCTCCATCTCCTGCATCCAGCCGATGACCGGAATGCGGTAGGGCTGGTTCTGCCGCAACGTCGCGTTGACCTCCTCGTCCAGCAGAGCCTGGGGGTTCGTCTCTGTGCGCCAACGGCGCTCCTCCAGGATCACGTCGCGCTCGGTCTTGATATCATCGTCGTTGAGGATGAGGTTGAACATGCGATCGGCCTCGAAGCCCATCATCTCACCCAACGCCGAGGGCGCCACCGTCTCGAGGAAGGTGGTGTAGTCATAGGCGGTGAAGGCGTTATTATAGCCGCCGATGGCTGAGACGGCTCGGTCGAACTCGCCGGCGGCGTGGTTGGTCGTCGCCTTGAACATCAGACGCTCGAGGAAATGGGCAAGGCCGGATTTGCCGGGTGGCTCGTCGGCGCTGCCGATCTTGTACCAGACCATATGAGTGACGATCGGCGCGCGGTGATCGGGGATGACGACCACTTCCATGCCGTTGTCGAGCAGGAAATCCGTCACTTTGCCGTCGTCGGTGGCGGCCAGAGCCGGAGCGGTCGTCACCAGGGCCAGTGCGGTGGCAATGAACGCCTTGCGCAGCCAGGGGGACGATCGATGGCTCCGGTTGTGGCGGCTGGTCGAAAGGCAAGGTTCGAGGCAAAGTGATTTGTTCCCCATTTTGATGAAGGCGCTGCGTCCCCTTCTCCCCGCGTGGGAGGATCGGCGGGCAGCGCCGAGCCAGATGGATAAGCTCTTCATGGGGCCAGGCTTTACTCGAGCCTCATCTTTGGATGGACCCAGGAGACCTGCGGCGGTAATTCTTGGTGAGGTGATCATGGGACGGATTCTCCTTGGTCCGCGACGCCTTGCGGATGACCAAGCATGCACCGTGCCAGATCAGAAAACCGATCGAGGCAGTGGACAAATCGGACTCTGCCATGTTGCGCATCCGCCTTGTCGGACATCGGACGGGGCCTAACGCGACGCGCGCGCGGCTGAGGATATCTTCTTCGTTCGGAAGACGATTGGGCGCGCTGCCGGGAGGGGCATAGGATGCGCTTCGAGGGCCGCTGCACTGACGGTGAGAATGGAGATGTTGGTCGCCCCAGCGGAACCCTGTCCTCGACAGCCAGACCGGGTCGATGCTGAACGGCAGAGGCGCGAGGAGCGTAGCGAACTCGAGCGCGGAGCCTGCTCGCGCGCGAAGACGGATCTGATCAAAGATCGGCGAGTTGGGCGATATCCGCGAGGCGCTGGAAAACGAAAATCGTAGGACTCGGGCGGGAAAGAAGGAAGCGGTGGCGCGCTTCAGGCGTAATGCGCCTGCCGCGAGGCCGTTGAGCCTGATGAGTTGCTGCGGGAAAGGGGAGTGTTTGCGCGGGACCTTGGTCAAACGTAAGAGACAACCGTCGAGCTTGCCGTGGATGGGGGCATGCAGGCACGTTTGTCGCTGGAGGACAGCTGCACGGAGGCAGTCCGCGCTTGCCGTCGTCGCTGGGTACCAAACAGGAGAATTTGGCGGTCGCGATTGAATTCATCTGCGTAAATACCGCCTGGCTGTGCTCGGTTTGCCGGCGAACAGATTGTGCCTTCTTCGCGGCTGCAAACGCATCCCTGGCGGCGTGGTCGCTAAGGTCAAGGGCATCGGGTCAGTAATAGCCTGATCCTGCTCAATCTGGTGCGCGCCACCGCCTCGCCGGATTGTGGAACCGCTCGCGGGTAGCTTCTACCACAAACAGCAAGGTCATGAAATCAAGTAGGAAGTCGTCGATCGCTTGGGCGACTGTTTCTGACTTGCCCTTGAACTGGTCCAGCAATACGCGCGCGTTATCGATCGCTTCCACGCTGGTGGCATCGATTAACCCCTCGACCCTCTTGAAACAATTCATTCGGAACTCCTTCAAGCGCTTGCCAAGCCGTTATGCACGAAGGTAGCTCCGTGAACTACCCAGCCTTTGACCTGGCGGCACGAGCAGCGGTCTGCCGTACGTCCCGTGCCTCCAAGCACCAGCAATAGACGTGGCGCTGAGGAGCGTTGGAAGGGTCGGGCGCTTCCGGCCATGCTCGAGCGGTAGTGTAAGGACATTTTTTGCTGGCGGCCACGGCCACAATGGAGTGCGGCAGTTGCCGCGACCAATCAAACGGCCTTGAAGTTTTTCGTTTTGCTGCCTCCAGGTCTCGGCTATGAATCGGACTGGCCAAATGGCCTGCCCACGTTGCAATTGTTACAAAGGAACACGCATATGGCGACCGGAACAGTGAAGTGGTTCAACAGCACCAAGGGATTTGGATTTATCCAACCCGACGATGGCGGTCAGGATGTTTTCGTCCACATTTCCGCTGTCGAACGCGCGGGCCTCTCGACCCTCGCTGACGGCCAGAAGATCAAGTATGAGATTGAACAGGACCGCCGCACTGGCAAATCCTCCGCTGGCAGTCTCAGCAAAGTTGGCTGAATTTACTCTTGCGTCCTGGCAAGAGTGGGAGCGGTACGCCAGGAGGGCCTCACGGCCGCTCGACAAGAGCGAGCAAGAACGTGGCTCAACTACAAGGCCGCAGCAGATTGCTGCAAGGCGTCGCGAATTCCTCATGAAACAAAGTTGTTTCAAAGGAAGGCGGGGTTGGCCCCGCCTTTTTATTTGAGGCGGAGATTAAGCCGATGGCTGCAACGCTCCAGAACGAATCTCGATTGCCGAAATCAAGCTGCGACCTTCTTGCGGGTTCGCTTCGTCGGGGCCGGCGCTTCCGGCGCTTTCGGTTTGCGGCCGAGCCCCATCGTCTTGGCCAATGCCGAGCGCGCCGCGGCGTAGTTCGGCGCGACCATGGGATAATCCGCCGCTAGGCCCCATTTGGCCCGATATCCATCGGGCGTCAGCCCATAGTGGGTCGACAGATGGCGCTTTAGCGATTTGAATTTCTTCCCGTCCTCAAGGGAGATGATGTAGTCCGGTGTCACCGACTTCCTGATCGGGACTGCAGGCGTAAGGGCAACCGGCTCTTCTGCAGAGACACCTCCGGCCGTCCCTTTCAGAGCCGCGTGCACTTGGCCGATGAGGGCAGGGAGATCCCCCACCGGGATCGGATTGTTGGAGACATAGGCTGACACGACATCGGCCGTGAGCTCGATGAGGGTGTCGATGTTTTTTTCGGCTTCTTCTGTCATGAAACTCTCCAGGCGGCGTGAAACACAGTCGGCGAAGCGTCGCTTCATAGTGGCGGTCGCCGCTGAAAGCAACAAAGGTCTCGACACGATTATTGCGATGCTCGTCCAGCGAGATCTATGGCGCGGTATCCCGCCGTCGTGACTGTTGATCCGTCCGTTGTTGGCGACCTGCCGCGGTCCTTGCGCATTTTCAGGCGCGTCTCGGCCGTAAGCTTTGCGCCGAAATGACCCGTAATCTCGAAACGAAGCGGGCTATTTCTGTTTCGCCATTCTCTCTTTGGCTGTGAAATCGATGGCAGAGCAGTGGCAGCTTCCTGGTGGCGCGTGGAGGAAGTATCAAGCGTTGATTCGCAATGGTCGAAACGATCTAGATTCATCCGGTGAGCCGCTCTTGCAGCAGGATGTTAGGGATTGGCCCGCTGGTAAACCGAGGACATCACGCCGCTGCTTTGCTATTGAACCGCTATCGCTGTGACAACACATTCCGCAATGGTGGGCGGGTGTAAAGGAGACGCCTGTTCACTGCAAGCTAGCGGTTCAGCAGGTCGGGAGGAACGAATGAGCTCAGGGACTTTCAGCAGCCCACTTTTCGTAAGGCGCGCAGCCCACATCGTGCAAGAGATTGCCAGTCCTGCGGATGCTATCGATTTTCTCAACGAATGGCCAGAAGATCGCAGAGACCGGATCTACGAAGCCGCCCTCAGGGCGTGCTTTGATGCATACAACGGACGAAAACCTGCGAGCGCAGCGCGCAAGACTTTTTTCCGCTTTGCGAAACAGGTCGTCATATTGGAAGATGCAACCTCCGCGATGCAATGGCTCGCTGCCTTCATGTCGGACAGTGGAAAAGCGCAAGTATAGGCGTCGCAGTCGTGTGTGAGGCTGGAGCGGGTACGCCGACCAGGTTATTGTATCCAGATTTCGCCGGCATCTAGAGCGTAGTATAAACAAACAATATTTTGCGCGCTATGGCGATGTTAATCATCTTGTTGTATTTGTAAATCAGCTTCTCGCGACAGGACTGCAACGCTTCCGGTGTGAAAATCACTGCGTGGGACTTGGTTCTCTCGAATTCATGACGGTAAATTGCCCTGTTATTATCGCAAAGCAGTTGTCCCATTGAAGTTGATAAACGAGGCCAAAATTGTGCTCCGTCGTCTGCCAATATTCTCTCGATGGAGGCTATAAGCCTCACAAGCCAATCAAAACAGCTACTCGGGCGCCCTTTGAAATTCGTTTAATTTCGCTCACCCGAAACGGTCCTCTACAGTCGAAATAAAATTGTCCCGCAAAGGTGCTACAAGACACTATCGCGGATCGATTTGGGCTCACGTCGATCTGTCGAAGGCAGGCGGAAGTCGAGCAGGACCTGCAGCGGAACAGATCACCGGCCCCGAACCGAAATCTGAGACAGCGGCGGACCCGATTTCTTCATGGTAGAAGGCGCAGAGAGAACCGGAGCACGGCTCCGGCGCCGCCGCTTGCCGAGCAGCGATCCTCCGCCTCCCTGAAATCCAATCGAGAAGAGCGTTCAATTCCGGGACGGTCCCATCTCTGCCGCGAGAGGTGTCGGATCCCCGGTCCTCTCCCGCAGCTGATCTAGCGCAGGGCGTTCATGAGCCGCATATCCCAGAGTGGCTGAGTGCACCACGCAGCGAGATCATTTATGAAAATCCTATTCAGTACGATGGCTGTCGCCTTGCTGGCAGCCACCGCTTTTGCTGCGGATTCGATCCCCGCAGACCTCAGAGAAACGGCATTGGCCACTTTCAAGGCTTTGCCACCCACCACGCCGGCAGTCGCTAACAACCCGATCACGCCGGAGAAGATCGCCCTCGGCAAGGCACTGTTCTTCGATCCACGCGTCTCGGCGTCAGGCGTCTTGTCGTGCAACTCGTGCCACAACCTGGCCACCGGCGGCGACGACAATCACGAAACCTCGATCGGCCATGGTTGGCAGAAGGGACCGCGCAACGCGCCGACTGTACTGAACGCTGTCTTCAACATCGCCCAGTTCTGGGATGGTCGTGCCGAAGACCTGAAGGCTCAGGCGAAGGGACCGGTCCAAGCCGGCGTCGAAATGGCCAATACACCGGGTCAAGTCATCGCCACCCTCAAGTCGATGCCGCAATATGTCGATTGGTTCGATGCAGCTTTTCCGGCTGAAGCCGATCGCGTCACCTTCGACAACGTCGCCAAGGCGATCGAAGCCTTCGAGGCGACACTGGTCACGCCGGCCCCCTTCGACGGCTTCCTCAATGGCGATGACGCCGCCATGACTTCCGAACAGAAACAGGGCCTGGCGCTTTTCATGGACAAAGGCTGCTCGTCCTGCCATGGCGGTATCAACGTTGGTGGGGAAGCCTATTACCCATTCGGCCTCGTGGAACAGCCCAGCGCCGAGGTCCTGCCGGAAAAAGACAAGGGCCGATTTGCGGTCACCAATACTGCCGACGATTCCTATGTTTTCCGCGTGGCGCCGCTGCGCAACGTTGCACTCACCGCGCCATACTTTCATTCGGGCAAGGTTTGGGATTTGAAACAGGCCGTTGCCATGATGGGAACCACCCAGCTTGGCGTGGTACTGGCGGACGAAGAAGTCGACCTGCTTGTTGCCTTCCTCAACTCGCTGACCGGAAAGGCACCCGAGCTCGCCTATCCCATTTTACCCGCCGAAACGGCGACAACGCCCCGGCCTGTAACGCAGATCTTAGGAAAATAAACGGCCAGCTGGCGCGGAACGTCGCATCGACAATGATTGCGACTTTTACTGGGACGAGACGATCGCGACGTACATGAGGACGCAAAGGCCTGGCTCGTTTCCAAAGTGCAGACACTGCTTCCGTCACCACCTCGTTGCGGTGGAACCATGTTTGGGATCTGGCGTGCGACATGCCAAGGAAGGCGTCGGACGTTTGAGGCTCGCGCGCTGTCGATACCGCGCGGCGGCCGGCTATCGCGCTGGCGGCCGAATAGCCGCGCGCCGGAGTGACCGGCCCCCGCAGGGTGTGATGGGGCAGCCACTCCGTCCTCTATGTCCAGCGATTCTTCCTCGGGAGGACGGCAGCTGACTGCCGGTTTCGTAGACACTTCCGAGGATCTGCTCGCGAAGAGCCTCGTAGATCTGGCGTGCNTGACTGCCGGTTTCGTAGACACTTCCGAGGATCTGCTCGCGAAGAGCCTCGTAGATCTGGCGTGCACCCATCGCGTGCGTGCGACCTGCAGAACCGGCACTTGAAGACTGGACCATTTTATTCATCGCCAACTGGATATTTCACATTGGCCAGTTTGCCGTCAATCTTTCGGAACCCAAGAAAGATCTCAGAGGCCGAATGACCCGCTCCCATCAATCGGAAACCGATGCTCCAACTGGGTCGCTCAACCACACCGGTCCCGGATTTGCCACCCGGGCGATCCATCATGGCTACGATCCGGCCCGCTTTTCCAATGCCGTCCAGCCGCCAGTGTTCCTGACGTCAACCTATGGATTCGAAAGCGTGGCAGCAAACGAGGCGGCCGCCACCCTTGGTGGACGGCTCTATGCGCGCGAATACAATCCGACGACGGAGATCCTCGAGCAGCGGCTCGCCAATCTGGAAGGAGCCGAGGCAGGTCTGGTCGTTGCCTCGGGGATGGCGGCTTTCGGGACGCTGATCCTGTCGCTCCTGTCCCAAGGGGATGAACTCATCGTCCACAGGACGCTTTATGCGAACACGCTTGCCATGGTCGAACAGGCGGTCCCCCGCTTCGGCATCAAGGTCGTCGCGGTCGACCTGTCCGATCCTCACAATCTCAATGCCGCGATCACCGAGCGGACCCGGCTGGTTTTCTTCGAGACGCCGGTGAATCCGCTGAGCCGCATCCTTGACATTGCTGCCATTGCCGAGCGCGCCCACGCGCGCGGTGTAAAGATTGCAGTCGACAGCACCTTCGCCTCGCCCGCGCTCCAGCGGCCGCTCGAACATGGGGCCGACCTCGTGCTCCACTCGCTGACCAAATACATCAATGGGCACGGCGATGCCCTTGGCGGGGCGATTCTCGGCGACGCGCAAACGCTCCGCACGCTGCACGAGACGGGCCTGCGCTACATCACCGGCGCAGCGCTCTCGCCCATGTCAGCCTTCCTGATACTGCGCGGTCTGAAGACGCTCACGCTGCGTATGAAGCGGCACAGCGCCACGGCCCTTGCGGTGGCCCAGGCGCTCGAGACGCACCCGGCGGTGGCATGGGTGAGTTATCCCTTCCTTGACTCGCACCCCGATCAGGTGACGGCGCGAAAGCAGATGTCCCACGGGTCGGGCATGTTGGCCTTTGGCCTCCACGCTGGGTTCGAGGGCGCGCGCCGGATGATGGACCGGCTCAACCTGATCACCCGGGCTGTCAGCCTCGGCGATGCCGACAGCCTCATCTATCATCCGGCAAGCCTGACACGTGCTCGTCAGCCGATCCGCAAGGACGCGCATCTGGCCGATGGAGTCGGCGAGGACCTCATGCGTCTCTCGGTGGGTCTTGAAGACGCCGATGACCTAATCGCCGACCTTCGGCNTGCGCATCTGGCCGATGGAGTCGGCGAGGACCTCATGCGTCTCTCGGTGGGTCTTGAAGACGCCGATGACCTAATCGCCGACCTTCGGCGAGCTCTGGACGCATTCTGATGACCTGTCGTCCGGCCCGCCCTGCGCTCAAGCAGCAACCTGGAGCTTTGCCATGGAATTCCTGAGCGGTCTTTCCGCGTTCCCCATCACGCCGAGTGACCATTACGGCCGCGTCGATACCGTTGCTCTGCGCAGGCTGATTGCTCGGCTTAGCGCCGCTCAGGTCAATTCCATCGGCCTTCTCGGCAGCACCGGCACATACATGTATCTGTCGCGGGAGGAACGGCGAAGGGCGCTCGCCGAGACCTTAGACGAAACCGCAGGACGAATGCCGGTCGTGGTGGGNGTCGCGGGAGGAACGGCGAAGGGCGCTCGCCGAGACCTTAGACGAAACCGCAGGACGAATGCCGGTCGTGGTGGGTGTGGGCGCGCTGCGCACCGATGAAGCAGTGAGATTCGCGCAGGACGCCAAGGCCCTTGGAGCTGCCGCGGGGCTGCTTGCGGCCGCCTCCTACACCCCGCTCACTGATGACGAGGTGTTCCAACATTTCTCGACGGTGGCGTGCGAGAGCGGCCTGCCGATCGTCGTCTACGACAATCCAGGAACGACGCATTTCCATTTCACCCCAGCACTCGTCAGCCGCCTGGCAAAGGTGGATGGGATTGTCGCTATCAAGAATCCGACAGACAAGGGCGAAGCGATCAAGAGCCATCTGGCCGACCAGAGGCGCACTGTGCCGGAAGGGTTCTCGATCGGCTACAGCGGCGACTNATCCTGCCCGAGGTCTGCGTGAAGATCGTCACGGCGGCGCAACAGGGCGATGCGGCCGAAGCGCGACGGATCGATGCCACGCTTGCGCCGCTCTGGAGACTCTTCAAGGAGTTCTCGAGCCTTCGCGTCGTCTATGCACTTGCCGAATTGCTCGACATTTGCCGTGCCGCCCCCCCCGCGTCCCATCCTGCCTCTGCCCTCAGCAGCGAAGCGCCAGATCGCCGCCGCGTTGGAACGCTTGCCATCGGATGCCAGCCCGGCCTGCCATGGCGCTGCAGGGCCTTCCGTAAGAAGCGTTTGGCCGCCGGCAGGTCACGGTTTTCGCTGAAAAAGAATTCGACCGTATCGCCCACGCTGTCGACGGCGCGGTAAAGATACATCCAGCGACCGCGCACCCGGACATAAGTTTCATCAACGTGCCACTTGCCGGTGACCGGACGTTTTCTCCGGTTGAAGCGTTCAAGCAGCAGAGGCGAAAAATGCACGACCCAGCGGTGGACAGTGGAATGGTCGACGTGCCGCCCGGCCATCATCTCTTCCAGATCGCGCAGGCTGAGATTGTAGGCAAGATACCGGCGAACGCACAGTAGGATCACGGATCGATCAAAATGGCGGCCTTTGAACATGACAAACTCCCGGAAAAAAGAGCAAGCGTCATGCAGCAAATGACCTT
>NZ_AYWU01000038.1:0-49810 GCF_000502375.1 Mesorhizobium sp. L48C026A00 | reverse complement strand
CCGGCGCCCGCACGCTCGGGCGGGGGCTCGCCGGCATCCGCTCGCTGCTGCGCTTTCTGGAGCGGCGCGGCCTCGTCAATGCGGCGGGTGCTGCGGCACTGCGCGCGCCACGGCAGCCGAAGTCGCTGCCCAAGCCGCTGACGGCCAGCGATGCGAAACACGTCGTTTCGGTGGAAGGCCAGCTGGCGGAGGAACCCTGGATCGCCTCCCGCAACGCCGCCGTGCTGACGCTGCTCTACGGCTCGGGCCTGCGCATTTCCGAGGCGCTCGGCCTGTCCGGCGCCGATCTGTCGTCGCCTGATGAAACGGTGCTGCGCGTCACCGGCAAGGGCGGCAAGACGCGGCTGGTGCCGGTGCTGCCGGTCGCGCTGCGGGCGATCGCCCAGTACCGGCGGCTCTGCCCCTATCATCTCGATCCGAAGGGCCTGCTGTTTCGCGGCGCCCGCGGCGGGCCGCTCAACCCGGCTATCGTCCAGCGCGACATGGCCAAGCTACGCTCGGCGCTCAATCTGCCGGACACCGCCACGCCGCATGCGTTGCGCCATTCCTTCGCCACACACCTGCTTGGGCGCGGCGGCGATCTGCGCACCATCCAGGAACTCTTGGGCCACGCCAGCCTGTCGACGACGCAGATCTATACCGGCGTCGACACTGCGAGGCTGCTCGAAATTTATGAAGCGGCCCACCCGCGGGCGTAGCCGACGCATGATTTCGCAAAGTTGCAGCCAGGATATGCGCCGTGGAACGATGTCCGAGACAATTTTGCCGCGCCGGTTAACCGTTTCGCCGTTCTTTGTCTCTAAAAGCGAGCCATGAAACGCGTCCTTGCCATCGCCGACCGCACGGCCTTTGCTTCGCTAAAGCTGCTCGTCGCGCTGAACGTCCTGTTCTTCCTCACTTTCCTCGTCGTCGCGCTGCTCGCCGCCGGCAAGGCACGTGCTGAAACCCCGGTCTGCGCCGGCGCCGACATGCTGTCGGCCTTACAGAAGGACGACCCGGCCGCCTACCGCAAGATCGAGACGGAAGCGGCAGCGACACCGAACGGCAAGGGCCTGTTGTGGAAACTGGAAAAGGCGGGCGAAAGACCGTCCTTCCTGTTCGGCACCATGCACATGACCGACCCGCGCGTGACCACGCTGCCGCCCGCCGCGCAAAAGGCCTTTGACGCCGCCGACACTGTCGTCATCGAGACCACGGAAGTGGTCGACAAGCAGAAGATGATGGCGGCGTTCCTGAAAGAGCCCGAACTGATGATGTTCACCGACAGCACCACGCTGTCCTCGCTGCTGTCGCCGGAGGATGCGGCGGCGGTGAACAAGGCGCTCGACGCGCGCGGCATTCCACCGGCGAGCGTTGCCAAGATGAAGCCTTGGATGCTGTCGACCATGGTCGCGCTCCCGGCCTGTGAACTGGCCCGCCAGGCCGGCGGCACGCCGGTGCTCGACATCAAGCTTGCAGAGGACGCCAAAGCCTCAGGCAAGGCGGTCGATGGGTTGGAGACGGTCGCCGACCAGCTTCGCGCCATGGCCTCGCTGCCGCTTGCGTTTCACATGAAGGGCCTCGTCGACACGCTGAAGCTCGGCGACAGGGTGAACGACGTCAATGAAACCATGATCGTGCTTTACCAGCGCGGCGACACCGGCATGCTCTGGCCGCTGTTTCGTGCAGTCCTTCCCGGCGGCGAAGACGATTCGGCAAGCTATGCCGCCTTCGAGGAAATCATGATCACCAGCCGCAACAAGGTGATGATCGACCATGCCAGGCCGATCCTCGCCAAGGGCAACGTGTTCATGGCGGTCGGCGCCCTGCACCTGCCTGGCTCAGAGGGCCTGGTCGAGGATTTCCGCAGGGCCGGCTACACTGTCACCGCCGTCGACTAGTTGCACGGTTGAGTTGCGGGTCCGGCAAGGCGTGATTCGGGACGACGCTTTGCCCGAGTCGCCGGAGGTTTGTCTCCGTGCAGGACGGTCGAAAGGTCTAATTTGGCTCGATCACTGCGAGTTTTGCGAGTAAAGTGCTTGCAGACAAACGATTCTCGGCGAAGTATGCCCCGTCGTCGGCGTTTTCGATTCCTAGCGTGAAACCTGTTCAACGATTGCGCGTTGATGTGTGTTGATTGATACTTTTCATCCACGGAGGACACTTTTATGGCGAATCCAAACGACCCGTACACCACTCCGACCCCCCCTCCCAAGTCGGGTGGCGGCAGCACCGGCTGGCTGATTGCCCTGGTCGTCGTTATCCTGGCCATTGTCGCTTATTATATTTTTGGAACAAGCGGTGAGGCGCCAGAGCCTGGTGAACCGCCAGCTGCAACCACGCCGGCCCCGGCGCCAGCGCCCGCTGAACCGACGCCTGCCCCGGCCCCTGCAGAGCCTGCACCTGCCCCGGCGCCGGCAGAACCAGCGCCCGCTCCGGCGCCAGCAGAACCAGCTCCGGCGCCGGCTCCGGCACCCGCAGAGCCAGCACCTGCTCCGGCGCCCGCACCAGCCCCGCAGTGATCGGCTGCTGACTTCAAATACGAACGGCCCGCTGAAAAGCGGGCCGTTTTTGTTTGAGCCGTCAGATGGCTGCCGGAGTTCCTTGGGAAGGCCTACATGTGGATCGGCTTAAAGAAGGTCGCCAGTGCCGCTTCCTTCACCGCTTCCGACATCGTCGGATGGGCGTGGCAGGTGCGGGCAAGATCTTCCGACGAGCCGCCGAACTCCATCAGCACCGCCGCCTCGTGGATCATCTCGCCGGCGCCGAAGCCGACGATGTGGACGCCGAGCACGCGGTCGCTCTGCTTGTCCGCCAGGATCTTCACGAAGCCGTCGGTATGCAGCATGGCGCGCGCCCGGCCATTGGCGCTGAACGGAAACTTGCCGGCCTTGTAGTCGATGCCGGCCGACTTCAGCTCTTCCTCTGTTTTGCCCACCGAGGCGATTTCCGGACTGGTGTAGACGACGTTCGGGATCACCCCGTAATTCACATGGCCGGCCTGGCCGGCAATGATCTCGGCCACCGCCACGCCCTCGTCCTCGGCCTTGTGGGCGAGCATCGGCCCGGCGATGACGTCGCCGATGGCGTAGATGCCGGGGACATTGGTCGTGAGATGGCCGTCGGTCTTGACTCGGCCGCGCTCGTCGACCTCGACCCCGGCATCCTTCAGCCCGAGACTGTCCGAATAGGCCCGGCGTCCGGTCGCGATCAGCACCCCATCCGCCTCAACCGTCTCGGCCGCGCCGCCCTTGACCGGCTCGAAGGTGACGGTGGCGCCCTTTGTGGCCTTGGCGACACCGGTCACCTTGGCGCCGAGCCTGAATTCGATGCCTTGCTTGGACAGCATGCGCTGGAACTGTTTGGCGACCTCGCCGTCCATGCCGCCGAGAATGGTGTCGAGGAACTCAACGACGGTCACCTTGGCGCCGAGCCGCGCCCATACCGAGCCGAGCTCCAGCCCGATGACGCCGCCGCCGACCACCACCAGGTGGCCCGGCACCTTGCCCAGCGACAACGCGCCGGTCGACGACATGATTACCTTCTCGTCGATGTCGACCTTTACCCCCGGAATGCCGGCGACGTCGGAGCCGGTGGCGATGACGATGTTCCCGGTCTCGATCTCCTCGACCTTGCCGTCCTCGCCGGTCACCGACACTTTTCCGGCGGACAGGACCTTGCCGGTGCCGCGAAAGCTGTCGATCTTGTTCTTCTTGAACAGGAAGGCGACGCCGTTGACGTTGGACGCCACTGTCGCGTCCTTGTGCGCCATCATCTTTTCCAGATTGAGCTTCGGCTTGCTGATTTCGACGCCGAGTGTATCAAAGGAGTGGCCGGCCTCAGAAAAAATCTCGGAGGCATGCAGCAGCGCCTTGGACGGGATGCAGCCGATATTGAGGCAGGTGCCGCCGAAGGTCGGGTTCTTCTCGACCACCGCCGTTTTCAGGCCGAGCTGCGCCGCCTTGATGGCGCAGACATAGCCGCCTGGTCCCGATCCGATGATAACGACGTCATAAGCCATGATTTGTCCTTCTGGTCTGCACTCAGCCTTGGCTGGGATTAGCGGCCGCCGCCCACTTCCAAATTCGCGCCTGTCGTATAGGACGCCCCGTCCGACAGGAGCCAGAGAATTGCCGCGGCGACCTCTTCGGTGGTCCCCGCCCTTTGCATCGGCACGCCGTGACGCATCCTCTCGACGCGATCCGGCTGTCCGCCGGAGGCATGAATTTCGGTATCGACAATCCCTGGACTGACCGCGTTGACGCGAATGCCTTCGCCGGCTACCTCGCGCGCCAGGCCGATCGTGAAAGAATCGATCGCGCCCTTCGAGGCAGCGTAGTCGACATATTCGCCCGGCCCGCCAATTCTCGCTGCAATCGGGGAGACATTGACGATGGCGCCGCCGTTGCCGCCATGGCTGGTCGACATGCGCTTCACCGCTTCGCGGGCACAGAGCATGGGGCCAATGACGTTGATGCGCATCATGCGCTCCAGCCGTGCTCCGCTCATTTCGTCGACACGCGCCCTCTGGTCGACCACGCCAGCGTTGTTGACGAGCGCATCGAGCGGCCCGAAGACATGATCGATCCTCTCGAACATCGCCTGGATATCGGCCTCGCTGCCAACGTCGCCCTTGATGGCCAGCGCTTCGCCGCCGGCCTGTTCGATTGCCTCGACAAGCGCCGTGGCAGCAGCCTCATTCGATGCGTAGTTGATCGCAACACGGTATCCAGCCGTGACGGCAAGCCTGGATGTGGCAGCGCCGATGCCGCGGCCGCCGCCGGCCACCAGCAGCACTTTTTTGGCCGCGCTCATTCCTGACAGCCCCTCAACGAAAAAACATCCCACGGCACCATTGAAAACCCGTTGGCGCCATAGGCGGTCGACCTCTGCAGCGACGGTCCGAGGTCGGGAAAGATCAGGGTCTTCGGAGCATCTACCCCTTCGGCCGGCAACAGAGCGATGTTGCCCTTGTCATCCGCACTGTAGACGACCCCCTCCCACAGCGTGCAGGCGGCGAGCTCGTCGCCGGTGACGTCGCCTGTCGGGCATTTGTACATCAGCGAACCATGCGGCCGCGCCACGCCTTGCGTCCACATGACGATCCCGTCGAGAACGACATCGTTATCGAGCACCATCTTGAAGGTGTTGGTGACGACAGCCGATCCCACGGTCGGCCTGAAATCGATCTCGGCCGCACTTTCGGCATCGCCATAGACGGCGAGTTCGAGCGGGCATGCGGCAAAGGCTGCCGATCCCGCCTGCGCAATGCCGGCCGCGAGCACAGCTGCGAAAAACATTCCGGAGTGCAAACGAGAGGAACTCATTCGGTGGCGCAGATCCATTCTCCGGCTCACCTCGACCGGGCCTAGAGATCGAGCACCAGCCGTTCCGGATCCTCCAGGCTTTCCTTGACCCGCACCAGGAAGGTCACCGCTTCCTTGCCGTCGACGATGCGGTGATCGTAGGAGAGCGCCAGATACATCATCGGCCGGATCACGATCTGGCCGCCGACCACCACCGGCCGCTCCTGGATCTTGTGCATGCCCAGAATGCCCGACTGCGGCGCGTTGAGGATCGGCGTCGACATCAGCGACCCGTAAACGCCGCCGTTGGAAATCGTAAACGTGCCGCCCTGCATGTCGGCGACCGACAGCTTGCCATCACGCGCGGCGATGCCCAGCCTGCCGATATCTTTCTCGATCTCGGCTATTCCCATCTGGTCGGCATCGCGCACGACAGGCACGACGAGGCCTTTTTCGGTGCCGACTGCGACGCCGATATGGGCGTAGTTCTTGAAGATGATGTCGGTGCCGTCGATCTCGGCATTGACGGAAGGGATTTCCTTCAGCGCATGGGTGACGGCCTTGGTGAAGAAGCCCATGAAGCCCAGCTTCACGCCGTGCTTCTTCTCGAACACATCCTTGTATTTGCTCCTGAGCGCCATCACCGCGCTCATGTCCACCTCGTTGAAGGTGGTCAGCATGGCGGCGGTCGACTGCGCTTCCTTGAGGCGGCGGGCGATGGTCTGCCGCAGCTTGGTCATGCGCACCCGCTCTTCACGCGACGCGTCGTCGGCCGAGGACGGCGCACGGGCGGCGACCGGCGCAGGGGCCTTCGGCGTCTCGGAAGGCTGCGACGGAGCGCCCCTGGCGATCGCGTCGAGCACGTCGCCCTTGAGCACCTGGCCGCGCTTGCCGGAACCCGAGATCTGGTCGACCGCGAGATTGCTCTCGGCCAGCAGCTTCGCCGCCGCTGGCGCCGGCGGCATCGCGCGCGCCTCGATCGGCCCGGCATCGCCGGCGATCTTTGCGGTCTCGGCCGCGGCTTGCTTGACGGTGGCTGCGGCGGTCGGCGCCGAGGCCTGCGATACCGCGTCCTGCTTCGCTTCGGATGTTGACGGCTTCGCGGCTTCGGGTGCTGCCGCCTTTGCCCCGTTGCCCGCCGAAATCATGCCGAGCAAAGCACCGACTTCGACCGTCTCGCCTTCCTTGACGGCGATCTCGCTGAGCGTTCCTGCGGCCGCGGCCGGCACTTCGACCGTGACCTTGTCGGTTTCGAGCTCGACCAGCGGCTCGTCGGTGGCGATCGCGTCGCCCACCTTCTTGAACCATTTGCCGATGGTCGCCTCGGTGACGGATTCGCCAAGAGTGGGGACGCGGATTTCGGTAGCCATTGTGCCTGTCCGTTCTTCTGTCGGTTCTGTTCTATTCGCCGAACTCTGTTCTATTCACCGAGCGCGTCTTCGAGCAAGGCGGCAAGCTGGGCGAGATGCTTCGACATCAACCCGGTCGCCGGCGACGCGGCGGCCGGCCGGCCGGTATAGCGCACCCGCTGGTGCTTGGCGTCGATATGCGCCAGCACCCATTCCAGATACGGATCGATGAACGACCAGGCGCCCATATTCTTGGGCTCCTCCTGGCACCAGACCATCTCGGCGTTGCGGAAGCGTGACAGTTCGGTGATCAGCGCCTTGGCCGGGAACGGATAGAGCTGTTCGACGCGCAGCAGGTAGATGTCGTTGATGCCGCGCTTCTCGCGCTCCTCGTAGAGGTCGTAATAGACCTTGCCCGAGCAGAGCACGACGCGGCGAATCTTCGAATCCTTGGTGAGCTTGATCGCCTGGCCGGGGAGTTGCTGGGCATCGTCCCACAACAGCCGGTGGAACGCGCTTTCGCCCGACATCTCCGGCAGTGTCGACACCGCCCGCTTGTGGCGCAGCAGCGACTTCGGCGTCATCAGGATCAGCGGCTTGCGGAAATCCCGCTTCAACTGCCGGCGCAGGATGTGGAAGTAGTTGGCCGGCGTCGTGCAGTAGGCCACTTGCATGTTGTCTTCGGCGCAAAGCTGCAGGAATCGCTCGAGCCTGGCCGACGAATGTTCCGGCCCCTGGCCTTCATAGCCATGCGGCAACAGGCAGACGAGGCCCGACATTCTGAGCCACTTGCGCTCGCCCGACGAGATGAACTGGTCGAACACCACCTGGGCGCCGTTGGCGAAATCGCCGAACTGCGCTTCCCAAAGCGTCAGCGCCTTCGGCTCGGCCAGGCTGTAGCCATATTCGAAGCCGAGCACGGCCTCTTCCGACAGCATCGAGTTGATGACCTCGAAACCGGCCTGCGCCGCCGACAGATTGTTGAGCGGGATGTAGCGTGTCTCGTCGCGCTGGTCGTAGAGCACGGAGTGGCGTTGCGAGAACGTGCCGCGCTCCGAATCCTGTCCGGACAGCCGGACCGGATTGCCGTCGAGCAGGATGGCGCCGAAGGCCAGCGCCTCGGCCGTCGACCAGTCGATGCCTTCGCCCGACTCGATCGCCTGGCGGCGGTTCTCGAGAAACCGCATGATCGTCCTGTGCGCCTCGAATTCCTTCGGCACCTCGGTCAGCTTCTTGCCAATTTCCTTCAGCGTCTTGACCGGCACGGCGGTTTTGCCGCGCCGCTGTTCGTCCTGGTTGTCGGCTGTGCGCAGGCCCGACCAGGCGCCATCCAGCCAGTCGGCCTTGTTGGGCTTATAGTGCTGGCCGACCTCGAATTCCTGCTCGAGATGTGCCCGCCAGTCGGCCTTCAGCTTGTCGAATTCGGCCTGGCCGATATGGCCTTCGGCGATCAGCCGGTCGGCATAGATCTGCACCGTCGTCTTATGGTTGCGGATGTTGCGATACATGATCGGCTGGGTGAAGGCCGGTTCGTCGCCCTCATTGTGGCCGAAGCGGCGGTAGCAGAACATGTCGACCACGACAGGCTTGTGGAACCTCATGCGGAATTCGATGGCCACCTTGGTGGCATGGACCACGGCTTCCGGATCGTCGCCATTGACGTGGAAGATCGGCGCCTCGATCATCTTGGCGACATCCGACGGATAGGGCGACGAGCGCGAAAAGCGCGGGTTGGTGGTGAAGCCGATCTGGTTGTTGATGATGAAGTGCAGCGTGCCGGCGACGCGGTGGCCGCGCAAGCCGGACAAGCCGAGGATTTCGGCAATCACGCCCTGGCCGGCAAAGGCGGCGTCACCATGCAGGAGCAGCGGCAGCACCTTGGCGCGCTCTTCCAGCGGCACGATCTCTTCGCGGCTGCGGCCGAACAGAGAGTCCTGCTTGGCCCGCGCCTTGCCCATCACCACCGGATCGACGATTTCCAGGTGCGATGGATTGGCGGTCAGCGACAGGTGCACCTTGTTGCCGTCGAACTCGCGGTCCGACGAAGCACCGAGATGGTACTTCACGTCGCCCGAGCCCTCGACCTCGTCGGGCGCGGCCGAGCCGCCCTTGAACTCGTGGAAGATGGCGCGGTGCGGCTTGGCCATCACCTGGGAGAGCACGTTCAACCGGCCGCGATGCGCCATGCCGAGCACGATCTCCTTCATGCCGAGCTGGCCGCCGCGCTTGACGATCTGCTCCAGCGCCGGGATCAGCGCCTCGGCGCCGTCGAGGCCGAAGCGCTTGGTGCCCTTGTACTTGACGTCGATGAACTGCTCGAAGCCTTCCGCCTCGACCAGCTTCTGCAGGATCGCCTTTTTGCCGGCGGCGGTGAAGGAGATCTCCTTGTCGGTGCCCTCGATGCGCGCCTGGATCCAGGCCTTCTCCTCGGGATCGGAAATATGCATGAACTCGACGCCGAGCGTCGAGCAATAGGTGCGGGTCAGGATGTCGAGCATCTGCCGGATGGTGCCGAATTCGAGCCCGAGCACATTGTCGAGGAAGATCGGGCGGTCGTAGTCGGCTGATGTGAAGCCGTAGTTTTCCGGCGACAGCTCGTTGTAATCCTCGAGCTTGGCGATGCCGAGCGGGTCGAGATTGGCGTGCAAATGGCCACGCATGCGGTAGGCGCGGATCATCATGATGGCGCGCACTGAATCGCGCGTCGCCTGATGGACGTCGGCGTCGGACAGGGCGACGCCGTTCATCACCGCCCTGTTCTGGACCTTCTTCTCGATGTGCTTCTCGACGATGCCCCAATCGCCGTCGAGCGCCGACACCAGTTCGCCATTGGCCTGCAGCGGCCACGAGGGCTTGGCCCATGAGGCGCCCTTGGCATTCTTGCGGACATCGCCGGCATCGTCCTTCAGCGCCGCGAAAAAATCCTGCCATTCGGGATCGACCGAAGCGGGATCGTCCTCATAGGCGGCGTAGAGCGCGTCGATATAATCGGCATTGCCGCCATAGAGGAAAGAGGTAAGCGAAAATTGGTCGTTGGCCTGATCTTGTCTTGCCATTTTTTCCGCGGAGCCTGGCTCCGTCTCCTGTTTTGGAGGGGAGTAGGGCAGTAAGGCAGTAGGGCAGTAGGGAGAACCAGGCACTTGCCATCGTTCGTCCCGTTCTTCCTATTCCCCTACTCCCATACTGCCCTACTCCCTTACTGCCTTAACCTTTTATGGCTTCGACCAGCGTCGTGCCGAGCCGAGCCGGCGACGGCGAAACCTTTATTCCGGCCGATTCCATCGCCGCGATCTTGTCCTCGGCGCCGCCCTTGCCGCCGGAAATCACCGCGCCTGCGTGACCCATGGTGCGGCCGGCCGGGGCCGTGCGCCCGGCGATGAAACCGGCCATCGGCTTCTTGCGGCCACGCTTGGCTTCGTCCTTGAGGAACTGCGCGGCGTCTTCCTCGGCCGAGCCGCCGATCTCGCCGATCATGATGATCGACTGTGTCTCGTCGTCGGCGAGGAACATCTCCAGCACGTCGATGAACTCCGTGCCTTTGACGGGGTCGCCACCGATGCCGACGGCGGTGGTCTGGCCGAGACCGACATTGGTGGTCTGGAATACCGCCTCATAGGTAAGCGTTCCCGAGCGGGAAACAACGCCGACCGAGCCCTTGCGGAAGATGTTGCCGGGCATGATGCCGATCTTGCATTCGTTGGGTGTCAGGACGCCGGGGCAGTTGGGACCGATCAGCCGCGATGTCGAGCGGTCGAGCCGCGCCTTGACCTTGATCATGTCGATCACCGGGATGCCCTCAGTGATGCAGATGATCAGCGGGATTTCGGCTTCGATCGCCTCCAGGATCGCCTCGGCGGCGCCTGCCGGCGGCACATAGACGACAGATGCATTGGCGCCGGTCTTCGCCTTGCCTTCAGCGACGGTGGAAAAGATCGGCAAGCTCTCGCCCGCGGCGCCGGTCCACGTCTCGCCACCCTTCTTCGGGTGGATGCCGCCGACCATTTTTGTCCCGTGATAGGCCAGCGCCTGTTCGGTATGGAACGTGCCGGTCTTGCCGGTCAGGCCCTGCACGAGCACCTTGGTGTTCTTGTCGACGAGAATGGACATTTTTTAGCGACCTGATCAGTGAGTGCGGAAGGGGTTGACGGCGACCACGGATCCGTAGGCCTGCCCGTGGTTGAGGTCTTCGGTGTAAAGTGTCTTGACGCCAAGGCGCTCGGCGGCGGCGATGATTGCGCCATACTCCGCGCGCTTGGAATCGTGTCCGATGGCGGCACAGACGAGAATGTTCGTGTCGAGGCGGCACTCAGCGGTCATGGAGAGCTGCCCGGTTCCAAGTCTTGCTGCCCATGTCGCCTGAAGCCTCGTAGGCAAGCCTAAGCAGGGCTTGCCGAGCCCCGTCGTTGGCATGGCGCTTCGCGGCCACTGTCGCGAAAAACTCCCGCACCAAGGCGTCGACGGTCGTGCCCTGTTCAGCGGCCGTCAGCTTGACCTGCTCCAGAACCTCGTCTTCGACCGCCAGAGTGATGTTCTTCATTTCTCTTCCCCGCACAAGCTCCCTAAAGCCGCTTGAGATCGGCGACTGTGAGGTCGCTCTTGGCGTTGCCGGTGTTGAGCGTCGTCGCCGGCTCGAACATCAGCACCACCGGCTGTTCGCTCAGCGAGCGCGGCCGGTGCTCAATGGTGCGCGGCACGACGATGAACTCGCCGCTGCCAAGCTCCACCGTGCCGTCGCGAAAATCGATGGCGATGCGGCCGCGCAGCACCAGGAAGGCTTCGTCCTCGTCGTCATGCGCGTGCCAGTCGAAGACGTCACCGAATTTGGCGATCTTGACCTGGGCGTCGTTGACGTCGCCGGCGATATGCGGATCGAAAACCTTTTTGATCTTCTGATCCGCCGCCTCGACCAGGTTTATCTTGTGCGGAGGCACCAGATCAGCCCTTCACCGCCGCCACGATTTTCTTGGCTGCGTCGTCTAGGTCGTCGGCCGAGACGACGTTGAGCCCGCTGTCGTTGATGATCTTCTTGCCGAGCTCGGCATTGGTGCCTTCCAGCCGCACCACCAGCGGCACTTGCAGACCGACTTCCTTGACCGCCGCGATAACGCCCTCGGCAATGATGTCGCACTTCATGATGCCGCCGAAGATGTTGATCAGGATGCCTTTGACCGCCGGGTCCTTGGTGATGATCTTGAACGCCGCCGTCACCTTCTCCTTCGACGCACCGCCGCCGACGTCGAGGAAGTTGGCGGGCTCGGCGCCGTAGAGCTTGATGATATCCATCGTCGCCATGGCGAGGCCGGCGCCGTTGACCATGCAGCCGATATTGCCGTCGAGCGCGACGTAGGCGAGGTCGTATTTCGACGCCTCGATCTCCTTCTCGTCCTCTTCGGTGATGTCGCGCAGCTCCATCACGTCGGGATGGCGGAACAGCGCGTTGTTGTCGAACGACACTTTTGCGTCGAGCACGCGCAACCGGCCATTCTTCATGACGATCAGCGGGTTGACTTCGAGCAGGCTCATGTCCTTCTCGACGAAAGCTTTGTAGAGGATCGGGAACAACGTCTCGCCGTCCTTGGCGGCGTCGCCGTCGAGCTTCAGCGCGCCGTTGAGTTCTTTCAAATCATCCGCCGTTATGCCTTTTTCCGGGTCGATGGCGACGGTGATGATCTTTTCCGGCGTGTCGTGGGCGACCGCCTCGATGTCCATGCCGCCCTCGGTCGAAACGACGAAGGCGATGCGACCGACGGAGCGGTCGACCAGCAGCGACAGATAGAGCTCGCGCTCGATGTCGGCGCCATCCTCGATGTAGAGGCGGTTGACCTGCTTGCCCGCCGGGCCGGTCTGCTTGGTGACCAGCGTGTGGCCAAGCATTTCCTTGGCGTTGGCGACCACTTCGGCCACCGATTTCGCCAGCCTGACGCCGCCCTTGGCGTCGGGGCCGAGTTCCCTGAACTTGCCCTTGCCGCGACCGCCGGCATGGATCTGGCTTTTTACCACATAGAGCGGGCCGGGCAGTGCCTTGGCGGCAGCTTCCGCCTCGCTTGCCCCAAACACCGGCACGCCTTCGGCCACCGGTGCGCCAAAGCCCTTCAGCAGCGCCTTGCCCTGATATTCATGGATGTTCATGCGCGTTGTCTCCAGATCACTTTACTGGCGGGTCACTTGGCGGCGGATCATTTGGCGGCGAGTTGCGGAGCGATCTTGACGCAAGCCTCGCACAGGCCCTGCACCGCCGCCACCGAATTGTCGAACATCTTCTGCTCGGCCTTGCCGAGCTCGATCTCGATGACGCGCTCGACACCGCCGGCGCCGATCACCACCGGCACGCCGACATAGGTGTTCTTGACACCATACTGGCCGGAGAGATGCGCAGCACAGGGCAGCACGCGCTTCTTGTCCTTGAGATAGGCTTCGGCCATGGCGATCGCCGAGGCGGCCGGTGCGTAGAAGGCCGAGCCGGTCTTGAGCAGGCCGACGATCTCGGCGCCGCCGTCGCGGGTGCGCTGCACGATCTGGTCGAGCTTTTCCTTCGAGGTCCAGCCCATCTTGATGAGGTCGGGCAGCGGGATGCCGGCGACCGTCGAATAGCGGATCATCGGCACCATGGAATCGCCATGGCCGCCGAGCACGAAGGCGGTGACATCCTCGACCGACACCTTGAATTCTTCGGCCAGGAAATAGCGAAAGCGCGAACTGTCGAGCACGCCGGCCATGCCCACGACATGGCTCTTCGGCAGGCCGGAAAACTTCTGCAGCGCCCAGACCATGGCGTCGAGCGGGTTGGTGATGCAGATGACGAAGGCTTTCGGCGCGTATTTCTTGAGACCCGCGCCAACCTGCTCCATGACCTTCAGATTGATGCCGAGAAGGTCGTCGCGGCTCATGCCCGGCTTGCGCGGCACACCGGCGGTGACGATGCAGACGTCGGCACCCTCTATGCCGGCATAATCGTTGACGCCGGTCAGCCTCGAATCGAACCCATCGACCGGCGACGACTGCGCGATATCCAGCCCTTTGCCTTGCGGGATGCCCTCGGCGATATCGAACAGCACAACGTCGCCGAGATCCTTGAGGCCGATCATGTGGGCGAGCGTGCCGCCGATCATGCCCGAGCCGATGAGCGCTGTCTTGTTGCGTGCCATGTCAGGATGTTTTCCCTTTAGACTGTGACGGCGCCCAAATCCCTTAACGAATTGGATGACGGCGTCGAGGAAGGAGGCCGGAATGCAGCGGGGAAGCCGCAAGGATTTCGCCGCACCCAATAGCCCCGGCGCATAAAATATTCAAACGATTATTTTGGAGTGAGATTTTTCAATCGGTTAGATGGATTGGGATTTACGTAAACGTCAAAAGAATTGAGCCGACTTGGGAAAGTTACGCATTGAAGATGGAAATAGGAAGGCTGTTTTCCGGCGATGACGCCCTTGTGATGCGGGTCGCCGAAGATGTGTTCGATGAACCCGTCAGGCTGGATCGGTTGGCAGCGTATCTCCGCGAACCCGGTCATTTCATGATCGTGGCATTGGCCGATGGCACAGTCGTCGGCCAATGCGCGGCCGTCATCCACCGCCACCCGGACAAGGTGAGCGAACTCTGAAGTCGGCGTGCGCCGGCCTTCCAGCGCCAGGCCATAGCGACGAAGATGCTCGACGCCATGTTTGAGCTCGGCCGGGAGCATGGCTGCGAGGAGGCCTGGGTCGGCACCGAGCCGGACAATGTGGCGGCCCAGGCGCTTTATGAGTCGCGCAAGGAGCCGCACGGGCCGGCGGAGGCGTTCGTCATGTATGTGTATCGACTATAGACGCCGGCGGGACAGCGCCCCCCTCTGTCCTGCCGGACATCTCCCCCACATGGGGGGAGATCGGCGGTTTTGACGACGGGCCTCTTCCACAACGCTGGAAACTGGCGAAGGTCGAGGCGACATCTGATCTCCCCCCTTGAGGGGCCCTTGGGGTTCAGGCCCGAACCTGCCTCGCCTCCGCAGGCACCACCCGCGCCTTCTGCCTCTCCACCCAGTCTTCCAGCCATTCGTGGCTCTGCATCTCGATCAGCCGCGACGCGGTGCGCTCAAACTCGAAGACCTCGTTGCCGCGCCTAGCCGTATACAGCTCCGCTGGCGGTGCGGCGGCGCTCACCACCAGCCGCACATGATGGTCGTAGAGCGTGTCGATCAGCAGGATGAAGCGCTTCGCCTCGTTGCGCATGCCTTCGCCAAGCACCGGCACATGATCGATGAAGACGGTCGAGAAGCGGCTGGCAATCGCCAGGAAATCGCGGGCACCGAGCGGGTTTTCGCAGAGATCGGCAAATGAAAACCGCGCCGCTTCGCCGGCGGCGCGCGGCACGACGACCTGCCGGCCCTTTACCGTCAGGGCCGCTGCCTGCGTCGGCCTGCCATGCGTCATCACTTTCCAGGCCTCGTCGAGGACAGCATCGGCCGCGGCATCGGCAGGGGTGACATAGACCGGCAGGCGGCTGAGCTTGTCCAGCCGATAGTCCTTGTCGGCATCGAGGGCAATCACCTGCGCATGCCGCTCCAGGATTCCGATGAAGGGAAGGAAAAGCTTGCGGTTCAAGCCGTCGCCGTAGAGATCCTGCGGCGCGACATTGGACGTGGCGACCAGCACGACGCCGTTGGCAAACAGCGCCGAGAACAGCCGCGACAGGATCATGGCATCGGCGATGTCGGTGACGGAAAACTCGTCGAAGCACAGCACCCAGGCTTCCTCGGCCAACGCGCGGGCCACCGGCGCGATCGGGTCGTCTTCCCTGACGGTGCCCTCTTTACGCGCCTGCCGGTGCTTCTGGATGCGGTCTTGCACATCGGCCATGAAGTCGTTGAAATGCACACGGCGCTTGCGCCGGACCGGCACCAGCTCGAAGAACATGTCCATCAGCATGGTCTTGCCACGGCCGACGCCGCCGTGGATATAGAGGCCCTTGACGGCCTCGCGCGTCTCGCGCTTGCGAGCGAACAGCCAGCCCAGCGCGCTCGATTTGTGCGCCAGCCGTTTTGCCGAAATCTCGTCGATCAACCGATCGAGTGCCGCGACGACCCGCTCCTGCGCCGGATCGCGGTCGATCACGCCCGTATCGACCCAATGGTCGTAACGCTGCCGGACGGTCGCATGGGTCTGAAGGCCGTCACGCAGATGCATCGGTCACGTCGTTCCGGAGCAATTCCAAGAAAAATGTGTAGCGGTTTTCTGTCCGGAATTGCGTAAAAACAAAAGAGAGCAATTCCGGGAAAAGCGTGTAGCGGTTTTCGGAATCGCGTAAAAACAATAAGGGCGGGCGGGTCAGCCTCTTGTAAGCGAGATCGGCAGGCCGTTGGAAGTCTGGCCGTCGAATTTCTCTCCGCCCGAGGAATAGAGCCGTGCCAGCGTGCCGCCGTTCGCGTCGTACAGCGTCAACTGCTTGCCGGCGACGTTCCAGGATTTGATGCCGTCGATCGGTGCCGGGCAATGCAGTGGTCCAGCCCGATAGCCGGAGCCGAATTTGGTTTGCGGCGTCGCCACCTGGCAGCTCTGGCCGGACACGCTGGCCTTCCACACGCCGGCGACGCTGCTTGCGGTAAGATCCGGGGCTCCGGCCGGAGCCGTTCCGTCCGGCGGCAGCGAGGCGACCTGCGGGTTTAGCGTGCCTTGCGGCGCCGTCGGAAATTTCGACGGGTCGGCGGTGCCAGGCGACGCCGGCGGCGGCAGCTGGTTTGCGGTCACCGTGCCGGAGGGCGCGGCTTGCAGCGGCGCCGGCTGCTGGTCCATCGGCGAGAACCGTGACGTTGAACAGCCGCTCGCAAAGAGCGCGGCCAGCGATACGGCAAGCAGACCGGTTTTCGAAAAATTCATTTCAAACCTCCGTCGGATCCGGCCGGGCTGCCGTCCGCACAATATCCCCCTTACCAAGACGGAGAAGGTGGCAAAATTTCAACCCTGTATAGTTAAAATAGCATTTGCGGCGGCACCTGTTGCAACTTTGCCACAAATGCGTGCCGCCCGAAAACCTGTCCTGGGGGTCTGACGCGAGACTGCGCAGCGGTTTGCCAGGACAGGCCTGCCCCTGGCGTCCGGCCGCCAAATGCTTGCGCCAGCCCGCTTCGGTCCTATCTCTGATGAAACCGAACCTTGCCGGAGGCGAAATCTTGGCTGCGAGGAAAAGGGCGGCCAACCGCTACTATAGCGGGCCGCCCAGCGATCATTTCGACGGCACCTTGTTCTTCAATCCCAACGGCAAGTTGCCTGCCCGCTTTTCCGATCTTTTGAAGTGGCAGCTGGGCGGCGAACGCTCGAAATGGCCGTCGGCGAATCCAAGTCCGTTTCATCAGGCGACACCGGCCAAACGGGTCGACGGCTCCGAACTGAGGCTGACCATGGTCGGCCATTCCACGCTGCTCATCCAGACAGCCGGCCTGAACATCCTCACCGACCCGGTCTGGTCGCGGCGCGCCTCGCCGCTCCCCTTTGCCGGGCCGAAACGGGTCAATCCGCCCGGCATCGCCTTTTCCAGTCTGCCGCCGATCGATCTCGTATTGGTCAGCCATAACCACTACGACCATCTGGACCTCGCTACGCTGAAGCGGCTGAAGACAAAGCATGACCCGCTGGTGCTGACGCCGCTCGGCAACGACGCCATCATCGACGATGGCGTTCCCGGAATGCGGCTTTCCGTGCATGACTGGGGCGAGCGGGTCGAGATCGGCAACGACGTCGCCGTCCATGTCGAGCCGGTGCACCACTGGTCGGCGCGCGGCACCCGCGACCGGCGCATGGCGCTGTGGGCGGGTTTTGTGGTCCAGACGCCGGGCGGGAAGGTCTATTTCGCCGGCGACACCGGTTTCCACGATGGCATCAACTACCGGCTGATGGCCGCAAGGCACGGCGGCTTCCGCCTCGCCATCCTGCCGATCGGCGCCTACGAGCCGCGCTGGTTCATGGCGCCACACCACCAGAACCCGGAGGAGGCGGTGCAAGGCATGCTGTTGTGCAACGCCGCCTATGCCGCCGGCTGCCATTGGGGCACGTTCCGGCTCACCAACGAGCCGATCGACGAGCCGGCAAGAAAGCTGGGTGAGGCCCTCAACGATCAAGGTGTCCCGCAAGAACGCTTTCGCGCCCTGCGTCCCGGCGAAGTCTGGGACGTGCCGGCGCTCTAGGCTGGCGACCCCTCAGAGGCCCCCGGGGGAACCCGGGACGTCGTAAACGCGTTGGTGGTGGTCCACAACCGTCGGCTGCGAGGGATTTCCGATGATCAAATGGATTGTGATTCTTCTGATAATCGCGGCCGCGGCCAGCCTGCTCGGCATGCCGGCATTGGCCGGAGCCGCCGCCACCGGCGCCCGCATTCTCATCGGCATTGTGTTGATCATCTTCCTGCTGGTCATGCTTGGCGTCTTGGCGGTGGCATAGACCGCATCCGCCCGAAAATCGGATCGATTTTCAGGAAGCACGATGCGCAGGTTTAAAAATGTCAGTGCGTACTTTGTGCGTCCAAGTCGACGCACGTCGCGCTGGCGTCTCGCACTGGTAATTCCGGCCGCTATCCGCCATATAGGCGCCAAACCGGCATGAGACCTTTCGAACCATGGCAAGCACTGCGCTCTTCGCCAAGATGAACGGCATCGGCAACGAAATCATCGTTGCCGACATGCGTGGTCGCGCCGACCGGGTGGCGCCGGCTGCCGCCCTTGCGCTCAATGCCGATGCCGCGACGAAGTTCGATCAGATCATGGCGATCCACGACGCCAGAACGCCGGGCACTGCCTTTTTCATCGACATCCTGAATTCCGACGGAACCGGCGCGCAGGCCTGCGGCAACGGCATGCGCTGCGTGGTGCAGGCGCTTGCCGCCGAGACCGGCCAGAAGACATTCGCCTTCGAGACCGTCGCCGGCATCCTCAACGCTGAAGAACATGCCGACGGGCTGATCTCGGTCGACATGGGCAAGCCGCATTTCGGCTGGCAGGATATTCCGCTCGCCGAGGAATTCCGCGATACCCGCATGATCGAGCTGCAGGTCGGCCCGATCGACGCGCCGGTGCTGCACTCGCCCTCGGTCGTGTCGATGGGCAATCCGCACGCCATCTTCTGGGTCGACCGCGACGTCTGGTCCTATGAGCTCGACCGCTTCGGTCCGCTGCTCGAAAACCACCCGATCTTCCCCGAACGCGCCAACATCACCATCGCGCGGGTGACCTCGACCGAGACGATGGTCATCCGCACCTGGGAGCGCGGCGCCGGCCTGACCAAGGCCTGCGGCACAGCGGCCTGTGCCGCCGCCGTCGCTGCCGCGCGCACCAGGCGGACCGGACGCAGCGTCTCCCTGGTGACGCCCGGCGGCGGCTCCTTGCATGTCGAGTGGCGCGGCGACGACCACGTCATCCTCACCGGCGCCGCCGAATGGGAATTTTCCGGCAGCTTCGACCCGGCGACCGGCGTGTGGGCCCGCGACACCGAAAGCGCCGCCTGATGGCTCCCCTTGCCAAGAAGGGTCCCGCTCTTTCCGGGAATCCCGTTTTCTCCAAGGGTATTGACGTCGTCACCTTCGGCTGCCGGCTGAACACCTACGAATCCGAGGTGATGCGGCGAGAGGCGGAAAGCGCCGGCCTTGGCGCGCTGGAAGGCGGCGCCATCATCTTCAACACCTGCGCCGTCACCGGCGAGGCGGTGCGCCAGGCGAAACAGTCGATCCGCAAGGCCCGCCGCGAGAACCCGCAGGCCCGCATCATCGTCACCGGCTGCGCCGCGCAGACCGAGCCGCAGAATTTCGTCGCCATGGACGAGGTCGATCTCGTCCTTGGCAATGAGGAAAAGCTGAAGGCGCATTCCTATCGCGCGCTGCCGGATTTCGGCGTCAACGACACCGAGAAGGCTCGCGTCAACGATATCTTTTCGGTGCGCGAGACGGCCGGCCACATGGTCGACGCCATCGAAGGCCGGGCGCGGGCGTTCGTCCAGGTTCAGAACGGCTGCGACCACCGCTGCACCTTCTGCATCATCCCCTATGGCCGCGGCAATTCGCGCTCGGTGCCGATGGGCGCCGTGGTCGAGCAGGTCAAGCGGCTGTGCGGCAATGGCTATGCCGAGATCGTGCTGACCGGCGTCGACATGACCAGTTTCGGCGCCGACCTGCCGGGTAGCCCGAAACTCGGCAAATTGGTCAAGACAATCCTGAAGCAGGTGCCTGACGTGAAACGCCTGCGCCTTTCCTCGATCGATTCGATCGAGGCTGACGACGATCTGCTCGACGCCATCGCCACCGAGCCTCGGCTGATGCCGCATCTGCATCTGTCGCTGCAGTCCGGTGACGACATGATCCTGAAACGGATGAAGCGCCGGCACAACCGGGATCAGTCGATCCGTTTTTGCCAGGATTTGCGCAAATTGCGTCCCGGTATCGTCTTCGGCGCCGACATCATCGCCGGCTTCCCGACCGAGACGGACGCCATGTTCGAAAAATCGCTGGAGATCGTCGAGGAATGCGGGCTGACGCATCTCCACGTTTTTCCGTTTTCGCCGCGCGAAGGCACCCCCGCCGCGCGCATGCCGCAGCTTCGCCGCGAACTGGTCAAGCAGCGTGCGGCACGGCTGCGCGCCGCCGGTGACACCGCCTATCGCAGCCACCTTTCCTCGCTCGCCGGAACACGCCAGTCGATCCTGATCGAGCGCGACGGGCTCGGCCGCACCGAAGGGTTTACGCTTGCCGCGATCTCCGAGGGTGCGCCGGGCGAAATCGTTAAGGCCGATATCGCCGGCGATGACGGTGTCAGACTGATCGCGGCGCCGCTTGCCGCCCGCGCCGCCTGAGACGCAAGAACATGGCTGGTTTTCTCAAGAAGATATTTTCGTTCGGCAAGAAGGAAGTGGTCGAGGAGCGGATCGACGAGACCGCACCGCTGCCGCCGATCAAATGGGACGCGCTCGAGGCACTGAAACCGGCGGCCGAGCAAGCCGTTCCGGAATTTTTGAAACGCGAAGAGCCTTGGCCCGAAGCTGCGCCTCCGGCACAGCCGGTGCCTGTTGAAGAGGCCGAGCCTGCTCAGCCGGAGCCTGATCCGGTCGAAGAGCCAGAGCAGATTCCGGCTGCTCCCGTCATTCCCGAGCCAACTCCGGAGCCGCAGGACGTTCCTGAGCCCGAGCAGCCGGAAATCGCCCCGAAGAAACAACCCGAACCTGCGTCCGTCGAAGCGTCCACTCAGCTTCCATCATCAGCGGCTGGCGCCGCCCCTCATCCGCCTGCCGGCACCTTCTCCCCGTATAGGGACGGGGAGAAGGGTGCTGATCGCGCCGCCGGAACCACTCCCGCAGAGGCCGAGGAAGAAGCGGCTGCGCTGACGCCCCCCTCTCCCCGTCCTTCACGGGGAGAGGGTAAGGGTGAGGGGCAGCGCGGACCTGCGCAAGATGCCGCACCGACGGCCGAAATCCCGCCCCCCATTCGCCAGCCAGCGCCGATCGAGGCGAAGCCGGTCCTTACCGAGATCGCGCCCGAACCTGAAGCCATTCCAGCGCCCCACCCTCGCCTCGATGGGGAGGGTCGCCGCGAAGCGGCGGGGTGGGGTGACAGCGCCGGCGCCAGCGCCAGTCACCCCCACCCCCGAGCTTCGCTCGGGACCTCGGCCATCGAGGCGGAGGTAAAGCGCGAGCCCGTTCCACAACCGCCGCCGGAGCCAAAGCCGGCTCCCGGCAAGGTCACCGTCACCAGGAAGGTCGAGCAGAGAGCCGAACCGCAGAAGGCGCCGGAACCGGCACCGAAACGCTCGTGGTTCCAGCGCATGAAGGAGGGGCTCGCCCGCTCTTCCCGGGAACTGTCAGGCAACATCGCCGGCGTCTTCACCAAGCGCAAGCTCGACGAGGACACGCTGCAGGATCTGGAGGACGTGCTGATCCGCGCCGATCTCGGCATGGAGACGGCTTTGCGCATCACCGATTCGCTGGCTGCCAGCCGCTACGGCAAGGACGTCTCCGAGACGGAAGTCCGCGCCATCATGGCGACCGAGGTGGAGAAGGTGCTGACCCATGTCGCCTTGCCGCTGGAGCTCGACCTCAGCCACAAGCCGCATGTCATCCTTGTCGTCGGCGTCAACGGCACCGGCAAGACCACGACCATCGGCAAGCTGGCGGCAAAGCTCACCGACGGCGGCCTGTCGGTGATGCTCGCCGCCGGCGACACGTTCCGTGCCGCCGCGATCGAGCAATTGAAGATCTGGGGCGAGCGCACCAAGTCGCCGGTCATCGCCTCGAAGCTTGGCGCCGACGCCGCCGGCCTCGCCTACGATGCCTTCGAACAGGCCAGGCAAGCCGGCTCCGACGTGCTGATCATCGACACCGCCGGGCGGCTGCAGAACAAGACCGAGCTGATGGCGGAACTCGAAAAGATCGTCCGGGTGCTGGGCAAGCTCGATCCGGAGGCGCCGCACACCGTGCTGCAGACGGTCGACGCCACCACCGGCCAGAACGCGCTCAATCAGGTCGAGATCTTCCGCAATGTCGCCGGCGTCAACGGCCTGGTGATGACCAAGCTGGACGGCACGGCACGCGGCGGTATTCTGGTGGCGATTGCGGCAAAGCATAAATTGCCGGTTTATTTCATCGGCGTCGGCGAACAGGTCGACGACCTCGAACCATTCTCCGCAAGCGAGTTCGCCAGGGCGATCGCTGGAGTGGCGTAACAAGCTTGATCCCAAAAAGTTGCAGACTTTTGGACCAGGATCATGCGCAAGAAGGAAAGCCTATGAACCCGCGCATCCTCGAACGCGACCCGTCCGACCCGCAGAAACAGAAGAAGGAAGGCGTCAATCCTCTGCTCAAGCTGGTGCTGGAGCTCGGCCCGTTGATGGTGTTCTTCTTCGCCAACGCCCGTGGCGCATGGCTGTCGCAGAAGTTTCCGGTGCTGGCCGAATTCGGCGGACCGATCTTCGTCGCCACCGGCCTGTTCATGGCCGCGACCGCGATCGCGCTGGCCGCGTCCTGGCTGCTCACCCGCACCTTGCCGATCATGCCGATGGTGTCGGGCGTCGTCGTCTTCGTCTTCGGCGCGCTGACGCTCTACCTGCAGGACGACATCTTCATCAAGATGAAGCCGACAATCGTCAACATGCTGTTCGGCGGCGTGCTGCTCGGCGGCCTGTTCTTCGGCAAGTCGCTGCTCGGCTACGTCTTCGATTCGGCCTTCAGCCTCGATGCCGAGGGCTGGAAGAAACTCACCTTCCGCTGGGGCCTGTTTTTCCTGTTCCTGGCCCTTGTCAACGAAGTGGTCTGGCGGAATTTTTCCACCGACGCCTGGGTTACCTTCAAGGTCTGGGGCATCATGCCGATCACCCTTCTTTTCACCTTCAGCCAGATGCCGCTGATCATGCGCCATTCGCTTGAAGGCAAGACCGGAACGGAAGGGAAGCCCGGCAAGTAACGATTTTAAGGAGAGGGCATGGAATTCGTCACCACGCGCGAAGAGCTGAGAACGATCTACAAGACGCCTCGGCCGACCGACGGCTCGATCCGCAAGGAACTGAAGGCGCTGGATGGCCACGGCCGTTCCTTCATCGGCAAAAGCCCCTTCGTGCTGATTGGCTCCTCGGACGGCGCCGGCAATGCCGATGTGACGCCGAAGGGCGATAGGCCGGGCTTTGCCGCCGTGCTCGACGAGAAGACCATCGCCATCCCCGACCGGCCAGGCAACTACCGGCTCGACACGCTGGAGAACATTCTTCTCAACCCTTCGGTCGGGCTGCTCTTCCTCATCCCGGGCATGAACGAGACGCTGCGCGTCAACGGCGACGCCCGCATCACCGTCGATGCGGCTTTGCGCGAGCGGCTCGCCGTCGACGGCAAGGAACCGCAAAGCGTCGTCCTGGTGACGGTCAAGGCCGCCTACATGCATTGCGCCAAGGCTTTCATGCGCTCCGATCTGTGGAAGCCGGAAACCTGGTACGACCGCGCGACGCTGCCGACGCTCGGCCAGATCCTGCGCGACCAGCTGGCGCTTGCCGATTCGGCCGAGGCGACCGACCGCTGGCTGGACGAAGAATACAAACACACCATGTGGTAGTGTGCCGACCACGAATCGTCCAAGCTGATCTCCATTCCTTTGCTCAACATCCTTGCAATCTCTGGCAGCCTGCGCGCCGCCTCAACCAATTCAGCGTTGACCGCGGGTTTGGCGCAAAATGCGCCGACCGGCTGCCGCGTCATCGTCTATGACGGGCTAGGCCGCTTGCCGATTTTCAATCCGGATGACGAAGGCGAGCGGACGCCACCGCAAGCATCCGCGCTGATCGACGCGGTCACCGCCGCTGACGGTGTGATCGTCTCCTGCCCTGAGTATGCCCATGGGGTGCCGGGCGGGCTGAAGAACGCGCTCGACTGGCTGGTGTCGCGCGACGCCGCTGTCGCCAAGCCGGCCATGCTGGTGCACGCCTCGCCGCGCTCGCTGTTTGCCCGCGCGGCTCTGGCCGAGATCATGCGCACCATGTCTTTCGCGCTTTTTGAAGACACCGCGCTCGAAATCGCCCTGCTCGGCAAGAGGCCACCGGAGGTGGACAAAATCCTATCGGAGCCGGCAAGCCAACTGGCAATGCACAACGCCATTTCGGCCTTCGCCGATTTCATCCGGTCGCGTTAAGCGGCGGCCACCGTGCTTTCGTTGTCCCGGGGCGGAGCGAACGCTAAGGGCGTCGGCGACAAAGCTGCCGATCTCCCCCTACGTGGGGGAGATGCCCGGCAGGGCAGAGGGGGGCGCTGTCCCGCAGCCTCTCGCAAACTTCCTTCCGTCTCAACGTCTCGACATTGGTCTCGCCGCCGAACCAGTCGCGCGCAGCGACCTCTTCGAAAACCCCGCGGCCGCTCAAAATGTCTTTGCGCCGTTGACCATCAGCCGGACCATGTAGAGCGAGGTCGTGCCGGCGATGTAGAGGCAGTTCAGCTTGTTGCCGCCGAACACGCAATTGGCGACGACTTCCGGCACCTTGATCTTGCCGATCAGCGTCCCGTCCGGATCGTAGCAATGGATGCCGTCGGCGGCACTGGTCCAGATGCGCCCCTGGTCGTCGAGCCTGAAACCATCGAACAGGCCGGCCGTGCAATCGGCGAAGACCTTTCCGCCTGAGACCTTCTTGCCGGCCCCGTCGACATCGAACACCCGCATATGCGCCGGATTCTGCGCGCCATGCGTGCGACCGGTATCGACGACATAGAGCTTGCTCTCGTCGAGCGAGAAGGCAAGCCCGTTGGGCCTGACCATGTCGGTGATCACCGCTTCGATCTCGCCGGTGCCGGGGTCGGCCCGGTAGACATGGCAGGCGCCGATCTCGCTCTCGGCCTTCTCGCCCTCATAATCCGTATCGATGCCGTAGGTCGGGTCGGTGAACCAGATCGAACCGTCGGACTTGACCACCGCATCGTTGGGCGAGTTCAGCCGCTTGCCGCGCCATTTGTCGGCGATGGTGGTGATCGAGCCGTCATGCTCGGTGCGGCTGACGCGGCGGCCCGAATGCTCGCAAGTGACCAGCCGGCCCTGCCGGTCGACGGTGTTGCCGTTGGAATTGCCCGACGGCTGGCGGAACACGCTGACGCTGCCGTCGGTCTCGTCGTAGCGCAGCATCCGGTTGTTGGGGATGTCGGACCAGACCACATAACGGCCGGCCGCAAACCAGGCCGGTCCTTCGGCCCACCGGCATCCGGTGAACAGCTTGTCCACCTGCGCATTGCCGTTGAACAGCCGCGCAAAGCGTGGATCGAGAATTTCGTAGTCTTCGGCGGCCATGGTTTTCTCCCGGGTCGTGCAAATCGTTGGTGCCGGCGCGATCAAGCCAGCCGGCGATCGATATGGCAAGATCGTTGATACCGGTCTCACCGCATCTTGACGGAGACGGGCAACGCCGCCCTTGCACAGATGGCAAAACCCAAATGACCGCCCATGCGCCGTTAACCGGCTATGCGCCCAGCGCAATGGTGCATTGCAACATCTTCTTTTTGCGATGCACCATAACTATGTCATGCTGCGTATCGATCAGGGAGGAACAACCTGCCGCAACAATGCGGCACAGAAGGAACCTCGCTATGATTCTCGACAGCCTAATGAGCCGCGCTCGCACCAGCATCGCCAAGCGCCGGCAATACAACCGCCTCATCGCCGAAATCGATTCGTTTTCCAGCCGCGATCTGGCCGACATGCGCGCCGACCGCAGCGAAATGCTCTACCAGGTCCACAAGCAGGTCTACGGCTGAATCTTCGGTCGACCTATCACGTTCGTAATCCTTGGGCGTAACGACGCAAAGCGGAGTGAAGACCCAAGGATGACGAAACGGCGGGGCCATCAGCCGGGTGCTGCCAGCGCCTTCTCGATCTCCGGCAGCAGCAGCGCTTGTGCTGAGCCCGGCGTCAGCGGGCCGACGTGCTTGTAGGCGATCTTGCCGTCCTTGCCGACGACGAAGGTTTCCGGCACGCCGTAGACCCCCCAGTCGATCGCCGCGCGCCCTGCCGTGTCGACGCCGATCGCCTGGAACGGGTTGCCGAGATCGCCGAGGAACCGGCGGGCGTTTTCCGGCTGGTCCTTGTAGTTGAGGGCGGCGATGACGAAGCGCTTGTCCTGCGACAGCGCCAGCAGCAGCGGATGTTCGTCGCGGCACGGCCCGCACCACGACGCGAAGACGTTGACGAGCGTGACCTTGCCGGCAAACTGCCTGGAATCGAGCCCCGGCAAATTCATGCCCTCCAGCGCCGGCAGATTGGTCTGCGGCGCCGGCAGGCCGATCAGCGCCGATGGCACTTCCGAAGTGTCGCGGCCGGACAGCAGCTGCGTCAGGAACAGCCCCGCCAGCCCGAGGAAAATCAGCAGCGGCAACAGCACGATCAGGCGGCGTGAGCGCGCCGGCGTTTCCGTCTCCATGCTCATGATTTCCCCGCCTTGTCGGAGCGCCGCCGCACGCCGGACGCTTCCAGCTCGGCGAGGTCTCGTCTGCGTGCACGCTGGTCGAGCAGGATCCAGCCGATCAGCCCGGCCAGCACCACGGCCGTAATGGCATAGGCAGCGGTCACATAGAGCGCATGCGCGCTCATAGGGGTCGCTCCTCCGGTGCAAAACCTTTCAGCCGGACCATTTCGCTTCGTTCCAACATGCCTTCCTTTAACCCTGCGCCATCGGCTTCGCAATCGACAGCAGCGCCGCAGCCTTTGACGCCCTGTAATCACCAACATGGCCGGCCAAATCAGTCGGTTCCATGGCGCAGCGCCAACGCTGCCGCAACCGGCCCCAGCACGGCAAGAAACAAGGTCAGCGCGGCAAGAATGAGGAAAGGCTGCAGAAACGGATCAGGGTTCGCCACCGCGCCATAGCTTGCCGAGACGCCGAAGATCAGCACCGGGATGGTCAGCGGCAGCACCAGCACCGAGATCAGCAGCCCGCCGCGCGGCAGTGCCACCGCCACCGCCGCACCGGCAGCGCCGATGAAGGTAATCGCCGGCGTGCCGACCAGAAGGGTCAGCGCCGTGGCGCCGATGCCGATCGGCTCCATATTCATGAATAGGCCGAGCAGGGGTGCGGCGATGACCAGCGGCAGCACGCTTCCTGCCCAATGCGCCAGGCATTTCGTCAGCACGGTCAGCGCCAGCATCTGCCGGTCGTCGCCGAGCACCAGCAGATCGAGCGAGCCGTCTTCCCGGTCGGCCTGGAACAATCGGTCGAGACCGAGCAGGCAAGCCAGCAAGGCGCCGATCCACAGGATCGCCGGGCCGATGCGGGCAAGCAGATTGAGGTCTGGCCCAACGCCGAAGGGGATCGTGGCGATCACCGCGAGAAAGAAGATCACGCCGGTCAGCGCCCCGCCGCCGGCCCGGATACTCAGGCGAATGTCGCGCAGGAAGAGGGCTAGCATGGTTTTAGATGCCCTTGCCCAGGGGCGGGAACGCCGACATTACCGAGTTTCCCCCATCCTCAATTCCTGTGCCCCCTCCAACCCCAGTGGCAGATGCGTCGCCGCAATAATGATTCCGCCCTCGTCCAGATGCTCCCGCATCAGCCCGCCGAATCGCTCTTCCGAAGCCTTGTCCAATCCGGCCGTCGGCTCGTCGAGCAGCCACAGCGGCCGCCGGCTGACCAGCAGTTTTGCGATCGCCGCGCGGCGGCGTTGCCCGGTGGAGAGATAGCCGAACGGCAGATGGCCGATACCGTCAAGCCCGACCATTGCCAGCGCCTCTTCGGCGCTCAAAAAATCCGCGCCCGAAAAATCGCGCCAGAAGCGCAGATTTTCCGCCACGCTCAGCGCCGTCTTCATCGCGTTCTGGTGGCCGAGATAGTGGCAGGCCGAGGCGACCGACGGAAAATCCTCACCGCCGCCTTCGACAAGTAAACGGCCTGCCACCACCGGCAGCAATCCGGCAACTATCCTGAGCAGTGTCGATTTCCCCGCGCCGTTCGGCCCGGTGACGATCAGCGCCTGGCCTTTGCCAAGGGCAAAGTTGATGCCGGAAAAAACCGCCTCGCCGCCGCGTTCGCCGCCCAGATTTTCGGCGATCAGCCGCATTCCATGCCCGTCCCGAAAACATCGCGCCACGGCAGCTGCCGCATCGCACAAAATAGCCGTTCGACTGTCTAGAACTATTCCAGGAAATTCTCTATATGCGGGGCATCCGTGCCAGCGGTCGGCACGGGAAGCGAATTAGCGCCGAACCAGCGCACGCGCCGCCTTGAACGGCTCGGGTTGGCTGGGAACGGACAGCGGAAATGGCCGTACCCGCACCTTTGCGCGTGATTGCATGCCATCGGCGTCCGTTCCCTTTCAGGCTGAACAGACAAGGACGGATCGCACGTGTCAAAATCCCTCGATAGTTTCAATTGCCGTCGCACGCTGACCGCGGGCGGCTCCGACTATGTTTATTACGATCTCGTCGAGGCCGAGAAGAACGGCCTCACCGGCATCGCCCAGTTGCCCTATTCGATGAAGGTGCTGCTGGAGAACCTGCTGCGCAACGAGGACGGCCGTTCCGTCACCAAGGAGAGCATCCAGGCGGTTGCCGGCTGGCTGACCGACAGGGGCACCGCCGGGGTCGAGATCGCCTATCGCCCGGCCCGCGTGCTGATGCAGGATTTCACCGGCGTTCCGGCCGTGGTCGACCTGGCCGCCATGCGCGATGCCATGGCCTCGCTCGGCGGCGACCCGCAGAAGATCAATCCGCTGGTGCCGGTCGACCTGGTCATCGACCACTCGGTCATCGTCGATGAGTTCGGCACGCCGATGGCTTTCGCCAGGAATGTCGAGCTTGAATACGAGCGCAACGAGGAACGCTACAAATTCCTGAAATGGGGCCAGCAGGCCTTCCGCAACTTCCGCGTCGTGCCGCCCGGCACCGGCATCTGCCACCAGGTCAATCTCGAATATCTCGGCCAGGTCGTGTGGACCAACACTGAAGGCGGCGAAACCACCGCCTATCCCGACACCTGCGTCGGCACCGATTCGCACACCACCATGATCAACGGCCTTGGCGTGCTCGGCTGGGGCGTCGGCGGCATCGAGGCCGAGGCCGCGATGCTTGGCCAACCCGTCTCCATGCTGTTGCCCGAAGTCATCGGGTTCCGGCTCACCGGCAGGCTCAGGGAAGGCGTCACCGCCACCGATCTCGTGCTCACCGTCACCCAGATGCTGCGCAAGAAGGGCGTCGTCGGCAAGTTCGTCGAATTCTTCGGTCCGGGTCTGTCCAACATGACGCTGGCCGACCGCGCCACCATCGGCAACATGGCGCCCGAATATGGCGCGACCTGCGGCTTCTTTCCGGTCGATGGCGAAACCATCCGCTACCTCACCATGTCCGGCCGCGAGGAAAACCGCATCGCGCTGGTCGAGGCATACGCCAAGGCGCAAGGCATGTGGCGCGATACCGGGTCGGCCGATCCGGTCTTCACCGACCTGCTCGAGCTCGATCTCGGCAGTGTCGTGCCGTCGATGGCCGGACCCAAGCGTCCAGAGGGCCGGGTCGCGCTCGAAGGCATTCCGGCCGGCTTTGTCAAGGCGATGGAAACCGAGTACAAGAAGGCGGTCGAAATCGACAAGCGCTATGCCGTCGAGGGCAACGACTACGACCTTGGCCATGGCGACGTCGTCATTGCCGCCATCACCTCCTGCACCAACACGTCGAACCCGAGCGTGCTGATCGGCGCCGGGTTGCTGGCACGCAACGCCAACCGGCTCGGACTCAAGCAGAAGCCGTGGGTCAAGACATCGCTGGCGCCGGGCAGCCAGGTCGTCGCCGAATATCTGGAGAAATCCAGCCTGCAGAAGGAACTGGACCAGATCGGCTTCAATCTGGTCGGCTTCGGCTGCACCACCTGCATCGGCAATTCCGGCCCGTTGCCGGCGCCGATCTCCAGAACCATCAACGACAAGGGCTTGATTGCTGCCGCGGTGCTTTCCGGCAACCGCAATTTCGAAGGCCGCGTCTCGCCCGACGTGCAGGCGAACTACCTCGCTTCGCCGCCGCTGGTCGTCGCCCACGCACTGGCCGGGACCGTGACCAAGGATCTGACCACCGAACCGCTCGGCGAGGACCGCGACGGCAACCCGGTCTACCTCAGGGACATCTGGCCGAGCTCGGTCGAGATCCAGGAGTTCATCGAGAAGAACGTGACGCGCGAACTGTTCGCCCGCAAATATGCCGACGTCTTCAAGGGCGACGAATACTGGCAGAACGTCAAGGCGCCGGAAGGCCAGACCTATTCCTGGGACAACAATTCGACCTATGTGCAGAACCCGCCCTACTTCGCTGGCATGACATCGGGCTTCGGCACGATCGGCGACATCAAGGGCGCCCGCGTGCTCGGCCTGTTCGGCGACAAGATCACCACCGACCACATCTCACCGGCCGGCTCGATCAAGGCGGCCTCGCCGGCCGGCAAGTACCTCATCGATCATGGCGTCGGCGTTGCCGACTTCAATCAATACGGCACACGGCGCGGCAATCACGAGGTGATGATGCGCGGCACCTTCGCCAATATCCGCATCCGCAACCACATGCTGGGTGAGAACGGCCGCGAGGGCGGCTACACGATCCACTATCCGTCGAAGGAAGAGAAATCGATCTACGACGCCGCCATGGAGTACAAGAAGGAAGGCGTGCCGCTGGTCATCTTCGCCGGTGTCGAATACGGCAACGGCTCGTCGCGCGACTGGGCGGCCAAAGGCACCAACCTGTTGGGTGTTCGCGCCGTCATCGCTCAGTCCTTCGAGCGCATCCACCGCTCGAACCTGGTCGGCATGGGGGTCATCCCCTTCGTCTTCGAGGAAGGCACCTCATGGGCCTCGCTCAACCTCAAGGGCGACGAACTGGTCGAAATCGACGGACTGAGCGCCATCAAGCCGCGTCAGAAGATGATCGCGAAGATCACTTATGGCGACGGCACGGTGAAGAACATTCCGATCATCTGCCGCATCGATACGCTGGACGAACTCGACTACTTCAAGAACGGCGGCATCCTGCAATATGTGCTGCGCGATCTGGCAGCATAGAGAGGGGAGTAAGGGAGTAAGGGAGTAAGGGAGTAGGGCAGTAAGGGAGTAAGGGAGTAAGGGAGTAAGGGAGTAGGGCAGTAAGGCAGTAAGGCAGTAAGGCAGTAAGGCAGTAAGGCAGTAAGGCAGTAAGGCAGTAAGGCAGTAAGGCAGTAAGGCAGTAAGGCAGTAAGGCAGTAAGGCAGTAAGGCAGTAAGGCAGTAAGGCAGTAAGGCAGTAAGGGAGTAGGGAAGACAATACCTATTCCCCTATTCCCCTATTCCCCTATTCCCCTATTCCCCTACCGAACCGCGCCGCCGCCGCCAGCAGCACGCCGAGCATCAGCCCGTTGAGGATGTGCCACAGGAAATGCGTGCCGAGCGGGAAGCTGCCGCAGACCAGCGGATCGATCGTCCTGAAGATGACCGACGCGACGAAGATCGCCGAGCCCGCCAGATTGTACCAGCCGGCGCGGTTGCCGCTCGCCGCCACCCAGGCGCCGAAGAAGGCGAGCGCCAGGAAGGGCGGCAGGTAGCCGGTCGTGCCGTTCGATGCCTGGCGCAGCCAGTCCGGCACGGCCCAGGTCAACAACCCGGTGACGGCATAGAAGGCGAAGAAGATGGCGATCGCCTTGCCCCATTGCATAGCGAGGAAACGGCGCAGGTTGAACAGCGTGTAGGCCAGCGTGAACCCGGCGATCGGCAGCACGTCGGCCCAGACCATGGCATGGTTGGCAAAGGTGTGGAACAGCGCCGAGCCGATGCCGATCGCCACCACCCACCAGGCCAGCATTTCGGCGAAGATGCCTGTGCCGCGCCGGCGCACCTCCCGGACACCCCATAGCCCGGCGACAAGAAAAGCCATATTGGTCAGTGGGTTGACCGGTTCGGCCCAGAACTGTGGCCCGACCCGCTCGCAGTACAGGTCGACCGGCGTCAGGAGAGTTTGCCACATGCTGATTGTCGCCCGAATCGGTATCTACCTTAAAGTGTAGCCCATCCTGGAGCGCCCTTGCAGTTTGTCGCAACGGTAGAATTTCACCGCAACGTGACTTCCCGTTGACTGCCACTTCTGCCACATATTTCGCCAACCAGAACAAAGCCGGCCATCACCGGCGGGAGTCGAAACGGCCATGACACCTCGAAGACCATTGCGGCTTGCGGCGTTTGCGCTGGCCCTCTCGGTGCTTGCCGGAGCTGGACTTGCCGCCAATGCGCTTGCCGGCGAGGCCGACCGCTCCCAGACAGATAAATCCCTGGTCGGCCAGCCCTTGGGCGTGGTCGAGCTCTTCACCAGCCAGGGCTGCAGTTCCTGCCTGCCGGCCGATGCATTTTTCGCCGAGCTTGCCGCCAAGGAGAACATCGTCGCGCTCGCCTATCACGTCGACTACTGGGATTATCTCGGTTGGAAGGACACGCTGAGCCGCAAGGAGAACACCGAGCGGCAGTATGAGTATATGCGTGCCTTCGGCAGCCGCTCGGTCTATACGCCGCAGGCCGTCATCAATGGCCGCAGCCATGTCAACGGCGCCCGCCGCGAGGAAGTCGACGGCGCCCTCGCCCGCATGAAAACATCCGGCGAAGGCATGCAGGTCGGCATCAAGGTCAGCCGGACCAGCGACCGCGTCATCATCGACGCCGGCGATGCCGGGAGCGGCCCCAGCGATGCCCATGTCGTCATCGTCTATTTCGATCCGCCGCAGACCATCAAGATCGGCAAGGGCGAAAACACCGGCCGCAGCATGACTTATTGGAACGCCGTCTCCGGCATCCAGACCGCCGGCATGTGGCACGGCAAGGCGCATCGCTACGAATTGCCGATGAGCGTGATTGCCAAGAAGGGCGGCTGCGCCGTGCTGCTGCAATCGGTGGGCAAGGACGGCATGCCGGGTCCCATCCTGGGCGCCGCCCTGATCCACAAGCCTTGAGCGGTGACCTCTCCTTCTCCCCTTGTAGGGGGAGAAGGGAAGGCCGCGCATTCACTGCCAATAAAATAAAAAACCGACGTCAGCTTGCTTCTGACGCCGGTCATTTAGGTTTTGGGATCGTCGCGCTCGATTTCTCCAAGGGAGAAACCGAGGTTGGTTCGATCCGACGCAGACCCGTGGGCGGGGGGCTTGGGGTTTACGAGCCAGTGCCGGACCGAACCGTCTCAGGCAACACCCGTAAATTCGTCGGAGATTGGGGCATTAGCGCGGTTAAAAGAAGGCAGGATTGTGGCGAAGCATCACCAATTTCAACGGGCGTTTTTATAAACGTGACTGGACACCGCGGAAACGTTGCGCCGCCAGCCTTTGCCCAGTTGGGCTTGCAATTCCATGGCGAAAGCGCCAACTTTGATTAGTGTAAGATTCATTCGAAGGGATCGAGGCATGACTGATCACGGCAGTGGGACGGAGGATGGGGACGCATCCGCAATACTGATCCCGCTGCATGAGGCAAGACGTGAACGCCTCGACCAGCCGGTGCGGTTCGACCGGCGTGAATTGGACCAGATCCTGAGGCTTTACGGGCGCATGGTCGCCGCCAATGAATGGCGCGACTACGCCATCGATCATCTTGCCGACCGCGCCGTCTTTTCCGTCTTCCGTCGCACCAGCGAGGTGCCGCTGTTCCAGATCGTCAAGGATCCGAAGCTGGCGCGCCGGCAAGGCGCTTTCGCCGTCATTGCCGCCGGCGGCCGCATCCTCAAGCGCGGCCAGGAACTTGGCCGCGTGCTTGGCGTCTTCGACCGAACGCTGAAGCTGGTCGAGGCCTAACTACTTGTTGTGCTTCCGGAATCTCCGTTCCGGCAGTGAGTTGGGATCAGGCGGAGCCTGAGACCCGCCATTGATCGGCAGTTGCATGAACACCGTGTCGAGCCAGCGTCCGTGCTTGTAGCCGGAGGCTTCCAGACGGCCCGAATGGCGAAAGCCGAGCTTTTCATGCAGCCGGACCGAGACACTGTCCGGCCGACCGTCGCCGATCACCGCGATGATCTGGCGGAAGCCCGCCGCCTCGGCCGCCGCGATCAGCCCCTGCATCAGCTTCAGCCCGATGCCATGGCCCTTGGCCTCGGGCGCGACATAGACAGAATCTTCGACGATGAACCGGTACGCAGGCCGCGCCCGGAAGGGCCCGGCATAGGCATAGCCGAGCACGATGCCGTCTTTTTCCGCCACCAGATAGGGAAAGCCGCCGGCTATCATACTGTCGAAGCGCTCGCCCACCTCGGCACGGTCGGGCGGCTCCAGTTCGTAGCTCGCCGTGCCGTGCATCACCGCATCGGCATAGATGTCGGTGATCCGGTCGAGATCCACCGCTGTCGCGCCGCGTATCGTGATGCTGCTCATAATTTATGCAAGCCGTTCATCTGCCTTCTATAACAGCAAAGGCCGGCATAAAAGGAAAGGGCGGCCGTTGGGCCGCCCTTTCCAGATTCGCTGGTCCACAGACGCAAGGGACCGGTGTTAACGGCGATCGCCCATGAACTGCAGCAGGAACATGAACAGGTTGATGAAGTCGAGATAGAGCCTCAGAGCGCCCATGATCGCCTTGCGGCCGGCGACATCAGTCTCGTCGCCCTCGAAATACATCTCCTTGATGTTCTGCGTGTCGTAGGCGGTCAGCCCTGCGAAGACCAGCACGCCGATCGCCGAAACGGCGAAGGAAAGCGCCGACGACTGCAGGAAGATGTTGATCACACTTGCGATGATCAGACCGACCACGCCCATGATCAGGAACGAACCGAGCCCGGAAAGATCGCGCTTGGTCGTGTAGCCGTAGAGCGACAGTCCGCCAAAGGCGGCGGCGGTGGCGAAGAAGGTCTGCGAGATGCTGGCGGTCGTGTAGACCAGGAAGATCGACGACAGCGACAGGCCGACGAGGCCGGCATAGACCCAGAATGTCGTCTGCGCGGCCGAAACGCTCATCGACTGGACGCGGAACGACAGGAACAGCACCGCTGCCAGCGGGGCAAAGATCACCAGCCATTTCAGCGGCGAGCCGAAGATCGCGTAGCCGAAGGACGTCAGCATGTCGCCGTTCGGCAGCGTAGCGACCGCCGAAGCCGGATCGGTGGTGGTGGCCAGCATGATCGTTCCGACCGCGGCGAGGCCGGTGATGAGGAGGCCAAGCCCCATCAGATTGTAGACCTTGATCATATAAGCGCGCAGGCCCTGGTCGATAGCAGCATCGACGCCGACGCCGGGCACGGCACGCGCCTGATAATTGCGAACGGGTTCAGCCATGGAAATCCTCATATTGCTTCTGCCCCGTCCGGTGTCCGGTCGATTTGGACCGAGGCGCCGCTGGCGGGGCTCCAGCATGCCTGCCGCGAAATATGATGGTTATTGGCGTCAAGAACAAGACCGTAACCGGGCGTAATGCTTCGTGAAGTAGCAAAAATCCGGATTTATCGGCCGTCCGAAGCCCAACATTAACAAGATTTAACCAAATCCCGGTCGCGTTGAGCTTGCCGACCCTTGCAGATCAGAGATTGCGCAGCACCGGCGCCGCCTTGTGGCCCAGCACCCGCCAGGTGCCCGCGAGGCCGATGCCGACCGTGACCAGCAAGGCAAAGACAATGGTTGCCACCGCCACATCGGGCATGAAATGCGATGGCAGCGTCATGACGCGCGCGACAACGAACCACGCCGCAATGCCGCCTGCCGCCAGCGCGAAGATCGCCGTGGCGAGGCCGATCAGCATGTATTCCAGCGAAAAGGCCGCGATCAGCGTCTTCCTGGTGGCGCCCAGCGTCTTCAGCACCACCGCATCGTGGATGCGGGCGCGGTTGCCGGCCGCCAACGCGCCGGCCAGCACCAGCACCGAGGCGATCAGCGCCACCCCAGCCGCGGCCCTGATAGCGGTGCCGAGTTGCGCCACCAGCCGATTGACGATGTCGAGCGCGTCCTTGACCCTGACTGTCGTCACCGCGGGAAAGGCACGGGTGACAGCGTTGAGAAGACGGGCATCGTCGGCCGGCGACGCGCCCTTTTCGGTGAGCGTCGCCAGCCAGCTGTGCGGCGCGCCGGCAAATGTGCTGGGCGAAAACACCATGACGAAATTGATGCCCATCGTCTCCCACTCGACCTGGCGGAAATTGGCGATCTTCGCTGTCACGTTGCGGCCAAGCACGTTGACGGTGACGGTATCGCCGAGTTTCAGCCCGATCTCTTTGCCTTCCTCGGCCGAAAACGACACCAGCGGCTCGCCGGCATAATTGTCCGGCCACCATGTCCCTTCGGTCAGCGTCGCATTCGCAGGAATTCTGGCCTCGTAGGTCAGCCCGCGATCGCCGCGCAGCACCCAGGCCCCTTCCGCCGGGACCTTGACCTTGTCGACGTCGACGCCGTTCAGCGCCATCACCCGGCCGCGCAGCATCGGCACCTTGACCAGCGTGCCTTGCGGCGCCTCCCTGCCGACTAGCTCCGAGAACGCATCGACATCGCTGCTCTGGATATCGACGAAGAAGAAGTTCGGCGCCCGCTCCGGCAGGCTGCCGGAAATCTGCCGCCTGAGATTGCCGTCGATCAGCGCCAGCGTCACCAGAAGCGTCAGCCCCAGTCCCAACGACAGCACCACCGACGGCGTCAAGGCGCCCGGCCGATGGATGTTGCCGATGGCGAGCCTGAGCACCGTCGAGCCAACGCGCGGGCTCCTTTTGGCGGCCCACTGCACCAGCGCGCCGACAAGGCGCAGCACCAAAAAAGCAAAAATGGTGGCGCCGACGAAGATCGAGGCGATGTAGCGGTCGCCGGAAAACAGAATGGCCAGCGCCGCCAGCAGCAGCGCGATGCCGAGCGCCGCCGCCGTGTAGAGCGGGCGCGGAAAACCGCGGCCCTCAAAACCCATTTCACGAAACAGCGCCGTCGCCGGCACGTCGCGCGCCCGGCCGAGCGGCAGCAAGGCGAAAGCCAGCGTCACCAGCAGCCCGAACAGCGCCGCCATGCCGAGCGCGCCGGGATAGAATCCGCCTTCCGCCGGCACCGGAATGATCGACTGCAGCGCCGCGCTCGCCGCGAACGGCATCAGCGCGCCAAGCACGACGCCGAGCGTGATGCCAAGCACGGCGATCATCAGGATCTGCACCAGGTAGACGGCAAAGACGAAACCGCCCGAAGCTCCCAGGCTCTTGAAGGTGGCAATGACGCCGCGCTTGCCGTCGAGATAGGCGCGCACCGCATTGGCCACGCCGACGCCGCCGACCACCAGCGCCGTCAGCCCGACCAGCGTCAGGAACTGCGAAAACCGTTCGATATTGGCGGACAATGCCGGTGCTGCATTGCTGCGCGTGCGGATCGACCAGCCGGACTCGGGAAAATCCTCCGCCGCCTGATCCTGAATGGCTTTTATGCCCGCCTCGCTGGTGCCGACGGACAGGCGGACCTTGTAGGCGTTCTCAACCAGGCTGCCGGGCTGGATCAAACCGGAAGCGGCAAGCCCGTCCGTCGAGATCATCAGCCGCGGCGCAAAGCCGAACCCGTCGGATACCGCGTCCGGCTCGTTGACGAGCCGGACGCGCAGTTCGAAGGTGGCGCTGCCCAGCTTCAGCCGATCGCCGATCCGAAGGTTCAGCCGCTCGAACAAAAGGTCGGGTGCGGCGGCACCGAAAACACCGGATTTTTCGCCGAACAATTCCTGCTTCGCCAGCGCCGGCTCGGTCTGCAGCGCGCCATAGAGCGGATAAGCGCCGTCGACCGCCTTGGCTTCGACCAGCGCCTGGTCGGAGCCGTCCTCGAGCCGCGCCATCGAGCGCATGTTGGCGCTGTGCGAAACCGTGCCCAGCCCGTCAAGAAAGACCTGCTCGGCTTGCGTCGCGGCGCGCTGATTGAGCTGGAAACGAAGATCGCCGCCGAGCAGCGACTGGCCTTCGTTGGCGACACCGGCGGTAATCGCCCGGGCCACCGAATTGACGCCGCCGATCGCCGCGACGCCAAGCGCAATGCAGGCAAGGAAGATCAGGAAGCCGGACAGCCCGCCGCGCATCTCGCGCAGCGAGAAGCGGAAGGCGAGTGAAAAGGTGCGCGCCCAAGGGACCCCCTCATCCGGCCGCTTCGCGGCCACCTTCTCCCCGAGGGGAGAAGAGGTCGCCACCGCCCCGCCGGGGAGAAGGTGGCCCGAAGGGCCGGATGAGGGGGTCTTATCAGCCATTGCGCTACGCCGTCACTTTAAGCAATGGCGCATCCTCGATCCGGCCCGACCGCATCGATACCTGCCGGGAGCAGCGTGCGGCGAGCGCCGGATCGTGGGTGACCAGCACCAGCGTCATGACGCGCTCGGCCGCTTTGGCGAACAGGAGATCGGCGACCTGCCGTCCCGTCGCCTGGTCCAGATTGCCGGTCGGCTCGTCAGCGATCAGGATGCGCGGCGAAGGCGCCAGCGCCCGGGCGATCGCCACACGCTGCTGTTCGCCGCCGGACAATTCGCCGGGATAGTGAGTGACGCGGTCACTCAGGCCCACCGCCTCGAGCTCCCGCGCCGCCACCCCGAACGGATCGGCATGGCCGGCTAGTTCCAGCGGCACTGCGACATTTTCGTGCGCTGTCATGTTGGGAATGAGGTGGAAGGACTGGAAGACAATGCCAATGTTTCGCCCACGAAACGATGCGATCTGGTCTTCGCTCTTGCCGTTCAGCAATTCGCCGGCAATCCGTACCGTACCCGAATCGACCCTTTCCAAACCGGCCAAAACCATCAGCAGCGTCGACTTTCCCGAGCCCGACGGCCCGACGATGCCGGTCGCCTCGCCACTTGACACGTCAAGGCTGACCCCTTTCAGCACATGGACGGAAGACGCTCCTTCGCCGAGCGTCAGCGATACATTTTTCAGCGCGATGACGGCTTCTGTCAAAATAAAATCGTCCTATATGGAAAGGGAGGGCAGAATTCCGCCTACCGCCAGTATAATGTTCTCGGTCATATGGGGCCCGGCCGCATGGCTTTCAAACACCGACTTGCCGCAGCCTTCTTCCTTTTCCTCGAAATTTGCGGCGCCGTTTCATCGGCGCGCGCCGAGCCGTTCACGATCGTCGGTTTCGGCGATAGCCTGATGGCAGGCTTTGGCCTCGGACCGGACGAAGGCTTCACCCGGAAACTTGAGGCAGCACTCCGCGCCAAGGGCCACGATGTGACCGTCGCCAATGCCGGCGTATCCGGCGATACGTCGAGTGGCGGCCTGTCGCGGCTCGACTGGTCGGTGCCGGACGGCACGCAGCTTGTCATTCTCGAACTCGGTGCCAACGACATGCTGCGCGGCGTTTCTCCCGATATCACCCAAAAAAATCTCGACGCCATGCTGGCGAAGCTGAAGCAGCGCAACATCGCCGTGCTGCTGGCCGGCATGCGCGCCGCCCCCAATCTCGGCGCCGACTACCAGAACGGCTTTGACGCGATCTTCCCGAAACTGGCGGAAAAACACGGCGTCCCGCTCTATCCATTCTTTCTCGACGGCGTCGCCGGCGAACCAGCTATGCAACTTGAGGACGGCCTGCACCCGAATGCCAAGGGCATCGACCGCATGGTCGAGCGCGTACTGCCGGATGTCGAGAAAGCCATTGCCGTGGTTAAGGGCAACTCTTGAAGGGACCGGATTTCGATGAAGCTCCGCATTCCCGCACGATTTGATTTTAGGCCAGGTGCAACCAACAAACCGCTTGCCCCGCTCGATTTTCGATGATTCGCTAGGGGCAGAGTTCGATTCGAGGACAGGAGGCTTGCCATGCCGCGTCTTTTCACCGCCCTCGAAATACCGCGTGATGCCGCCCTTTCGCTGTCCCTGCTCCGGGGCGGCCTGCCCGGGGCCCGTTGGATCGACGTCGAGAACTACCATATGACGCTGCGCTTCATTGGCGATGTCGAGGGCCATGTCGCCGACGAGATCGCCAACGCGCTCGACCGTGTCCACCGCCCATCCTTCGCGCTGACACTGTCCGGCGTCGGCGCCTTCGGCCAGAAAAAACCGCACGCGGTGTGGGCCGGCGTCTCCTTCTCGCCCGATCTTGCGGCGCTGCAAGCCGAGATCGAGCGCATCTGCCAGCGCCTCGGCATCCCCGCCGACCCGCGCAAATTCATGCCGCATGTGACGCTGGCCAGGTTGCGCAATTCGAGCCCGCTCGACGTCGCCCAGTATCTTTCGGCGCGCGGCAATTTTTCGACGCTGCCCTTCCGTGTCGGCCGCTTCGTCCTGATGTCGTCGCGCGATTCGGTCGGCGGCGGACCCTACATCGTCGAGGAGGCCTGGCCGCTGTCGGGCGCCGATGCCCGTGCATCGAGCCGCGTCGCCAGCGCCTCCGACGCTTCGCGGATCATGCGGTAGACCGAGGCAAACGCCTCCGGCCCCTGATGATAGGGGTCCGGCACGTCGCCCACCTTTCCCTCGGCGAACTCGAGGAACAGATGGACACGGTCGCGCATGGCGGCAGGCACCAGCGCTTTAAGATCCCGGAGATTCGATCGGTCCATGGCGAGAATGAGGTCGAAACGCGAAAAATCGTCCGGCGCCAGCTTGCGCGCCGTCTGTCCGGAAATATCGACGCCGTGCCGCTTGGCGATCGAGATCGAGCGCGGGTCGGGTGCCGAACCGGCTTCCCAGTCGCTGGTCCCGGCCGAATCGAGCAGGATATCCCGATCGAGGCCGCGCTCTGCCAGGACGGCGCGCAACACGCCCTCCGCCAGTGGCGAGCGGCAGATATTGCCGAGACAGACAAAGAGAATGGATTTTATCGGCTTGGGGCTCATCGATCCGGCACTATGCTGAAGACTGCAAATCCAGATAGCACGGGAAGCGACCATGGCGAGAGAGAAACTGGGCAGGGAGGCGGTCGCCGAGGCGCTGGCCGGGCTCGACGGCTGGTCGCTGGCCGAGGATGGCGGCTCGATCACGCGCAGCTTCACCTTCAGCGATTTTTCCGAAGCCTTCGCCTTCATGACCCGCGTCGCCTTGGCGGCGGAGACGATCGACCATCACCCCGACTGGTCGAACGTCTACAACACCGTGAACGTGACGCTGAACACCCATGATGCCGGCGGCCTGACCGCGCTCGACTTAGAACTGGCCAGGACGATGAGCCGCTATTTCGGTCAGGTCGTTGGAGATCTGTCGACGCCGTAGCCTGATTTTTCAGGCCGCGGAACGGCCGGGCTCTTGTAGTGGACTGGGGCTTTCACCACATTTTCCGCTGGCAGGCGCGCGTGGAACGCCATGCGCAGCCTCGTTAGGAGAGACTGATGGCGCAAAAATCAGGTTTTGATTTCTTCGGCTTTGGCGGCAAGCCGGGCGACGAGAGCGAAGTGCGCGAGAAATTCTGGCGCACGGCCAAGCGGGCTGCCCGGCAGATCCCGTTCATGGAGGAACTGGTCGCCGCCTACTACTGCGCCATGGACAAGAACACGCCGCTGCGCGCCAAGGGCATCCTGGTGGCGGCGCTGGGCTATTTCGTGCTGCCGGCTGACGTCATCCCCGACTTCGTCCTCGGACTGGGCTTTACCGACGACATCGCCGTGCTGACCGCCGCGATCACCACCGTCAAAGCCCACATCACATCAGCGCATCGGCTCGCCGCCAAACAGGCGATTGCCGACAACGGCTGAGCCGGCGATAAGGCAGAAAAGTCAAACTCTTGCCGCTTTCGTGGCATCCAAGTCGCGAAAGGGACGTTGCAACTGCCGCTTTCGAGCGACGGGCGCAAGGATGGCGGCGGTTTCCTGGGGTGGATGTCCTTTTCCTGAGGGAACTTCACCGTTTGGTAACCCAGATTAAATCAAAATGAAGCGACGGGCAGGACGCCGAGCCGGCCTGCCTCCGCACCATATATGGGAAAAGCGATGCGCGGATTGATTGCTACAATTTCGAGCCTGGCACTGGTGGCCATGACAGCGCCGGCTCTGGCGCAGTCGGCAACCAAAATCGGCCAGCACAATGCCTGGGGCACCTACAGCTACCAGGCGTCGGGCGGCAAGGTTTGCTATGTGTTGACCGTGCCGACCGACAAGCAGCCGCCGACGCTTGACCATGGCGACATGTTCTTCTTCGTCAGCCAGCGGCCGGGACAGCAAGTGTCTTACGAGCCGCAATTCATCGCCGGCTACAATTTCCAGGAAAACTCCAAGGCCACCGTCACCATCGACGGCAAGAGCTTTTCGATGTTCACCCGCGGCAAGTCGGCCTGGGTCGAAAACGCCGCCGAGGAGCCGGTGCTGATCGCCGCGATGAAAACCGGCAGCGACATGAAGGTGCAGGCGAAGTCCGGCCGCGGCAACACCACCACCTATGTCTTTTCGCTGAAAGGCATTTCGGCGGCGCTGTCGTCCATCGCCAAGTGCAAATAGCCAAAGCCGGGTTTGAGTGAGCGGCCGGGTCCGGGCCTGGCACGGCTCTCCCTTCCCCCCCTTGTGGGAAGAAGGTAAAGATCGCCCCTGCATGACTCCGCCGTCAAGCTGTGCTATGCGCCGCGCTTCATTTCGGGCACGATGCTGTAATCGGCCGTAAATCGCTTATATTGGCGCAACAATGACCCTCTCATTCGACCTTACCACTGAAGGCGCCCGTGACGCGTTGCGCCCCCGCGCCGCGCCGGCGGAAAAACCGTCGCTGATCGGCCTGACCCGCGCCGAGCTTGGCGCTGCGCTCGTTGCATCAGGCATCGTGCCGGAGCGCCAGGCCAGGATGCGCGCCCAGCAGCTCTGGCACTGGATGTATGTGCGCGGCGTCTCCGACTTTGCCGGTATGTTCAACATCTCCAAGGATCTGCGCGCCGAGCTCGACAAGCATTTTACCGTCGCCAGGCCCGAGATCGTCGAGGAGCAGATTTCCTCCGACGGCACGCGCAAATGGCTGTTTCGCTTTCCGCCGCGCGGCGCCGGCCGGCCGGTCGAGATCGAGACCGTCTACATTCCCGAAGAAGGCCGCGGCACGCTCTGCATCTCCTCACAGGTCGGTTGCACGCTGACCTGCTCCTTTTGCCACACCGGCACGCAGAAGCTGGTGCGCAACCTGACCGCGGAGGAAATCCTCGCCCAGCTTCTGACCGCCCGCGACCGGCTCGGCGATTTCCCCGACCGCGACACGCCCGATGGCGCGGTCGTTCCGGCCGAGGGCCGGAAAGTGTCCAACATCGTCATGATGGGCATGGGCGAGCCGCTCTACAATTTCGAGGCGGTGAAGAAGGCGCTGCTGATCGCGTCCGACGGCGACGGGCTTTCCCTGTCGAAGAGACGCATCACGCTGTCGACTTCCGGCGTCGTGCCGGAGATCTTCCGCACCGGCGACGAGATCGGTGTCATGCTGGCGATCTCGCTGCACGCCACCAATGACGATCTGCGCGACCTTTTGGTGCCGATCAACAAAAAATATCCCTTGAAAGAGCTGATCGCCGCCTGCCGCGCCTATCCCGGCCTGTCGAACGCCCGCCGCATCACCTTCGAATATGTGATGCTGAAGGACGTCAACGATTCGATCGAGGACGCCAAGGGACTGATCAAGCTGCTCAAAGGCATTCCGGCCAAGATCAATCTGATCCCGTTCAATCCGTGGCCGGGCACCAACTACCAGTGCTCGGACTGGGAGACCATCGAGAAATTCGCCGACTACATCAACAATGCCGGCTATGCCTCGCCGATCCGCACGCCGCGCGGCCGCGATATCCTCGCCGCCTGCGGCCAGCTCAAGTCGGAATCCGAGCGCATGCGCAAGGTCGATCGGCTCGCGCTGGAAGCAATGATGATCGCGGGGCACGGCGAGGCGTGACCCGCCTTGTCGCCTACTTCATCCGCTTCGCCATCATCCTGATCGGTTATGGCGTTGCCGCGCTAGCGGCCAGCGCTTTCCTCAACGTCATGTTCCTGGCGTCGCTGGGCTATACGCCGGAGCATGTGCAGCCGGCGGCGACGGCCTCGCTGTATTTTTCAATCCCCTTCGTTGCGCTGTTCGTCGCCTATTTCGCCTTTATGCCGGCAGCGGTGGCGATTCTCGTCTCGGAAATCCTCGGACGGCGCGACTGGCTGTTCTATGCGCTGGCGGGCGCGGTGGTCGCGGCGGTCTTCCTCGGCTTCGCCCACCAGACCGCCGACGCCAACTTCGAGATCACCGACCCGCGCGTCGTCGCTGCCGTGATCGGCAGCGGCATGGTCGGCGGCATTTTCTACTGGCTGAGCGCCGGGCGCTCGGCCGGAAGCTGGCGCCAAGCCGGAAGGTCTACTTCGCCTGGGCGGTCAGGATCTTGAGCGCGAAGGCCGAAAACACCCCGGCGAACAGATAGTCGACGGCGCGCGTCACCCGCGGGCTTGCTTTCATCGCGGCCGAGAATTTTTCTGCCGCAAAGACCATCGGCGCTGTTACCGGAATCGACAAAACGACGAACATCGCGCCGAGGAAGAACAGTTTTTCGGGCGCGTTGGGATCATGGGCCGAGACGAACTGCGGCAGGAAGGTCATGAAGAACAGGATGATCTTCGGGTTGAGCAGATTGACGCCGAGCCCTGCCGCCCAGGCGCGAAACAGCGAAATCTCCGGCCCGCTCTTCTTCTCGGGCGAAAACGCCGATCCCTTGGTGATCGCTTGCCACGCCAGGAAGACGAGATAGGCAGCGCCGAAGATCTTCAGGGCCAGGAAAGACATCGGCGAGGCGACGATCAACGCCGAGATTCCTACCACCACCAGCGTGGTGTGGATCAGCGTGCCGAACAGCGCGCCGGCCATCGAGGCAAAGCCGGTGGCGCGGCCATGGCTCAGCGTGCGCGACACGAACAGCGTCATGTCGGGGCCCGGCGTGATCGCCAGGATCACGGTGGCGATGGCGAACTGGATCAGCGTGGTGGTGTCGGGAATGAAGGACATCTGCGGGCCCCTGGATAAAGAAAGCGCAGCCTATACCGCAAGCGTCTTCTCCGCACCAGCGACTGGCCTGATCCAGTATGCCAGCAGCGACCAAGGGACCGTTCGTCTCTTGCGCAGCCCGGAAAGGCCGTGATACCTCGCCCGCAAAGAACCCTGTCGCGGAACAGCCAAATGTCGAAAGCAAAAGCCGTCAAGAAGGTCGTGCTCGCCTATTCCGGCGGCCTTGACACCTCCATCATCCTGAAATGGCTGCAGACCGAGCTTGGCGCCGAGGTGGTCACCTTCACCGCCGATCTCGGCCAGGGCGGCGAACTGGAGCCGGCGCAGCGCAAGGCCGAGATGATGGGCATCAAGGACATTCGCATCGTCGACGTGCGCGAGGAGTTCGTCTCCGACTTCGTCTTCCCGATGTTCCGCGCCAACGCCGTCTATGAAGGCACCTATTTGCTCGGCACCTCGATCGCCCGGCCGCTGATCTCCAAGCACCTGGTCGAGATCGCAAAAGAAACCGGCGCCGATGCGATTGCGCATGGCGCAACCGGCAAGGGCAACGATCAGGTCCGTTTCGAGCTTTCGGCCTATGCGCTCAATCCCGACATCAAGGTCATCGCGCCATGGCGCGACTGGTCGTTCAAGTCGCGCACCGACCTGATCAACTTCGCCGAGCAGCACCAGATCCCGGTGCCGAAGGACAAGAAGGGCGACGCGCCGTTTTCCGTCGACGCCAATCTTCTGCATTCGTCCTCCGAAGGCAAAGTGCTGGAGGACCCGTGGAGCGAGCCGCCGGAATTCGTCCACCAGCGCACCATCTCGCCGATGGACGCGCCGGACAAGGTCACCGAGATCGAAATCGAATTCCTGAAGGGCGATCCGATCGCGCTCGACGGCAAGAAACTATCGCCGGCGACGATGCTGGCGGCGCTCAACGATCTCGGCCGCGACAACGGCATCGGCCGGCTCGACCTTGTCGAGAACCGTTTCGTCGGCATGAAATCACGCGGCGTCTACGAGACCCCCGGCGGCACCATCCTGATATCAGCCCACCGGGCGATCGAATCGATCACGCTCGACCGCGGCGCCGCCCACCTCAAGGACGAGTTCATGCCGCGCTACGCCGAGCTGATCTACAACGGCTTCTGGTTCGCGCCCGAGCGGCTGATGCTGCAGGCGATGATCGACAAGAGCCAGGAAGACGTCGAAGGCACGGTGCGGCTGAAACTCTACAAGGGCAACGTCATCGTCACCGGCCGCAAGTCGAACAAGACGCTCTATTCCGACGCGCTGGTCACCTTCGAGGACGACCGCGGCGCCTACGACCAGAAGGACGCCGAAGGCTTCATCCGCCTCAACGCGCTGAGGTTGCGGACGCTGGCGGCGCGGGGCCGAAAAAGCTAGCCAGTTTCTCTGCACGGAGGGCTTTGGCTCTTAGACAGAGCCCGAAAGAGACGATGGACGGTCGTTGGCGGCCGCCTGCCCCAGCTGCCAATCACCAGCGTCTGCGACAAGCCGTGAGCTCCTACGCCCTCGTCATCCCAGGGCGAAGCAAGGAGCGAAGCGACGCGGCGCAGACCCTGGGATCCATTCCGTGACANCCAGCGTCTGCGACAAGCCGTGAGCTCCTACGCCCTCGTCATCCCAGGGCGAAGCAAGGAGCGAAGCGACGCAGCGCAGACCCTGGGATCCATTCCGTGACATCAGCCCAAGAATGCAGCGGCTCAGAACGGCGCTTGCGTCCACCGCTGCGCCAATGGAAGATCGAACTGATCGAGAAGACCAATCCAGAAGGGTCGAGCGCGGAACGGGGTGGTAGCGTTCGGTTCTGGTCCGCAGGAGCACTGCCGCGAGGTGACGGCATGGATCCAAGGGTCTGCGCCGCGTCGCTTCGCTCCTTGCTTCGCCCTAGGATGACGAAGTGGAGGATGTTTCGGCCAATCTTGAATGTCCTTGCGCCCTGCCATGAAATCGCCGCTGAAACAATCGACGTTCGCTGCCGCTCGGCTTTCGGGACGGAGACCACTGCGTTGGCCGATGCCTGTTCCGCTGCCTTTCTGGTGGGGCCTTGAGGAGTTCGAGCCGCTCGCTCGACCTCGCTGCGATCGAACGCAGGGCCGACATGCCTGCCTATAACGGTTTGCGCTGTCGATCCACCCCGCCTGGCCCATAGCCGGAAGGCACGTCTTCAGCTCAATATCGCCTGAAGAATATGCGAGGGAACCATGCGAAAACTGATCTCCACCGGCTCGCCCTTCGAGAAGGCCGCCGGTTATTCGCGTGCCGTGGTACAGGACGACTGGTGTTTCGTTTCCGGAACAACGGGCTACGACTATGCGACCATGTCGATGCCGGAGACGGTCGAGGCGCAGACGCGCAATTGCCTGGCGACGATTGCCAAGGCGTTGCAGGACGGCGGTTTTGAGATGGCCGATGTGGTGCGGGCGCATTACTACATCTCCGACGCGGCCTTCGTCGACATCGTCTTTCCGATCCTCGGCGAGGCTTTTGGCGACATCAGGCCGGCGGCGACGATGATCGTCTGTCAGCTCAACAAGCCGGAAATGAAGATCGAGATCGAAGTGACGGCACTCAAGCGCTGAGTTCGACGGCGGTGCAGGAGCTTGCGCGACCTTTCGAGGCGCGTTCATCGACAAGGATGCAAAGGCTTGCACATAGCCCACTGGGCGTTTAGCAAGGCCGCGGCTCACGACAGCGCCGCGCGTCCTTTGGCCGCGAAAAGGGACGCTGTAGAATTTTGTTTCTGCGCATGATGCTTTGCGAAATCGATTCCGATTTCATGCGCCACAATTAGGACGGTTCCGGATGGCTTCGAAAAATCTTCTCCTGCTCGCCGGCGATGGCATCGGCCCCGAGGCGATGGCCGAAGTGAAGAAGCTGATCGCCGTCATGAACGACAAGCTCGACAGCGGTTTTGTCACCGATGAGGGGCTGGTCGGCGGCTGCGCCTATGACGCGCATGGCGCGGCGATTTCCGATGCCGACATGGCCAAGGCGATGGCCGCCGACGCGGTGCTGTTCGGCGCCGTCGGCGGGCCGAAATGGGATGCGGTGCCGTATGAGGTGCGCCCGGAAGCCGGACTGCTGCGGCTGCGCAAGGACATGGAGCTGTTCGCCAATCTCAGGCCGGCCATCTGCTATCCGGCGCTGGCGGCATCCTCCTCGCTCAAGCAGGAGGTGGTCGAGGGGCTCGACATTCTGATCGTGCGCGAGCTCACTGGCGGCGTCTATTTCGGCGAGCCCAAGCAGATCATCGACCTCGGCAACGGCCAGAAGCGCGGCATCGACACCCAAGTCTACGACACCTTCGAGATCGAGCGCATCTCGGGCGTCGCCTTCGAGCTGGCACGCACGCGCAAGAACCACGTCACCTCGATGGAAAAGCGCAATGTGATGAAGTCGGGCGTGCTGTGGAACGAGGTCGTCACGCAGACGCACAAGGCCAGATATGGCGACGTCAAGCTCGACCACATGCTGGCCGATGCCGGCGGCATGCAGCTGGTGCGCTGGCCGAAACAATTCGACGTCATCGTCACCGACAATCTGTTCGGCGACATGCTGTCCGACATCGCCGCCATGCTGACCGGCTCGATCGGCATGCTGCCTTCGGCGTCGCTCGGCGCGCCGGATGCCAAGACGAAAAAGCGCAAGGCGCTCTACGAACCGGTGCACGGTTCGGCGCCCGACATCGCGGGCAAGGGCATCGCCAACCCGATCGCCATGATCGCCTCCTTCGCCATGTCCATGCGCTATTCCTTCGGCATGGTGGCTGAGGCCGATCGCCTGGAAAGCGCCATCGCCGCCGTGCTCGACCAGGGCTTGCGCACTAGGGATATTCTTTCCCCTGGCATGACCGAGGTCGGCACCGCTGAGATGGGCGACGCGATCATCGCCAGATTCCTGGGCTAAGCCTGCTGGCGATCGACGTCCGCCCGGCTTCCAGTCCCTCAAAATCGCTGTGTCGACCAGCTAGGCCCTGACCCCCGCCGGCACCGGGCCCCACTGATTTTCACGGGCCTGCGTCGGGATCAGCGCGAAGACCAGGATGATCAGCCAGCCAATGGTCGGGATGAGCACCGCCAGAAAAAGCCAGCCGGTCAGGCCGATGTCGTGCAGGCGACGCACGTTCAGTCCGATCCAAGGCGGGATTGTCGCCAGCACAAACGCGCCGCAAAGACCGACCGTCGCTGCCGGCAATTCGTCAAGATCGCCCATCGCGTCGTCGATGAAGAGGCCGACGCCGACGACCACGATCAGCGCGATCGCCCAGAACAGGCAATAGCCCCAATATTCTTGCGGCGGGCACGGCCGGCGAAATTGAAGTAATTTTCAGTCAGGCCCCGCCGGAAGTAGCTCCAAAGGTCGGTGGCGGGAGCATTTTCAGCGAAACGGCCGAAATGTTGCGGCGCCACGGGCGCATTTCCGGCCTGAGACGGGGCCACGGTTGCGTCCGTCGGACTGGCAGCCTGGACACGGATCGAAAAAACCTCGCGTGCCCGTCCGCCAGCCGGCTGGAACTCGATGGCCGTGCCCCTGCGTATCGTCGCCTCTCGGCGCAGATCCTCGCGCGCGAACGTGTAGCGGTTGCCGTCGGCCCCGGAGACGAAACCAAAACCCTGATCCTCGTCATAGTGAAGCACTTCGCCGCGCATGTCCTGCCCCTCGTCCCGCTGGCCAGACTGTTCAAAGTTGCGGCAGACCGCAAGGGGTGCGTGCGCGGGAGCATCGCTCCAGACAAAAGATAGCGCGCGACTCGTGTTGGAGACGACCAATCGTCGAAGTCTGCGCCGCCCCTCATCGCCCTGTGTCCAGTTGATAGATGGGTAACACTTTGAACCGGATACATGGGTTACAGTTTTCCCCCTGTCGTGTCCGCCGC